>NZ_CP091786.1:1244466-1555583 GCF_022024015.1 Prevotella sp. E9-3
GTCCGTCTGTAAATTCTCCACCTTCACCAAATGTTGTAGTATTGTCAGCTTTATAATACTTTCCACCATCCAACACATACATAGGATAAGCATAACTCCAAGCATGCACTTTCGCATCGGTTTCTACGAGAGGAGTTGTAACCAATACGGGGGCGTTTGTTCCTATGGTAGTAGTTACTTTCAGAGTTGCTGTGAGAGGAGCACGAACAGGAACGTTCAATACGTTGCTTGCAGCTTCTGCAACCAATGTCATAGTTGGTGCCTCTGCGGCAGTAATAAGATAGTGCTTGTCCTCATAACCAGCCTCTGTACCGTCAACAGCGATATCAGCGGTGATTTCCTGGCCAACCACACCTTCACCTTCAACAGACTTAACCAGATTTTCGCCAAGTTTGTAGTTGATGGTATAGCCAACATTAGTAACATCTTGAGCAGTCTGGGTGATTTTTACTGACTTCAACTGCTCTTTATTGGTTGTTTTAACACCGCCACCTTTTTTATATCCAAATGCTACGGTGGTATAGTCAGCGCTAGTTAAAGTTACATTAGAAGCACTTGCATAGGTTTTAGTACCATCCTCAGACTTAATGGTAAATGTAGTGAGTTTGTTTTCTGCAGTATTAATCTCAGCCTCAATCTTCAACCATGTTGAAATTGTAACATCAACACGATAGCTACCTGCTGTAAATGTAGTTACGGAACCAAGATTGCTCAATCCAGTAAAAACATATCCATGCGTTTTGTCTTGGTCGTTCTGAGCAACTACAATATTTCCGAATCGGAAATAGCTACCATTACCATCAGAAAAATAACGTCCAGTACTCGAAGCTGCTCTCCATACAGCAGTAACATTAATGATAGCATTAGCTATTGGTGAAATGGTTTTTGATGTTTCATAACCGCCATTGCCACCAGATATTGTAACTATACCATCGGCAAGAGTTGGAGAACCACCAGCTGTCCATTCTTCAACCTTCTCTGCTGTCCATGCTACATCTCCTGTACCATACTCAAGAAGTGTTGTGGTGGTTTGTGCAAAAGCATTTTGCCCACAAAGTAATACCACTACGGCAAGGAGCGTTTTAGTCAATAGTTTTTTAATTTCCATAATTGCTTTGTTTAAATTAGTATATTATTATATGTAGTTTCTTTTTGGAAAGGTGAGAACACAAGATTGTGTATCTCAATCATATAAATATAGGTTCGCATACCTATGTTTTAAACATTTGTTCGTTTTGGCAAAAGTACATATTATTGGTATAATTACCAAAATAAAATGGAGAAAAATGCTCTTTCTTGCCGTTTTTGGGGTCCTAAATATCAAAAAACATAGTTATAGACATTCAATTATTATCCATTTTCTGAACTTTTTAAATGCAGGGTTAGAGTGGCTGAAACAAATTATAGCTATAATTACAAAAATTATAGCCATAATTGCGAGAATTATAGCTATAATTTGTTGTAGCAGTGAAACTACTGACTTCCTTTTAACGAAGAATTGCTATGTAGTTTGATGTCCTTTCAAGATTAATGGGCGCCATATACCTCGATGTCGCCGATGCGAACATAACCGTCGCTGCCGCCATTGGTGACATTCACTCTAACGAAACGGGCTTCGACAGGAGTGATACTGGCGTCGGTGACGGGAGAAATGTTCTGTGTGTGGGAGCCAACAGTAGTCCAGGTTTCGCCGTCGAGACTAACCTCGACTGTGAAATCGCGGGTGTTGAGCTCGGCATCCAAACCGGAAGCCTCGGCATGGCGCACCACATAACGGCTAATCTGGTAGGGCTCCTTGAAGTCTAACTGTACCCAACCGGTGCCGTCGGTAGTGCTTGAAATCCAAATATAACCCTCAGAGGGAGAACCGTCGGCAGCGAGTCTGGCATTCGACTTGGCTGGCGATGTGGTAATCGCCATATCCTGTAGCATGGTGAGGTTGAACGGCAAGTGGTGTGCCTCGTTGTAGTAGCTGAACCAGTGGTCGGCACGTACGATTTTTACATTGCCGGGAGCTTGAGCGTCCAGCTTATTGGGCAATTCAACAAGTTTGTCGGGTCCTACATCCCACACCGAGACCTGACCAGTTACGAACACTGGTGCACTACCGTCGTAGTTCTGGATATCACGGCCAAACAGTCCGGCAACCTCGTCAACAGTACCCTTGTAACAGGGATAGAGTGGGGTGATGGTAAGCCAATTGTTCAATACCTTGGTGGATAGTCGGCTGCCTTGCTCATAGTCGTTGATAGTAAGTCCGTAGAGATAAGGACAGTTTTCGGCATACGACTTGCGTTGGGCATCGCTAAGATTATCCCAGATGGTGATGATACGCAGACCGCTCTTCTCCAAATAGCGCTGAGTGAGCTGAGCATACGGTGTAAGCAGTTTGGCATTGTACGAAGGGGCATAATAGACTCGGCCAAGAGCATCATAGGGCATGGCATAGCCCAAACCTGATGGACCACTGACAAAACAGTCGTTGGTAGAAGCCTTGCGATAATAGTAGTTCAGCATCATAGGTGAGAAATCGGCCAGTGCCGGACTCACGGTCCAGTTCATGGCCATTCTGCCACGGCCCGACTGTTCAAAAATCTTGGCCATAGCATGCTGAATATACTGGATGTTGTCACCGTCGCTGATATAGACCGATGCATATACCTTGTTTTCCAACTTAGGACGCTTGGGTACAGGAGCTATCTTTACAGGCTTGTTTACTGCCGAATAAACGGTGGTGTTCTCAAAGAAATCGGCAGGAACGGTGGAAAGACCGTACCTGGTGGCTTCGCCCACACCAGAGCGCTCCTCGGCATACCAGCCTAATACGATGTCACGACCAGGTGTCAAGTCTTTGAGCATCTTGTCGAGCACCTGCCGTTCGCTGGCGTTGCGGGGGTCGAGCCATACGCAGGCAGAACCGCAGGCAGCACCGATGTCATGAACATAGGGGATAGTGGGGCGCTCGCTGATGAGCAGACGGTGGTTGCAGCGGCTCCAATAGTTGTTGTAAAGATAGTTGTAAACACCTTGCGCATTGGTATAGGTGAGCTGGGTGAGATCCTCTACAACAGGAAATTCCAGACCATTGGCCTCCAGTTTTGACTTAATGGCAGCCGTTACAGGCAGCAGACGGTCCAGTCCGGCAATGGTGACGGCAAGGTTGGCGTAGTGCTCGCTGCGCTCATTGCTGTATAGCACCAGACCCTTGATCTCTTCCTGAAACAGTTTCACCAGATTGTAAGGCGTGGAAGAAGGAATGGGCGAGGTGCGGATGCTATGGGCCGAAGGCCAGGTGGTTTGTGGCTCCTCGTTGTGATTATATAGAAGAATACGCGGCTGTGAGCGGTTTACAATGCCCTGTAGGGTGCAGAACATCACACGTTCCTCATCGCTCAGCGCGGCAGCGCTCATATCCAATGATCTGACCACTGAGGCTGGGGGAAGGAGGTGGGGCAGCAGACGGTCTTCGGGCCAGCAGAGCTCGTCGGCCTCAAGAATACGAATACCTTTACTGTTGAGATTGAAGGTAGAGTCGGCAAATACAATCTTTTCCACCTCGTTAACCTCAGTACGTACTACAGCACCGTTGGTAAGTTTGGTAATCATCGTGGCGGGTTGCTGAGCCATGAGTTGTGTGGCTCCAAGGAGTGCAACGGCTGATAGGATAATTTTTTTCATTTTGAAAAAGTATAATGTTAGGAGAGTGGAAAACTATAGTTTGATTTTTGTGGAGAAATTGCCTATCTTAACGATAAAGATGCCTGAGCCTAAGGTAGCGCGGTTCAAACGCAGTTCGCCATTCTGAATGGGAGGAACAGGCAGACTACGGCCATCGAGGGAGTACACAGAGACCTTTGCACCCTGCGGAATGCCTTGAAGGAGTGCACCGCGGTCCTGTAGGATGAAGGTGAAGCCTTTCACCTCGTTGATGCTTGCCTGGTCGGAAGCATCACCAAACAGAATTTCGGCAATATCGCTGATTTCGAACTCTATAGCATCCGACGAGCTGGGCTTGATGATCAGTTTGCCGTCGGAAATGGTGACAACGGGTTTTGTCTCAAAGCGTACGGCTGAGGTACCGCCATTCAGCGTTTTCACCAACAGACCCTGACCGCCTTCTTCAATAGTAAGAAACTGGATTTGCTTTAAGTCGGCCACACGGGTTGGGGTGGTCGTTCCGTCCTTCTTCAGTACCTTGATGACCTTCTCTTGAGCCTGGCCCGACAAGATACCGAGGAATAGGGTTACAATAACAAAAATTTTTCTCATATACAGTTTTTAGATTTAGTTGCGTAATATGAAATAAGGTGAATCTTGGGATTCTTTTATCATCGTTTTGCAAGCAAAAATACATAATTAATCTCAAACGGGATGCAAGAAACTGGTAAAAACAAAGTGGCAGGAAGCAGTTTGAACAGATTTTTTCCTTGTTTGGTCAGAATGAGTTATTATTGAACAGTCAGGATGCCTTGATTTATGTCTTTTGTTTGTTGATAATGGATTAAAAACTTTATTCTTCATTCTTCAATTATCGATTTTTTTTGTATCTTTGCCCCATTCATGGATACAACGGTTGACACAGGGTATAGTTCTTGGTTTGTAAGGTTGAACCAATGGCGAAAGAAGAATATCAGCGAGAAAATGTTTGTGCTGATATTGGCATTCTTTGTAGGATTATTTTCTGCTGTAGCCGCTTTCATCCTTCACTGGATTATCAATCAGATTGTTTCTCTGCTGACCAGTCAGTTTAATGCCGACTCGTACAACTGGCTCTATCTGGTATATCCTGTGGTGGGTATCTATCTTACCTCCCTCTTCATCCGCTTTGTGGTGAAGGACGATATCTCTCACGGTATCACCCGTATTCTTTATGCAATTTCATCGAACAAGTCGAGACTGAAGACGCACAACACGTGGTCGTCGGTCATTGCATCGGCCATCACTATCGGCTTTGGCGGTTCGGTGGGTGCCGAGGCGCCTATCGTGCTGACAGGATCGGCCATAGGCTCGAACTTGGGCCAACTGTTCAGAATGGACAGTCGTACGCTGATGCTGTTGGTGGGCTGTGGCGCTGCGGGTGCCATAGCCGGTATCTTCAAGGCGCCGATAGCAGGACTGGTGTTTACGCTCGAGGTGCTGATGATTGATATGACGATGACCTCGCTGCTGCCTATCCTGGTGAGTTGTGTGACGGCGACATGCATCACCTATATATTTAGTGGTGACGCAGCCCTGTTCACGTTCCATCTGGACAACGACTGGACGGTGGAGCGCGTGCCCGCCTGTATTCTGTTGGGAATGTTCTGCGGTATGGTGAGCCTGTACTTTATCCGTACCATGAGCTTTGCCGAAGGCATCTTTGCCCGGTTCAGAGACAAACCCTACGTGAAACTCGCCATTGGTGGCGCCGTGCTGAGTCTGCTGATATTCCTGTTTCCGTCGCTGTATGGTGAGGGCTATAGTTCCATCAACCTGTTGTTGAACGGAAAAACCGAGGCCGACTGGTATCAGATACTGAACAACTCGCCATTCTCAGGTCATCCCAATGTGTTTATCTCCTATATAGCCTTTGTGCTGCTGCTGAAAGTGTTTGCCACTTCGGCAACGAATGGCGGCGGCGGTTGTGGCGGTACATTTGCTCCGTCACTGTTCATAGGCTGTTTTGCCGGATTCCTTTTCTCCCACTTGTGGAACGTCTATGACGTGGGCGTATATGTGCCAGAGAAGAATTTCGCGTTGATGGGAATGGCTGGTGTGATGTCGGGCGTGATGCACGCTCCGCTCACGGGTATCTTCCTGATAGCCGAACTTACGGGCGGTTATAATCTGTTCCTGCCGCTGATGATTGTATCGGTGAGCAGTTATCTGACCATCAACCTGTTTGAACCTCACAGTATCTATAGTTCGCGACTGGCCAAGGAGGGTAAACTGATTACGCACCATACTGACCATGCTGTGCTGACGCTGATGCAGTTGGACTCGGTGATTGAACGCGACTTTGAGGCTGTGGCTCCAGATGTGGAACTGGGAAAGATAGTACATGTAATCAGTCGTTCGCGCAGTAGCGTGTTGCCGGTATTGGATGCTGGTGGAACGCTGTTGGGCGAGATAGACATAACGAAGATAAGACATGTGGTGTTCAGAATCGAACTGTATCATCATTTCAAGGCATCGCAACTGATGCAGGCACCGGCAGCGATGCTGACAAACAATTCGACGATGACCGACGTGATGCGCACATTTGACCGCACCCATGCCGACTGGCTGCCCGTGGTGGATATTGAGCATCGGCTGCAGGGGTATATATCACGTCAGCGTCTGTATATGCAATACAGAAAGATGGTGGCCGACATGAGTGAAGAGTAAAAAGGAAGTATGAAGAAAGAAGACTTGAGAATCATATTCATGGGTACGCCCGAGTTTGCTGTGGAAACCCTGAAAGCTCTTGTAGAGAATCAATATAATGTGGTGGCTGTGGTGACCCAGCCCGACAAGCCTGTTGGCCGTCATCAGAATGAAGTGCAGGCATCGGAAGTAAAGAAATATGCTTTGCAGCAAGGACTCCCTGTGCTGCAGCCGGAGAAGATGAAGGACCCGCAGTTTGTTGAGCAATTGCGTTCCTATCAGGCCAATCTGCAAGTGGTGGTGGCTTTCCGCATGTTGCCAGAGGTAGTATGGGCCATGCCTGAGTATGGTACTTTCAATGTACATGCTGCCCTGTTGCCTCAATATCGTGGCGCGGCTCCCATCAACTGGGCCGTTATTAATGGTGAGACCATGACCGGCGTCACAACCTTCTTCCTTGATCATGATATTGACACGGGGCGTATCATCATGCAATTGCCTTTCGCCATTCCTGACGATGCGAATGTGGAATATGTCTATGACGGACTGATGCATCTTGGCGCAGAAATCTGTTTGCAGACCCTCGACAGAATCATCGCCGCCAACGGACACCCCGAGAGCTATGAACAACTAGGAGATGAGAGTTCAGAGTTGAGAGGTATGATTGGTTCTGCTAATGATAAGCTTCTCAACGAAGAGTCTAATCATACCTCTCATCTCTCATCTCTCACCTCTCAATTCTTAAAGCCTGCTCCAAAACTTTTCAAGGAGACCTGTCAGATCAACTGGAACCAGCCGGCCAAGAAGGTGTACGACTTTGTGCGCGGATTGAGCCCATATCCCGGTGCATGGACCAACATAAAGATGGCGGATGGCAAGACCACGGTGCTGAAGGTGTTCAAGACAACAAAGACCGAGCGCCAAACCACAGGACCAGTAGGGCAGGTGATAGCAGAAAAGAAACACCTCTATATAGCTTGCGCCGACAGACTGCTTGAGATTAACGAGTTGCAATTGTCTGGCAAAAAACGTATGGATGCACAGGCTTTCCTGAACGGAATGAAAGAATTTGAAAATATTTCTGTTGAATAGTATAATAATTTGTAGGCAAGAGCGTTTTAAAAACAGAAGTAAACAATTAAATGCTTATGCCTATGCAAATATTTACTCACGAAGAAAGAAACCCAAGTGAAAAGGTGTTGAAGTTTATTAAAGAATTAGCTTATACCTACAGAGTGTCTAACGGTCAGGCGTACTGCTTGAACTAGTGGGTAGTGTAGAGTGTAGAGTGGATAGTGTAGAGTTTGCTACCGCTATATGAACTCTCACCTCTCAGTTCTCACCTCTCAGTTCTGAATTATCAATTGTCAATTATCAATTATCAATTGTCAATTCCCTAAAATGGCAATAGTATCTCCTTCCTTGCTTGCTGCCGACTTCCTGCATCTCGACCGCGAGATAGAAATGATTAATCGCAGTGAGGCCGATTGGCTTCACCTTGATGTGATGGACGGCTCGTTTGTTCCCAACATCTCTTTCGGATTCCCCGTGATGGAAGCCGTGGCTTCGGCTTGTAAAAAACCACTCGACGTGCATTATATGATTGTAGGTCCCGAACGCTATATTCAGCAGACCGCTCGTTTGGGCGCTATGATGATGAATGTGCACTATGAGGCGTGCACCCATCTGCATCGCACCATACAGGAAATTCATGATGCAGGGATGAAAGCCGGCGTTACCTTGAATCCGGCTACTCCGGTTTGTTTGCTGGAGGATATTATTGATGATGTGGACATGGTACTGCTGATGAGCGTGAATCCTGGCTTTGGCGGACAGAAATTTATTGATACGATTCTGAAAAAGACCCGCCAGTTGCGCCAGATGATAGATGTTCATGGAAGTAAGGCGCTGATAGAAATTGACGGTGGGGTGCAACAACAAACGGCACCGCTGTTGGTACAGGCCGGTGCCGATGTGCTGGTGGCTGGAAGTTATGTGTTCAGAAGTTCTAGACCCGAAGATACAATTCAGGAACTGAAGAGACTCTGAACATCCTACACCTTATTAATTATATATATGCGAATTACACAACTCGTTAGGTTCGTGTAATTCGTGGTCGTATTACAGTTGTAGGGCCAATTCGATATTGTGTTCTTTTGCCATGCGGCGAAGGTTAAACAACGCATAGCGCATACGTCCCAATGAGGTGTTGATGCTGACACCTGTGAGTTCAGCTATCTCCTTGAACGACAGCTGCTGGTAGAAACGCATATAGACAACCTCGCGCTGAGGGGCGGGGAGAGCGTTCATCATCTTCTTGACGTCACAGAGTACCTGCTCGTTGACCAACTCGGTTTCACGATAAGTATCTAAAATGTCTGAACAGCGAAGATTGTTTAAGTCGTTCTCGGCATTTGGTTCTACGATATGCTCATTGCGCTGCGCTCTGTACCAGTCCATAATCACATTGTGGGCAATGCGAGTTACCCAGAACTGGAACTTGCCGCTATCGGTGTACTGCTGCTGCTGAAGTTTGGTAATCACCTTTACGAAGGTCTCCTGGAATATATCGTCAGCAGTATCGTGATCGCGAACCACGAACATAATATAAGTAAACAATTTCTCTTGAGTGCGAACTAATAGCTCGTCGAATGCTTTATTGTCACCTCCGGCATAGAGTAATGCCAACTGCTCGTCGGTCACTCCTTCAAATTTCTTCATATTATTCTTTAAGTTTTGTTATGAAGTAAATTTCTTTCGATAGGCAATAAAGATTTAAAAATTGAGTTATTAATACATTTATCGGCTGCAAAAATAGGTAAATTTCATCTAACTTCCAAACTTTTCAATAAAAAAATGTCTTTTTGTCAATAATATGTACTAATTTTGCATTCGCTTAAACAAAAACATATATTGTAGATATGGAAATCAAAATTACCTTTCCCGACGGATCTGTTCGCTCGTATGAGCAGGGCGTAACGGGACTTGAGATTGCCGAAAGCATTTCACCGGCTTTGGCACGCAGCGTATTGGCCTGTGGCGTAAATGGTGAAACTGTGGAATTGAACCGTCCTATCAATGAGGACGCCAAAATCGAACTTTACAAGTGGGATGACGAGCAGGGTAAGCACACATTCTGGCATACCAGTGCCCACCTCTTGGCTGAAGCATTGCAGGAGTTGTATCCTGGCATTCAGTTCGGTTTCGGTCCTGCCGTTGAAAGCGGTTTCTTCTATGATGTGCTGCTGCCAGGTGGCGAGAGCATCAAAGAGAGCGACTTCCCCAAGATTGAACAGAAGATGAAGGAACTGGCTTCCAAGAAAGAGCCCGTTGTTCGCAAAGAGGTGGCTAAGGCCGATGCTCTGAAAGAGTTTGCCGCCGATGGTCAGACCTATAAGTGCGAGCATATTGAGCAGGATTTGGAAGACGGTACCATCACTACCTATACACAGGGTAACTTTACCGACCTGTGCCGTGGCCCGCACCTCGTTGATACAGGCGAGATCAAGGCTGTGAAGCTGACCAGCGTGGCTGGTGCTTTCTGGCGTGGCGATGCTACCCGTGAGCAGATGCAGCGCCTGTATGGTATCTCCTTCCCCAAGAAGAAGATGCTCGATGAGTATCTGGTGATGCTGGAAGAGGCTAAGAAGCGCGACCATCGCAAGATTGGTAAGGAGATGGAACTCTTCATGTTCTCTGATAAAGTTGGTAAGGGTCTGCCCATCTGGTTGCCAAAGGGTACCGAACTTCGTCTGCGCTTGCAGGATCACCTGCGTAAGGTGCAGAAGCGTTTCGGATATCAGGAGGTAATCACTCCACATATCGGTTCGAAGAACCTTTACGTGACCTCTGGCCACTATGCTCACTATGGCAAGGATTCGTTCCAGCCTATTCATACTCCTGAAGAGGATGAAGAGTACATGCTGAAACCAATGAACTGTCCTCACCACTGCGAGATTTTCGCTTGGAAACCCCGTTCATATCGTGACCTGCCTCTGCGTATTGCAGAATTTGGCACTGTTTACCGTTATGAGCAGAGCGGTGAGCTGCACGGTCTCACACGCGTGCGTTCATTTACTCAAGATGATGCCCACCTGTTCTGTCGTCCTGACCAGGTGAAGCAGGAGTTCCTGAACGTGATGGATATTATCAATATCGTGCTCAGCGCTTTCGGCTTCGACTTTGAAGCACAGATTTCATTGCGCGATCCTAACGACCACGACAAGTATGTAGGTACCGACGAAGACTGGGCTCTGGCTGAGAAGGCTATTGTGGAGGCTTGTCAGGAGAAGGGCCTGCCCGCAAAGGTTGAGTATGGTGAGGCCGCTTTTTATGGTCCTAAGCTCGACTTCATGATTAAGGATGCTATCGGTCGTCGCTGGCAGTTGGGTACTATCCAGGTTGACTACAACCTGCCTAAGCGCTTCCAGTTGGAATATACCGACGAGGACAACCAGAAGAAGACACCTGTGATGATTCACCGTGCTCCCTTCGGTTCGATGGAACGCTTCACGGCTGTGCTTATCGAGCATACCAGCGGTCATTTCCCACTCTGGCTCACACCCGATCAGGTGGCTATCCTTCCTCTGTCGGAGAAATACAACGACTATGCGAAGAAAGTGCTGAAGCAATTTGATCTGCAGGGTGTTCGTGGTTCTATCGACCTGCGTAATGAGAAACTGGGCCGTAAGATTCGCGACAATGAGTTGAAACGTATTCCTTATATGGTTATCGTAGGTGAGAAAGAAGAGGCTGAAGGACTTGTTTCTATGCGTCAGCAGGGTGGCGGCGAACAGGCTACCATGACCATTCAGGAATTCATCGATAAGGTGAATGCTGAGGTTAAAGAGCAGACGAAGAACTTCTAAGCAATATTTATATTAGTGACGGAAAGGCTGAATATGGAAGCCTTTCCGTCTTTTTATTAGATACACTCAGCCTTTCGTATAGATTACTTCCTCCTTTCGTATAGATTGATTCCTTCTTTTAAATAGGGCTCCTTTCCACACTGATTTAATATGATGAGTATTGTTGATATATTGTTCCTCTCAGTGGCATTGGCTATGGACTGTTTCACAGTCTCTATTGTCAGTGGTGTGTTGCTGAAGCAGAAAGTTTGGGCAGTGATGATGCGCACGGCTTTCCTCTTCGGACTCTTCCAGGCGGTAATGCCACTGATAGGGTGGGCTGCCACGAGCGGTTTCCAACGCTATATAGAAGCATACGATCATTGGATAGCCTTCGGACTGTTGGCTTTTCTCGGTATTGGAATGATATGTGAGGCGGGCAAGCCGGAAGAAGAGCATCACTTTAATCCACGAAGTCTGAAAACTCAACTGATGCAGGCGGTGGCTACGAGTATTGATGCTTTGGCTGTAGGCATATCGATGGCGGTGACTGGCTACGAAGAGATGGAGCAGCTTGTGCTGCCTCTGTTCATCATTGGTTTAGGCTCGCTGGTACTGAGTATTGTGGGTTTTCTGTTGGGCATTCGCTTCGGAGCCAGCATCCGTAGAAGACTGAAGCCGGAGTTGCTGGGTGGCACTATCCTGCTCTTTATCGGATGTAAGATTCTCTTCACCCATTTATTGGGAATGTAAACTACCTATTTACCTTGATTATCATTTACCTGTTTTTTTAAAACAGAAACTACTTGTTTGTCTTGAATATAAATTACTAACGACTTATAATAATGAAAAAGTTATTTCTCTTATTGATGCTCTTGCTGCCTCTTAGCGTCGTGGCGCAGAAGGAGACAGTTTGGAAGAATACTAACATGTGGATAGAAAAGGGAGGACGGAAAATTTTCGGTGTGCTACATCATCCTGAAAATGTAAAAGAGAAACTTCCT
This sequence comes from Prevotella sp. E9-3, assembly GCF_022024015.1. Taxonomy (NCBI): domain Bacteria; kingdom Pseudomonadati; phylum Bacteroidota; class Bacteroidia; order Bacteroidales; family Prevotellaceae; genus Prevotella; species Prevotella sp. E9-3. The sequence goes on from NZ_CP091786.1 coordinate 1,256,663, forward strand.
CTGGTCATCATCTCACATGGCTTTAATGGAACTCATCATTTCGGAAAGAATTATTTTGAACCGTTGGCAGAGATGGGCTATCAGACATTCTCGTTCGATTTCCCCTGTGGCTCTGTGAACAGTCGGAGTGATAATAACACCATGAATATGTCGGTTTTCGATGAGAAGAACGATTTGAAAGTATTGGTGGATCATTTCAGACACATGGATTATGTGGATGCCTCGAAAATCGTACTCATAGGCGAAAGTCAGGGCGGTCTCGTTACGGCTCTGGCGGCTGCTGAACTGCCAAAGGCTGTCAATAAGGTAGTACTTGTCTATCCAGCCCTCTGTATTCCAGATAACTGGAACGAACGCTATCCGAAGGATGAGATGATTCCAGATACCACCTTGGTGTGGAATGTGCCATTGGGAAAACGCTTCTTTCAGGAAGTACGTCCGTTGAAGGTCTTCGACAAGATAGGAAAATACAAGAAACCCGTGCTCATTGTACAGGGTGATAAAGACCCGGTGGTGTCGATGAAGGACTCCGAACATGCAGTAAAACTTTATAAAAAAGCACGCTTGTATGTGATACCAGGAGCAGGTCATGGATTTAACCCCGAGGAACTGAAACAGTCGATAGAACAGATACGGATATTCCTAAATGAAAAATAATTGTAAATAAGATAAAAATAATTGGCCAAAAAGTTTGCTAATTAGCTGAAAAAGCGTAACTTTGCAGCCGATTTTCTTAAAATAGTTAATGAAACCCGACAAAAAACAGAATCAGTACCGCGTAAATGAACAGATACGCGTGCGTGAAGTCCGCATCGTAGGTGAAAGCGGATCTTCAGTAATGCCTACAAAGCAAGCATTGGATATGGCACGCCAGCAAGGCGTTGATCTTGTTGAGATTTCACCAAATGCCAATCCACCAGTATGTCGTCTCATTGACTATTCAAAATTCCTCTACCAGCAGAAGAAACGTGCTAAAGAAATGAAAGCCAAGCAGGTGAAGGTGGAAGTGAAGGAAATTCGCTTCGGACCTCAGACCGATGAGCACGATTATCAGTTCAAACTGAAACATGCAAAGGAATTCCTGGAGGAAGGAAACAAAGTACGTGCATACGTATTCTTCCGTGGACGTTCTATCCTTTTCAAAGAACAGGGTGAAGTCCTGCTGCTCCGCTTCGCAAATGATTTGGAAGAGTTTGGAAAGGTAGAGTCAATGCCTTCTCTCGAAGGAAAGAAAATGTTCCTCTATCTGGCACCTAAAAAGGCCGGTGTGGCAAAGAAGAGTCAGCAGGCTCGTGACCGTGAAGCCAATGAGGCAGAACTCAAAGGAAATACTAAGGCTACAGCTTCAAAGGCTGAGATAGATGTCGAAGACGAGACACCAGCCAATGGCGGTCTTTTCGCAAATGCAAAGATTAGTGCTGATGCACTGAAGAAATTGACAGAAAGCGAAGATTAAGCAGTTTGATGGTTAATACAACCGTTGATTAAGAAGAAAGAAAAAAAGGCGTCGCGCCCGGTATATGCGTAGTCGCCGCTTATTAATAACAATTTTAAATTTTAAAAACAATGCCAAAAGTAAAGACAAACTCCGGTGCTAAGAAGAGATTCTCTTTCACCGGTACAGGTAAGGTTAAGAGACATCACGCTTACCACAGCCACATTCTGACAAAGAAGACCAAGAAGCAGAAGCGTAACTTGGTTGGCTACACCATCGTTGACAACAGCAACATGAAGCAGGTTCGCGACCTGTTGTGTCTCCGTTAATTAACCTATTGTCTAACATTTAAAGTAAAGAAACTATGCCAAGATCAGTAAATCACGTAGCATCACGTGCAAAACGTAAGAGTATTCTGAAACTTACTCGCGGTTACTTTGGAGCCCGCAAGAATGTTTGGACAGTAGCCAAGAACACATGGGAAAAGGGTCTGACCTATGCCTATCGTGATCGCCGCAATAAGAAGCGCAACTTCCGTGCTCTGTGGATTCAGCGTATCAACGCTGCCGCTCGTCTGGAGGGTATGAGCTATTCTAAGCTGATGGGTGCTTTGGCTAAGGCCGACATCGAGATCAACCGCAAGGTGCTCGCCGACCTGGCTCTGAACAATCCCGAAGCATTCAAGGCTATCGTTGCTAAGGTGAAGTAAACAGCTAAGATTCAGATTATCTGAAGTATCAGAATACCTGAGAAATCAGAAAAGCTGAAAGAACAAAAAATGCGAACCAAACGGTTCGCATTTTTTGTTGATGATTATGATTGTTTATGATTCTCGCTTTTCGTTTCTTGTTCCTCGTTTTTTATTTGAGTGATAGTCTAATCATACCTCCCAGTTCTCAGTTCTCAACTCTCAATTCTCAGAACTTCCACCATGGTTTTTTCTTTGGGTGCATTTCCTCGTAGGGAGTGAGAGTAGCACTCTGTACCTCTTCGATAATGAGGTCGTGCCAGGTTTTGTGACGAGTAATCATTCGATAAATGGTGCCCCAGTCGGGGAGACCGCCTAAGTTGCGGTCATCAATCCACATATCTACTTTAAGTTTTCTACTAAAATGCTGGTTGTTCTCCGGTCTTTCTTCAGGGTAGTCGTTGTTGACTGCGTAAAACTCTACGCCATGCTCTCTGCACCAGTTTACAGCAGCTTCCAATAGCTCACCTTCACGTACTGTCCACAAGATAAGCCGATGATGCTCTTTGATGAGCATCTTCAGCGTATCTGTGGCAAATGGTATTTCTGGTCCAATTTCAGGATAGCGATGTTCGACGATTGTACCGTCGAAATCAACTGCAATTGTCATATCTTACTATCTTCAGTTTAGCTTGCAATATTAGCTTAGTGCTTGATGGACTCGTCGTTCTTGTTGCTATAGTGGCTCTCGCTATAGTTGCCATACGAACCATAAGAGCCGTAAGTACCATAGCCGTATTTACCATATCCATAACGTCCGTATCCATATCTTCCGTACTTGCCGTACTTGCCGTAGCCATAGTAGTAGCCGTACTTCTTCTTCGACATGTCGATACCGTTGATGACAATACACATGTTTGGCATCTTCGAATCTTTAACCAATGCGTTGGCCATTCCGATATTTGACTTCGGTGTGTAGTCGGCACGACAAACGAAGGCTGTAACATCGGCGTACTTGCCCAACTGGAGGGTATCGGTAACCAATCCGACAGGAGCAGTATCAAGGATGATATAGTCGTAGTTGTCACGCAGCAGCTGCATAATCTGCTTCAATGACTCGCGAGACAGCAACTCGGTTGGGTTTGGAGGTGTAGGACCGGCAAGCAGCAGATCCAGATTCTCATTCACACCAGAAGGAACAATCTGAGACTTCAGCAAGTCATTGGTAACATTGTCGTGAACCAACAGGCTGCTAAGACCCTTCTGATGGTCGTAAATCTCAAACAGACGACCGAGGGCAGGCTTACGGATATCGGCACCTACCAGGATGGTCTTCTTGCCCAGCAGGCAGAAGCTGACAGCAAGGTTGGCTGCGTTGAACGTCTTACCTTCGCCCGATGTTGATGATGTGAACAGAATAACTTTCTGACTGTCGCTCAGCATGAACTGAAGGTTCGTACGCATAGAGCGGAATATCTCATCAGTCTGGTTGTTCGTATTTGCATGTACTACGATACCAGCAGTTGTCTTCACTGCTTCGCTAGCTATTGCTACGTCGGCGATGATAGGAATATTGGTCAGACGGGCAACATCATCATGGCCTTCAATCTTATAGCGCAGCAACTGGATCAGGTAAACAATCAGCAGAGGAAGGGCAAAACCGATGACAAAAGAAACCAGCATGATGATAGAGTTCTTAGGACTAACCTTTCCGTTGAACACAGGATCATCAATCAGTTTTCCTTTATCGGCAGTAGCTGCCAGGGCAATAGAGTTCTCCTCGCGCTTCTGCAACAGCATCAGGTACAGACCAGATTTTACTTCCTGCTGACGACCAATCTGAGTCAGAATACGTTCCTGCTCAGGAGTGTTAGACACCCTGTCCTGATACATATTATACTGCTTTTGCACACCTTGACGCTGGATATCAGTCGTTTTACGTGCTTGCAACAGTGCCTCGTTGATGGTTGTCTGCAGACGGTCCAGTGTGTTAGTCATTGTCATCACCTGTGGAGAGTGCTGAGAAGCAGATTCCAGCATACGGTTGCGGTCTTGCACCGTCTGGTTGTAAGAGTTGATCAATGATGAGGAGATAGGGTCGCTCAAACCAACGTTTGAAGGAATCAGCTGATATTTGTTTGAAGGACTTGTTACGTATTCACGCAGATAGTCCAGCAACTGCATCTGAGTATTAGCCTGAGCCAACTGTTCTGTATATTGGTTGGCCTGACTAACCAACTGTGAGGCATCCAAACGGAGCTGAGTCAGATTGTTGCGTTTCTTATAGTTCTCCAGCTCGCTTTCTGTGAGGCCTAGTTCTGCATTAATCTTTTCCAGACGACTGTTAACGAACTCCTCGGTCTTAACGGCAATCTCGTTCTTGTCGGCATTAGCCTGACGGTTATAACAAAGAGCCAGCTGAGTCAGGTAGTCCTGTGCACGAACGGGGTGCTTGTCTTTCAGTGTCAGCTGTGCGATAGATGTCATCTTTGAAGTTGGGGCCACCGTCATAGCGGCGGTATAGCGAACAGCAACGTTCTCAGGTGAGGAAATCTTTACGAACAGCACGTCGCCTTCCTTCATCAATTCACCATTGAAGTTTTTGTCTTTAGAGTGCTTGACATATTGTTCAATAGCGAAAGTGTTCTTTGTGAAAGTGAGGCTTCCCACAGGTGTACTTACTGTTGCGGGAAGGTTGCTGAACACCGTGTCGATATCTTCACTCTTGTCTCGGCTGCTCACGTTGTATTTGCCGTTCTTGTATTCAATCTTCAGGTTGATAAAAGGCTTGCTGCTCTTACTCAGTTCGTCCAGAGCTTCAGGATCCAAGTCAACAGTGACAGGCTGTGTCTTGTAAACTAATTGTTCCTTGATACGTCCCTTAGCCGAATACTCAGTATAGAGCTTCAGGTCTTTTACTGCCTCCAATGCCAATCTTCTGGATTGAAGGATCTCAATCTCGTTGTCGATACCGGTTGAGTTTGAGATAAAACCGAGATCCTGCATGTTAGCCAGCATCTGGTTGCCACCTCTACGATTGTTTGCTTCGTCTTTGATCAGCATCTTTACTGATACCTGATAAATGGAATCAGTATAGCGCAGATACAATAACGAACCGCACATGAAAATAAACATTGACAGTACGAACCACTGCCAGTTAAGAATCACTAAGGTAAAGATCGTCCTAATGTCAAATGACGATTCCTCTTCCATAGGTGATAGAGAGTCCATTGACTCAATAGATTCTGTTTTTTTGATATCTTCCATATTATAATGATATATTAGTCTAATTAGTATTTATCATTAACCTTTTCGGTTACTCCTGACTGTTTGCAAGTTGCTGCAGATACTGTCCGTAGCCGTTTTTCAGCATGGGCTTGGCCAATTCAGAAAGCTGTTCCTTGGAAATCCATCCTTTCTTGAATGCGATCTCTTCCAGACAGGCTACTTTCAGACCTTGTCTTTTCTCAATCACTTCAATAAAGGTGCTGGCTTCTGACAGCGAATCGTGTGTACCAGTATCCAACCATGCGAAGCCTCTTTGCAGAGTCTTTACTTTTAATGCTTTCTGATTAAGATATTCTTGATTAACAGTTGTGATTTCCAATTCGCCTCGTGCACTTGGCTTGATATTCTTTGCAATTTCAACAACACTGTTTGGATAGAAATACAAACCAACTACAGCATAATTAGATTTGGGCTTTGACGGTTTTTCCTCAATGCTAAGGCAGTTGCCGTCTTTGTCAAATTCTGCAACACCGTAGCGTTCGGGGTCGTTGACATAGTAGCCAAACACTGTTGCCTGATTGTGTTTCTCGGCATTCTCTACACTTTCTCGTAGTAGTCCGCTGAATCCGGAACCATAGAATATATTATCACCTAATACCAGGCAGGCACAGTCATTGCCAATAAATTTCTCTCCAATGATAAATGCCTGTGCCAGTCCGTCGGGCGATGGCTGCTCAGCGTATTCAAATCTTACGCCCAGTTCACTGCCGTCGCCCAACAGTCTTTTGAAACCAGGAAGGTCGTATGGAGTCGAGATGATCAGTATCTCCCGAATCCCTGCCAACATGAGGGCTGATATTGGGTAGTAGATCATCGGCTTGTCAAAAATCGGAATCAACTGCTTGCTGATTCCTTTCGTGATAGGGTAGAGGCGTGTACCACTTCCCCCCGCTAAAACAATGCCTTTCATTCTTTGTTTTCGTTGTTATTAGATTGCAAAGTTAAAGAAAAGTTGTCATTTCGTAAGGAGTAAGCCGAATTCAAGTCGTTTATTTAACTTTTTTTTGCTGTATTTCTTTTAAAAACTTGTAACTCTGCGTGAAAAACTCACAACTCTTTTGTACCTTTGCAAAAATTTTAACACAATATGGGATTTTTTGCAAAATTGTTCGGTCGTAAAGGAACCGGAGAAAATGAAATGAAAACTGGGGGCATGGAAGATTTTATGACCCTCATCCGTGTATATTTCCAAGCAGTATTGGCTTCAGAGCTGAATATTACGAATCTGGCTTCACTGCCAGACCTTCGCACGTTCAAAGTTACATTACGCGTACCCACACAGGGAGGAAAGCTTGGTGTTGGTGAAAAAGCACGTTGCAAGAAGATGCTGAAGGAGATGTATGAAATGGACGATGAGTTCTTTAAGGAAATTGACTCCAGTGTTCGTCGTCGTTGTAAGAAACTGCAGGATGTACAGCCCTACCTCCTCCAGTTCCAGGGACTCGTTCAGGATGTGATGATGCTTACGGGCAATCTGTTGAAATTCAAACTGCGTTTGCCAGGTTTCTTTAAGAAGGCACTTTATCAGATGACCGAAAAGACGGTGAACGATATCTTTAATAAGAATGATTATACCGATCCAAGCGTGATGAAAACCATCGTGGCTGTGCGTGAATATAACAAGCGACTTGGTTTTTCTCAGAAATGGATTACCGATTTTGTTTATCGTGTGGTTATGCTGGCTAAGAAGGAAAAGCAGCCACAGGCTGAGAATTAAAAAAAATGAAGTTCTGGGAACTCTAAACTACAGGTTCCTTAACAGTTTTATAAACTTCAGTAAAACTGCAATTATCATTAAATTGCCGTTAAACGGTTGAAGAATGAAAAAAGAGAGTTAAGATTTAATAACGGGAAGTTCTCAATGGTTAAAACCCGTTAACTTGTTTGCGCTTTCTTTTTTCATTTTTCATTTTTTAATATTATTTGTTTACCTTTGTGACACAAATAAATTGTAATCATGACCGAAAGCGAGAAAGCTTTATCAACGTTTCAAACCCGAGTGAGGCAGATGCTCCTCCGTTTTCAAGAGTTGAAAAAGGAGAATGCAGAGTTGTATGACCTCATTGGTAAGAATGAGCAGGATATTAAACATCTGCAGGAAAAGTTGACTCAAAGCGATCGTGACTACCAGTCGCTGAAGATGGCGAAGATGATTGAGATTACCGATGGTGACCTTCAGGGAGCCAAAGACCGATTGTCCAAGCTGATTCGCGATGTGAACAAGTGCATTGCAATCCTGAGTAACGAAAAGTAAGGAAGACAGGCGATGGCAGAGAAATCAGACAAGGAGACCCTAAATATCACGCTGCACGTTTACGACGAAGATATAAGGACCGTTCTTCATAATCGTGAAGACGAGCAATATTTCCGTCAGGCAGCCAAGCTCATTTCAGAGCGCTATGGTGCGTACGCCCAAGTCTATAAAGGACGCAAGAGCGATCACACGATAGCCTTGATGACGCTGATTGAGATTGCGTTCCGTTTAGAGCGTGAACGCGCAAAGAATGATACCGCTCCCTATGATAATACTCTCGCTGAATTGACTGCTGAAATTGAGGCGGCACTCAAGGAAAAATGACATTTGTAATAGAGCTGAGAGTATTAACATTAATATAATAACCTAAATTATGGATATAATCTTTGTGATTTTAATTGCCGTCGCAGCACTCGTTTTAGGTACTGTAGGCGGATATTTTGTATTTCTCAAAGTAGTCAACGGGAAATACCAGGAGCGTATTGAGGCTGCTGAGAAAGAGGCTGAAGTTATTAAGGAAAAGAAACTCCTTGAGGTGAAAGAAAAGTTCATCAATAAGAAGAGTGAGCTGGAGAAAGAAGTTCAGCAGCGCAATCAGCACATTCAGCAGAGTGAGAACCGCCTGAAGCAGCGTGAACTGTCATTGAATCAGCGCCAGGAAGAGCTGGGCCGTCGCAAGAACGAGCTTGACAATCAGCAGCAGCGCATTGACAATGAGAAGAAAGCGCTGGCCCTTAAGCAGGAAGAACTGGGCAAGATGCAGCAGAAAGAGCGTGAGAAGTTGGAAGAACTCTCTGGCTTGAGTGCTGAAGAGGCTCGCAACCGCCTGGTTGAATCGCTGAAAGACGAAGCCAAGACTCAGGCTGCCAGCTATATCAACGAGATTATGGACGAGGCCAAGCTCAATGCCAATGCTCAGGCCAAGAAGATTGTGATTCAGACCATTCAGCGAGTGGCCACTGAAACAGCTGTTGAAAACAGCGTGAGCGTGTTCCATATTGAGAATGATGAAGTGAAAGGACGTATCATCGGTCGTGAAGGCCGTAACATCCGTGCCCTTGAAGCCGCTTGCGGCGTTGAGATTGTGGTGGACGATACTCCCGAGGCCATTGTTATTTCTGCTTTCGATCCCGTTCGTCGTGAGGTGTGCCGTCTGGCCCTCCACCAGTTGGTCAGCGACGGTCGTATTCACCCCGCCCGTATTGAAGAGGTTGTTCAGAAAGTGAAGAAACAACTTGACAATGAGATTATCGAAACCGGTAAGCGTACAACTATCGACCTGGGTATTCATGGCCTGCATCCTGAGTTGGTGCGTATCATCGGTAAGATGAAATACCGTTCTTCTTACGGTCAGAACCTGTTGCAGCATGCTCGCGAAACAGCAAACCTCTGTGCGGTAATGGCCTCTGAATTAGGTCTGAATCCTAAAAAGGCAAAGCGTGCCGGTCTGTTGCACGATATTGGTAAGGTGCCCGATGAGGAGAGCGAACTGCCACACGCACTCTATGGTGCTAAGATTGCTGAGAAATACAAGGAGAAACCCGATATCTGCAATGCTATTGGTGCTCACCATGATGAAATGGAGATGCAGACTCTTCTGGCTCCTATCGTACAGGTGTGCGATGCCATCAGTGGTGCACGTCCCGGTGCGCGTCGTGAAATTGTCGAGGCTTATATCAAGCGTCTGAACGATCTTGAGGCAATTGCCATGAGCTATCCCGGTGTTACCAAGACTTATGCCATCCAGGCAGGTCGTGAGTTGCGTGTTATCGTTGGTGCCGATAAGATGGACGATGCCGAGACCGAAGCACTCAGCGGTGAGATTGCTACCAAGATTCAGAACGAGATGACCTATCCCGGACAGGTGAAGATCACCGTGATTCGCGAAACCCGTTCTGTGGCATACGCAAAATAATTGTACGTTAGTATAACTACTATAAAAAAATAGTTCTTCGCCATCGCGGAGAACTATTTTCATTCTTCATTCTTCATTCTTCATTCTTCATTCTTCATTCTTCACTCTTCACTCATGCCTGATGGCTTCGATAGGATCCATGTTGGCCGCTTTCTGTGCGGGTATATAACCAAACAGGATGCCGATGGCCACACACACCAGGAAGGAAACATAGATGCTCCATGCAGGCACACTCGATGGCATGCCGGCCAGTGGAATAATCAGCTCGCTCACTCCGCATCCCACAATGATGCCCAGCAGTCCGCCAGTCACCGATATGAGTACCGATTCAATGAGAAACTGGAACGAGATTACAGGACCTGTAGCGCCCACGGCCATACGCAGACCAATTTCCTTTGTGCGCTCCGTTACCGAAACCAGCATGATGTTCATGATGCCGATACCGGCTACTAATAGCGAGAAAGCGGCCGCCACCACCAGAATCAGCGTCACGGTGTCCATCGTACTCGACATTGTTTCCATCATCTCTGCTTGCGAACGGATAGTGAAGTCGTCGGCTGCGTCGCCTTTCAGTTTGTGGTTGTCGCGCAGTATCTGGGTCAGCTCTTCAATGGCAGCGTCGCTCAGTTCCTCAGTGAGCGCCGAGCATACGATGCTTGAGAACCAAGTCTGGGCGGCAATACGTTTCATCACCGTGGTGTAGGGGGCTATCATCACATTGTCCTGGTCCATTCCCCACGAGTTGTAGCCTTTTGATTTCAGTACTCCGATGATGGTCATCGGTATAGACTTGAATCGAATGGTCTTGCCGATAGGATCCACCCCTTCGCCAAACAGTTCGGTGACAATCGTTTTTCCTACCACCACTTTCTTCGATGCCTTTTTGATGTCTTCCTCCGTGAAGCACTCGCCTTCCTCGATGTCCCACAGTTTGATGTCCAGGTATTCAGGGCTTTCTCCATAAAGCGAGGTGTTGGTGTTGTTATTGCCGTAGATCACCTGTCCGCTGGCAGTCACCTCTGGCGACACCTTTGTCACGAATTTCTTTTCACGCAAGATGCGTTCGTAGTCGGCCATCTTCAGCGTCTGCATGGCTGACGGGTCCTGACGCACACCGCCACGCATGTCGGCTCCAGGTCTGATGGTCAGCAGGTTCGTGCCCATTGTTGAGAGTTCCTTGCGAATACTCTCTTTCGACCCTTGTCCGATGCTCATCATGATAATCACGGCAGCCACGCCGATGATGATGCCCAGCATAGACAGGAACGAGCGCATCTTATTGTTTGCTACAGCCCTGAGGCTGACTTTAAATAGGTTCAGTATGTTCATATTGCATTAATCATCTTGAGGTTTCGGCAACAGTGCCAGTGCTTCAGCAGCCGATTTGATGTTAGTGTTAATGGTGTCTTCCCGAATCTTACCGTCGCGCAGGTTGATGTTCCGGCTCGAGTATTCCGCTATTTCAGGATTGTGAGTCACGAAGATGATGGTGTGCCCTTGACGGTGCAGTTCTTGGAAGAGTACCAGCATTTCAAACGAAGTGCGTGTGTCCAGATTACCCGTAGCCTCGTCGGCCAGCAGTACAGCCGGATCGTTCACCAGTGCGCGGGCTATGGCCACACGTTGCATCTGTCCGCCCGACATCTGGTTCGACTTATGGTCCAGCCGGTCGCCCAGTCCTACAGCCTTCAGAGCTTTTACGGCAGCCTCTCGTCGCTGTTGAGCATTATATTTCGAGTTGTACATCAGTGGCAGTTCCACGTTCTCCACGGCAGTAGTCTTGGCCAGTAGGTTGTAGTTCTGGAACACGAAACCAATCTTCTGGTTTCTCAGGTGGGCGCGCTGCGTCTTCGACATGGTGCGCACCGACACACCGTCCAGGAAATACTCTCCGCTGGTGGGCGTGTCCAGGCATCCCAGCTGGTTCAGCAGCGTCGATTTTCCCGAGCCCGAAGTGCCCTGAATAGTAACGAACTCCCCCTCGTATATCTTGAACGATACGCCCCGCAGTGCCTTCACCGTTTCCGAGCCCACCTGGAAATATCGCTTCACGTTCTGCAGTTCTATGACTACCTTTCTATCCTCCATACTTTTTTACTTCTTCTTGTTGTTCTTTGGTCTTGGCATGAATGGGTTGGCAGCCTGTTCTTCCTCTTTCTGTTCGCCACCGCTGATGCTGAAGTCAACCAGAACTTCCGTACCCTCGCTGATGCCGCTAACTATTTCAGTCGTTATGCCGTTGGAGGTGCCTGTCTCCACTGCGTGAGCCTTGAAGATGTTGCCTTCGCGGGTCCATAGTTTCTGCGGAGCCTCTACGTCGTCGATGGTCTGCCCTTCACTGAGCAGAGCCTCGTTGGGCATAAAACGGAGCGCTTTTGCCGGCACCGTCAGCACATCGTTCTTCTCCAGAGTGAAAATCGTTACGTTGGCCGTCAGTCCCGGCTTTAGTTTCAAGTCGTTGTTCGGTGCCGAGATCACTACTTCGTATGTCACCACATTGCTCTCCGTTGTGGCCTGCTGGCGCACCTGGGTTACTTGACCTTCGAAATGGTCTTCGGGGAAAGCATCCACGGTAAACGAAACGCGTTGTCCTTCCTTCACACCGCCTATGTCAGCCTCGTCGATGTCGGCAATCACGCGCATGTTTGTCAGATCTTGTGCTATCGAAAACAGTTCAGGCGTTGAGAACGATGCCGCTACTGTCTGTCCCTCTTCCACGCTCTTTGACAGTACCACTCCGTCTATAGGACTGGTGATGGTGGCATAGCCCAAGTTGGTCTGCGCTTTTTGAACATTCTGCGAGGCAGTGGTCACCTGATCCTTCGCTTTCAGGTACTGCAGTCGGGCCGTCTCATACTCGTCGGCGCTCACCAGTCCCTTGTCGTAGAGCGTTTTGTATCTGTTGTGGTTAGCCTCTTCATAGGCCAGTGTGCTCTGAGCGCTGTTCAGGTTGGCCTTTGCCGTGTTCAGTTCACTGGTCAGGTTGGTCTTGTCCAGTTCGGCAATCACCTGTCCTTTCTTCACTTCCGAGTTGTAGTCAACATACAGTTTGCTCACTATACCGCTCACCTGTGTGCCCACGGTCACACTCGTTACCGGTTCGATGGTGCCCGTAGCCGTGATAGTAGTCTGAATATTTCCTTTCTCCACCTTTGCTGTCTGGAAGTCAACGGTGGCTTTCTTGTCACAACTGGCCGTCAGTGTGAGCACTGTCAGGGCAATCATCCCTGCTTTGCAAAGTCTTTTCATATCTTTGTTTTTCCTTTTTTTGTTTTTACTATTTGAGAGCCTCTCCTCTGTAGAACTTCAGCATTTGCAGCGCCAGCAGCGTCTGATACTTACTCTGTAGCCGGTTCTGTTGGGCCGAGAGCAGGCGGTCCTTTCCCGTCATCAGTTCCACGATATTCTTCAGTCCCAGGTTGAACTGTTCCTGCAGCAGGTCGAAACTGTGCTGTTCGCTCTGTTCTGTCTCCATGGCAGCCCGCAGTTTCTGCTGATTCGTTTCTGCATCGAGCCAGTAGCTTTCGAGTGTCTGGTACAGGTCGTCCTTAGCCTCTTCCAAGTCCAATTGGGCCTGCATCTGCTGTATTCGGGCTTTGCGCACAGCGGTCTTTGTCTGTCGCTGGTCAAAGATGGGGATGTTCAGCGTCAGGCCGGCCGATGCGTCGAAGTTTGTTTTCATCTGTTTGCCCCATTCATTGTCAGACTGCGAGTTGGTGCTTGTGCCCACCCCTCCTGTCAGACTGAGGGTGGGGGAGTATCCGGCCTTTGCCATCTTCACGCTCAGTTCGCTGCTTTTCACGCTCAGTTCGCTGTTGGCTATCTCTGGTCGGATGCCCAGTGCCTGTTCGAACACCGTCTGCAGACTTGGAATCTCTTCCAGTGCCTGTTCGTCGGAAGTGTTGGGAATAGCAATGCTGAACGGGTCGGTAGTGTCCAGTTCGAGCAGCTGCTTCAGTTGCAGTAAATATAAAGAAATGTTTGCGCGCGCCTGTACTATATTATATTCGTCGGTGGCACGTTGGGCAGACAGCTGTGCCACATCGGCCTTCGACATCTTTCCCACCTCCAGCATCTGCTGTCCGCGCTCTTCGTTCTTCTTACTCGTTTCCAGTGTTTGCTCGTTCACTTTCACCGCTTCTGTGAGGTAGAGTATCTGTACATACAACTGGGCTATCTGTTCCTGAATACTATTGGCGGCGGTTTGCGTCTGCAGCTGACTCTGTTCGACGGTCAGTTTGTTCTGTCGCAGAGTGTTGCGGTTACGGTTGCCGTTCCACAGTGTCCACGAAGCGTTCAGTCCGTACGAGCCGTTGTAGTAGCCTTTCTTTACCTCTGTCTCTACGATGCCGTTGGCCACTGTCGATAATCCCGTTTCCTGCCAGGGACGGTAGCCCAGGCTCTGGTTGGTAGATGCCGATAGCGATGGCATCAGTGCAGCCCGTGCCCCCTTCACATCCTCTTCGGCCGATTGTGTGGTGAGGCGGGCTTTTTGCAGCGTGATGTTATGCTCCATGGCGTGGGCAATACACTGTTCCAGTGTCCATTCATCCTGTTGGGCCCATGCGGTTTGCGCCATAGTCAGCCATCCGGCTGCCAAGATAATAATTCCTTTGTTCATTGTTAGTTATAAGATATTTTCTCTGTTTTTGTGCTCCAGCGCTGGGGGCTATTTCTTCACATCCTCCAGTATGATGTCTGGTCGCTCATCAGGGCGCATCAGCTCAAATTCCACGTTGTGCATGTACAGTCCATCAACGTGGCGCGCAAAGAGGCCGTATGCCGGTGTGGGACCTGCCCAGCGGGGCTCCGGGTAGTTGGTGCCCTGCTCGCGGTAAGGCTTGTCCACCTTCTTGCCTCCGCCGCGATACTGTATGCGTATGTTGCTCAGTGAGACATTGCGTATTGGCTCACCTTCCATGCCCGTGATTATAATGCCTGCAAGCGAATCGCAATCGTTGGCGATGACATTATTTATATATATGTCACGTGCTGATGAAGGTTGTGTCACCTCCTTCGGGCCGCGATTACGGCAACCCGTAGTGATGTAGATGGGGTAGTGGTGCACATGGTTCAGCGAGATATTGTTGACCACGATGTTCTCCATCTTTCCCTGATCCACTTCCTCAAAGGCCAGGCCGCTGCTCCACATGCAGGTGCAGTTAGATATCGTGATGTTGCGATAGCCGCCGTTAGACTCCGTACCCAGCTTGATACGCCCGCATACCCAGTTCACCTTCTCCGGCACGTATGTGCCATCGAGGAACGTGCCGAGCTTATAACCCGTAACGATGCAGTTAGTCACAAGGATATGCTCACACGCCACAGCCTTTTTCAAGGCGTATGAGCTCTTCAGCACTATAGCGTCATCGTTGGGCGTATTCACCTTCGTATTGCTCACGGTGAAATACTTGCAGCAGTCTATGTCTATGCCGTCGCGGTTAGTGTCAATGGTCACATTGTCTATCGTGCCGATCTCGCAGCCTGTGATGATGATGGCAAAGTGTCCGCCACGATAAATGGTTATGTCGCGTATGGTCACATTGCGGCACAACTTCAGCGCTATCGCCTTATCGCCGGTGCCTATGCTGCCGCCCTGCACGTTGCCGCCCTTCTCTGTGTCGCGCTTTGTCAGGCCCTCACCGTCTATCATACCCCTGCCGGTAATGCTGACATTCTGCTGTCCCTCAGCCCATATCAGGGAGTTGTGAAAATAGGTATGGCCACCGTCTTGATACTCCGGGAACCCACCGAATGACTCGCTTTCATCGTAGGCCTTCATGCTGGCAGGCGCAGCCAGAATCTTAGCTCCCGCCATCAGGTGCAGGTCTATGTTGCTCTTCAGGCGGATACTGCCGCACAGGTAAGTACCGGCAGGCACCACCACCTGTCCGCCACCCTCAGACGTAGCGGTCTCAATAGCTTTGTTGATAGCCACATGGTCCAACGTCTTGCCATCGCCCTTGGCCCCAAAATCCTTCACGTCGTAAACCCTTGCCTGGCAAACCAATGCCACCAAAGCCAGCAATACGCTGCATAACATCCTTCGGGTCATAATATGTATCCTTTTGGATTAGTTATTCAAGTTTCGCCTGCAAATTTATAAATAATCTCTGAAATACTAAACTTCTATCGCCATATATTTAACCTAAATAATTCAGTAGAGGTACAAAAAAAGAAGCGTTTTTCTTTATTATCCTAAAATCCGCAACTAATAATCTTTCGTTTAGAGATTCACGTTATGGTGTCAATGCAGCGGTAGGTGTATTCTCCCTCCCACAGGTCCCGCTCCCCATCCGTGCGTCGCTCTCGCTGTATGACAAGGCGGTATGCCTTCCCCTCCAATTTTTCCACGGTGATGGAGTTCAGCTCATACTCGATGCCGTTGATCTCCTCCTTCTTCCATCCCCGCAGTGCCAGCAAGCTGTCATAAGTGGCTGGTCACATCCTCCACACAGTCGCCACCACAGAAGTAGACGCTTGCCAGTGAACCTACAATCTCACTATACTGATAGCCGAATGATGTGCACCGGATGCCCAGCACTTTGTCTATAATCGGAGCCACAAAACGGGAAAAAAGCTCTCTCACATGAAATATTCCTCCAAAAGGAGTGCTTTTTTCAGATTTCATTTGTACCTTTGGCACGTCATTGATGATTTTGCTTGTCGTTAAACGCAGCACTAAGGTAAGTGAAAAATCTGACATGGCAAAATCCTGGACTGCTCGGCTCTGCGCTTCGCTAGTCGAAAAACTTTTTGTTTCTCAAGAACTTATAATGAATATTAAACCAAAGTGCTGCGGAATTTGGGGTTAACAAAAAAATATATTCAAATATGACATACAATAAATCTCCGCTCTTCATGATTCTTTTCCTGCTGTGTTGCAGGATGTCAGCTCAGCAGTCATGCTGTAGCAACATCGTAAAAGTGCCGTTCAGCGTCTCGGATACAGGAAAGCCGACACCCATCAAGTGGGGCATGGACACAGCCTGGGATGACGAGGGCAATGTGTTGCGTGGCATCAATTTCATCGGTGCCGACCGTCTCACTTACGGCCGTGTCTCCTTCCAGGTGATGGACCCTGTTAATGCCGATGGCACATTGTCTGCACGGCAGCAGAGGTTTTTGCGGTCGCGATTGCAGCATATCGCACTGAGCAAGCCCGCGGGCATTCTACTCAACAGCGACCCAGTGGACATTAACGTGGACATCTTCACCCACCACCCCGAACAGTGGTACAAGGTCATCAAGGCAACTGTAAAATATGTACAAGACTACGGGCTGAACGTGGTCTCTATCGCTCCCTTCAACGAGCCGGACGTGACTGCCAGCAATCAAGGAACGAAGGACGATTTCAAGGCTGTGGCCAAACTGCTGAAGGAAGATCCCGAACTTGCCGGCATTCGCATCTGCGCCGGCAACACCTGCAACAACGATGGCGCCATGGAATGGTATCAGCACATGAAACCATACGTCGATGAAGGGAACACGCACCAGCTGGCCGGCGATTTCGACCACTATGCCGATTTCTATACTACTGTGAAAGCCGACGGCAAGGTGGCTACGAACGACGAGCTGCACAACGTGATGGAAGGCATCGTGGGCGCACAATACGGTTTGGAGAATGGCATCTGGTGGGGAACGGTAGGACCTACACGAGGCGACTTCTGTCTGGCCACCAGCACTGGCGGGATGCGTCTGGGCTATGCCGAGAATCGTGCTGCATGGACTGGGGCTGCTGTCTATAGGATGCCCGACGGTCGCATCAAGGCATTTGCAGGAACCAGTGAGCGACAGGCCTCACCATGCACTTATGAACTGGTAAGTACAGACAAAGCTGTGTATTTCGACGGCTATGGCCCCGCCTACACCTATCCTGTCTTCCTGCCCGGCGGTTACCGTTACGGCGACAAGTACCAGCAAAGTGCCGAGCGCAGCATACAGATATGCCAAGGCGAGGACGTGCCTCTCTGTCCGCTGACATGCAGCAACTACATCATAGTCAACAAGAAAAGCCAGAAGGTGCTGACAATCCTGTCCGGCTCCACAGTCAATTCGGCAGCCGTTGGCCAGTACGAAGACAAGGACTACCCCTACCAGCAATGGACACTGGAGGCTCTGAAGGACAACGGAGGCGACCTCACGGGGTTCTATATCCACAGCCTGCGCAATGAGAACATGAACTTGGAAACTGCGGGCTTTCAAGTGAAACCCGGAGCCACGGTGAGCGTCTATCCCGTGACAAAGGCAGAGAACCAGCGCTGGGCCTTTGAGTATGCCAGCGACGGATACTACAAGATTCGCAACTACCAGTCGGGACTCTATCTTGAGGTGGCTGGTGGAAGTTCGGCCAACAACGCCACCGTGCGCCTGTGCGCCGAGGCTACCGACGATCACCAACTGTGGAAACTCCTACCCATCGATGCGCCCTGCGAACAAGAAGCTCCCACCGTTCCGTCGGGACTGAAAGCTAAGTCGGGTATAAGCACTATCGAACTCAGCTGGGAAGCCAACACCCAGGACAAGGACTTCAACGGGTATATGGTGCTCCGTGGTGAAAAGAACGCGGCTGGAACAATTGAATACGACGTCATAGGACGCCAAGTCATGGATACCTGTTTCATCGACAACGACTGTCGCCAGAACACCATCTACTACTATGCCCTGCAAAGTGTGGACTATTCCCAGAACCGCTCCGACAAATCGGAACCCGTGGAGGCGGCCCTGAGTGGACAGCGTGGACTGGTGGCGAAGTATGATGGCAGCTCGGCGAATGATATTCGCATCCCACCCTCTGCTGTATGTCTGGCACAAGCCACCATCGCTGCATGGGTGTATAATCCAGGCTACTTGGCCGAGAACTGCCGCCTCTTTGACTTCGCTGCTAACGACACAAGCCAAGCCGTCCTTTCCCTGAACCAAGGGGGAAACCTCGTGCTGACGCTACAAGACGGCGAGCGTATGCAGACCATCAGTGGCGGAAAGCTGCCCGGAGGCTGGCATCATGTAGCCGTGACCATCGGCGAGAGCATGACAAAGGTCTATCTCGATGGTGAGCCGAGTGGAACTGGCGCGGCGTCCTCTGTGAGACTCGCAGACATCCGGCCCGTGTGCAACTACATCGGTCGTGGACAAGACGCGAGCGTGCCGTCTATGGATGGACGAATTGACGACCTGCGCATCTACAACTATGCGCTGAGTCCCGCAGAACTCCAGTCCGTGATGGACGAGACATCTTCACACGGCGATGAGAATGCATGGTCCAAGCCTGTACTGCCATCCAAGTCCTTAGCGGAAATCAGCGCCACAGAAGTCCTCTACCTCTACAACGTGGATGCCGACGCCTTCGTCACTTATGGAATGAGCTGGAACACCCAATCGGTGGCACAGCGTCTGGCAAAAGGCGACCGCAGCTTGGACAACCGATTCCGAGTCAAAGTCACGAAATTGGCTGGAGGCAAAGTCAGACTCTCGATGGCGGACAAGTCCAACGTGTACATTGGATGTCTCCCGGATGCCTGTAACGTGTGGAGCGACCGTTCGGCTGAGGAAGCCACTTTCACGTGCCAAGAGGCATCCACAGCCGCTGGTAGCACGTATGCCTTGATATCAGATGCACAAAAGGACTACCTCGACGTGTCCTATGCCTATGGTGGTCCCCTGACCACACGCCACGGACGCGGTTTCACGCACTGGGCTTTTATTGCGCCGAAAGAGATTTCCTCCCAGTCATACGCTAAATACAAGGAAAGGCAGAAGCTTTTTGCCCTCCACCAAGCCATTGCTGACTCAAGAAAAGAAGATGTTTATGCCGCAGACATCCAGGCTGCGGCCCAAGTTTACCTGAATGCCGATGCAACGGTGGCAGAACTGCGTGCGGCCACTCGCAAACTGATTGTGGCCGTAGCGGAAGGTCTCACTAGCAGCATAGACGTTTCAGACCTGTTCGACAACGCTGACATGCTTGGAAATGCGACAACGACCGACTGGACAACCGCTTCAACTACCATTAAGGACGGCAACATCGAGATTTTCCACAAGCCGTTCACCCTCACACAAACGCAAACTGACCTACCGCTGGGCATCTACGACATTGTTTTACACGCATTCTATCGTAACGACAATACAGACAAGGCGCCTGTTGTGGCTGCCAAGGCCACGAACACCGTGACGGGAATGGTGGTTGAGAGGCAGACGGTGGCAGACAACGAAGTGATGATGACAGCCGCCGAGACGACTGCCGGTGCGGCACAGACGTTAACCAGCGACTTGGCACAGACAGAACTGAAAGACGTGATCGTGGATAATCACCAAATGACTCTGTCCGCAACAATCTCCAGCAGCACACAATGGGTCAATTTTCAAGGCTTCGAAATCAAATTCCGCCATCCGTTTGTCACTGTGGAGATTCCACAGTCGGGCTACACCACGTTCTACTATAGCGACCAGAGCTTCCTGCTGCCCGAAGGCATGGAGGCCTACACATTCCGCGAGACGAGCGAAGGCTTTGACGTCAGCCAACACTACACGACAGCTGGTACCGTACTGCCCGCAGGACAAGCCGTTGTACTTGGTGCTCAACCAGGGAGATATACCATGCTACCTACTACGAAGAAGAAAAGCCTGGACTCAAGAAACCAGCTCCGAGGCTCCGACGAGGACCAACTGACCCACGGCGGCACATTCTACTACACTTTATGTGAGAACGAAAACTACCAGATGGAATGGAACTGGACTGCAACAGATGGAGCTGTCTTCAAGAATCCGGCACACAAGGCCTACCTCATCTCAACACGCTCCACTAAGCAGTCATCTATCCTTGCAGAGCTGCCATCTGCCGTGCAGGCTATACAGGCTGTGCAGACAGACAGCTGCTCCAACTCCAAGGCAATCTACAATTTGGCTGGCCAGCAAATAAAATCCCAATCCTCGACAACCTTATATGGGCTTCCGCGCGGCATTTACATCGTGGATGGCAAGAAAGTAGTAGTACGCTGACCCTTTTTATTATGTAGTCTGTTTTTCGGCTCTTACCTTATATATTTATAGGATTGAACCTTTTTTTGTATCTTTGCAGTCGTTTTAATTCTTGGTTACTATGGGTGGTCTTGCATATCTATTCATTTCGATTTTCGAAAATCAAGACAAATAAAAATCGCAAACTAGAACGGAGAAGCTAACAAAATTCGCCTAAATTGTAATAAAAAGCCCGTTATACATCAACTGAATGAATCCTATATCGCAATTCTTTAACTCTTATACTGCAACTGAACGGCAATTGCAGTACAACTGAATGGCAGTTGCAGTATAGTTTTCATTCAGTTGCGGTATAACTACCGTTCTATTGTAGCCAGTTTTCGGGGCGTATTAAGGAAAAGTGGATGCCTTTTTGGAGTTTTAAATTGTACTTTGTTGATTTTCAGTAGGTTGTGAAAAATTCGCAACATGCTCATAATTCGCGTGTAGAAGTCCGAAGGAGGAGTTGGTGAATTCCGTGCGATTCTCGCGCGCTTTAGTGTAATAAATATACATTCTTTGAGTGCATATATATTCTTTTTATGGTGAAAATAGGTTAAACATTTTGAATGTATTACTATTTTTATTATATTTGTGCGTCAAAATAATTATTACATTACAAACTACATATTTTATTTCACGAAGAGCAAATTATTAACTATAATTTATATATATCATGAACAAAAAAACTTTACTTAATTTCTGGGTTCTACTACTGTGTATGGTAGTAGGAGGAGCAAGTACTGCGTGGGCACAGAGTGATTTTTCTGCCCTCTACACAAGTAATGTTACGCTTCCTTCAAGTGGTACTGGAACCGTTTCTTCTTGCATAGTTAATGTTAATACTACGCAATATAATGGTACCAAATTGGGAAAGAATGGTGCAGGCGCTTCTGCAACATTTCAGGCTCCTGCTGGTACGAAATATATTCATTTACATGTCGCTGCTTGGAATGGGCAAAGTACTGGATTCACTTATAAAGTAGGAGATGGTACAGCGCAATCGATATCTGGCATTACCTCTAACTCAGGTATTAAAGGTAATCCTCCTTTCACTTTCGATGGTGACGCAAGTAGTTCGAATTATTACAAGGTCATAACTTTAGATAATCCTTTAGCAAGTGATACAGATATTACTTTTTCAAGTACGTCTGAACGAGCTGTTTTTTGGGGAGTAAATACTGAATCTGTAGCAACTCCTTCATACGTTATTACTGCTCAATCCAATAACAATTCTTATGGAACAGTTGCTCTTGAAGGTAGCTTTATTACCGCTACTCCTGCAGATGGCTATCGCGTAAGCACCTCTGAGCCTTATACCGTTTCTCCAGCTAATTCAGCAACCGTTTCTCAAAGTGGAAATGTGTTTACTGTAACTCCTTCTGAAAATACAACGGTGACCATCAATTTTGAGGCTATACCTACTCATACTGTTACCTTCTCAGTTAATGGAGATGTTAGCCGAAAAGTTAGTGTAGCTGAAGGTGGAGCAATTGTATTCCCTACTGCTAAAGATACACCAGCTGATGAAACTGAGTTTAATAAGACCATCAGCGGAAAAACTTTTGTGGGTTGGTACACAGACGAGTATTCAGATGCATCTGTTGCACCTTCTTATGTTAACACGTCAACTGCTACTATGAGCACAAGTGATATTACTTATTATGCTGTATATGCAGATGTGGAAGAAGAAGAGTCGGATGATGTCGCACATGCTAAATTGGACCAAACTTTGCAGTATGATACTTGGACCTATAGTGGTTCTACAACGGACAAATCGGGCTATCGCTTATTCCATACAGACAGCTACATTGAGTCTGAAGCTTTTGACTTAAGCACCTTAAAGAAGGTTATTATTTATGCTGGTACTTACGGTGGTCCCTCATATAATAGTTTGACAATCGGTGATGGCACAAATACATGGAAAGATGTTACTGTATCTGGGTCAAGCCAAACAGGAGTCAATGAATTTGTTGATGGAACGGCTTTGTCTGGTACTAAAGCTCTACGTATTACAAGTAACTCAGGAACTGATAGTGGAAATGGAACTGGCGTTCGTATCTCTAAGGTTGAAATTTTTGTCAAAGGCAGTATAAGGACTGAAAGTGACTATACCACTTCTGTGCGTATGGATGCTGGTATTTCATTTGCTGACGCAGAAGTAAACGTTAAGTTGACAAGTGGATATGCTGGTCAGGAACTGACAAATCCTAATGCGGTAACTGTTGCCTATAGCTCTTCTGATGAGACGGTGGCTACTGTTAATAGCTCAACAGGCGCTTTAAGTATGCTGAAAGCCGGAACAACAACTATCACAGCTTCTTTCGCAGGTGATGCCAATTATTTGCCAGCCGAAGTAAGTTATGAGTTGATTGTTACTGAAAAGAATCCTCATGATCTGGCTTATGCAGTAACAGAAATTGAAAAGTTGACAACTGATGCAGTATTTACAAATGCTTTGACCAACGAACATTCACTTGCAGTGACTTATACATCAAGTGTTACGAGCGTGGCAACCGTTAATGCCACAACAGGCGAAGTAACTGTTACAGGTGCAGGTACTACAGTTATTACGGCAACTTTTGCGGGCGATAAGTCATACGAGGAAGGTGAGGCCAGTTATACACTGACCGTTAGCAAGGATGTTCCTACATTGAGCTTCGCTTCCGAGAACGCTATTGGACGTGAAGGTGAAGCTTTTGAAGGAAATGAGCTGACCAACCCTGCAGGCTTGACAGTAAGCTACGAATCAAGCGATGAGACGGTCGCTACTGTTGACGAGAATACTGGCGCAGTTACTATCGTAGCAGCCGGTACTACTACAATTACTGCTACTTTTGCTGGAAATGATACTTATGTTCCTGGTGAAACAAGCTACACTTTAAAGGTGCTTGCAACTCCTACAATTACTGTAGCTGATGACGCCATTGAATTTGGTGAAATCTTTAACATTGATGATTCTTCCATCACCGGTGGTCCAATCACTGTGACTTCTGATAATGCAAATATTGTAGCCATCGATGGTCTTGTGATTACTCCAATTGCATGTGGTAGCGTTGAGATTACTGTTAGTACCGCCGAGGATGAAACCTATAAGGCCGGAAGCGAAACGTTTACACTGACGGTGACTGCCCCAG
Organism: Prevotella sp. E9-3; assembly: GCF_022024015.1. NCBI lineage: Bacteria > Pseudomonadati > Bacteroidota > Bacteroidia > Bacteroidales > Prevotellaceae > Prevotella > Prevotella sp. E9-3. Next base: position 1,280,396 of record NZ_CP091786.1, read on the forward strand.
AGGGTAAGACTGCTGCACCAAGTGGTGATGTTGTGTTGTTTGGTGAGTCGTTTGGTAATAATACCGGTAGTGCACGAGATTGGAATGATTCTTATAGCGTGAAAAGTGGAGTACTGGCTGTGTATTCTGGAATTACAGGCTATACTGTTTCAAATGCAAAACAGGGCAAAAATTCAACTGGTAGTACACAGTCTGGTTTGAATCAAAGCACATCTGGTTCAGACGCGTCTATTATTCTTGGTCCGCTAAATGTTGAAGGTTATAGTGATATGACATTAAGCTATCAATGGAAAGCTGCCTCTGTTAAAGGAACATATACAACTTCTGCTTACTATGCGACGAGTTCTGAAGGTGAATTTACTGAGATGGAAGGTTCGGGAGATGGTGCAACAACTTTCGTAGAACGTTCATATACTATTCCTGAAGCAGCACAAGTGTCTTCACTTTATCTTAAGATAGTATGGAATACTTCCAATACACAAGGCATAATTGATGAAGTACGATTGACTATTCCTGAGAAATCTTCTGCCACTGTTACTCTGAACAAGAATGGTCTTGCTACCTATTGCTCTCAGTATCCTATGGACTTCTCTTCTGCTCAGGGCTATACTGCATGGCGTGTAACTGGTGTTTCTAATGAAGGAGTGGTTTCTCTTGAGAAGATTACTGAGGCTATTAAGGGCGGTCAGGGCGTTCTGCTATACAACAAGAATGCCGATGGCGTGAACACCAGCGAGGTTACTGTCAACTTTGCTGATGGTGCCACTGAGTATAGTGATGCACAAAATAAATTCTTCGGCACCACCGCTCCTACCTATGTTGATAATGAAGAATACCTTGGTCTTAGCGGCAACAAGTTTGTAAAGGTGAATGCCGGAACTATTCCTGCTGGAAAGGCTCTGCTGCCTGTAAGTGTTCTTCCTGCTGGTGCACGTCAGCTGACCTTCCAGTTCGAGGATGATGGACAGACTACTGGAATCAGTGATCAGATCACTGTGAATGGTGAAAAGTCAGTCTATGACCTGCAGGGTCGTAAGGTGGAAAAGACCACAAAGGGACTCTACATCGTAAACGGCCGCAAAGTGGTGGTTAAATAAGTGAGTGAAATTGTTCTAATTCGTATTCAAAATCTGACAAGATATGAAAAAGATATATGAAATACCTGAATTGGCAGTGGTAAAGCTAGAATTGGTAAATATTGTTGCCGCTTCTAATCCTGAGATTATTGTTGACACTACTGAAGATGTTAATGCCGAAGTAGTAGAGTCTCGTAGAAATAATATTTGGGATGATGAAGAAGACTGGTAACTAAGAGGCTGAATCCGGATCGTTTAAAGTCTGCAAGCACATCGCTTGCAGACTTTAAACGACCCGTTTGCAGGCTGCAAACATAATGATATAAAGAAGAAAGCCGGAACGCACTTGCGTTCCGGCTTTCTTTCGCTTATCTTGAGCCTCTTGTCGGATTCGAACCAACGACCCCGAGATTACAAATCACGTGCTCTGGCCAACTGAGCTAAAGAGGCGGGTGGGCAAGCGGTCTGTATCGCGCCGCTACAACCAAGTACCTTTGCTACGTTCCCGTCCTGGAGGATTCCGAGGGAGCTGGCCGTACAGGACTTGCCCATGTTTCGCGTTAAGCGGGTGCAAAGGTAATAAAAAGTTAGGAGTTTGTAATTAGACGTTAGAAGATATTTCTTATTGTTTAACATTTTTTAGAGTGATACCTCTAAAACCTTCCGTTAATTGTATATAATAATATGTTATATTCTGAATTTTTTCGTACTTTTGCAGCAGATTTCTATTAAGGAAGAATATGATAACCCCTGAAGAAACAATACAACTGCGCGCTTTTGTACGTTATGACGGTCTTCTTTTGGCCATTCTTTGGACCGTGAGCTTTGCTTGCTACATCATCGGACTAAGCAATCCTGCGGTGTCGATGCTGGCTGTAGGTCTCGTCCTGTCGTCGCCCTTTTTTGTGGCTCAGCGCCTGAAAGTGTTTCGTGACTATGGTCGTGGGGGCGTCATCTCGTTCCTTCGTGGATGGGCCTATGTGGCACTAACCTTTTTTCATGCCTCCTTGTTGTTGGCTGTAGTGTACTATGTGTATTTCGCCTTTCTTGACCACGGCTATTTCCTGCAGTCCATCCACCAGTTGTTGAACAGTCCTGAAAACCAGCAAGTGCTGAGCCAGTATGCCACAGTAGAGGAGTTCAACCAGATGTTGAACGACATGCAGAGCGTTCGTCCTATCGACTTGGCGCTGAGCATGCTGCAGGCCAACACCATAGTGGGCATTCTGCTGGGTATGCCCATCGCTGCATTATTGAAGAAGAAAGTTTGAAAAACAATGGATATATCAGTAATTATACCTCTTTATAACGAGGAAGAGTCAATAGGCGAGCTGTTTGCCTGGATAGAGCGCGTGATGGATGAACATCACTATACGTATGAAGTGATTTTTGTGAGTGATGGCTCTACTGACCGTTCATGGCAGATTATCACCGAACTGAAACAGCGTTCGCAGCATGTTCACGGTATTAAGTTCCGTCGCAACTATGGTAAGAGTCCTGCCCTGTACTGTGGCTTTGCCAAGGCCGAGGGCGATGTGGTCATTACCATGGATGCAGACCTTCAGGACTCGCCCGACGAGATTCCCGAACTGTACCGCATGATTAAGGAAGAGGGATTAGACCTGGTGTCGGGCTATAAACAGAAACGCTACGACCCGCTGTCGAAAACACTGCCCACAAAACTGTTCAATGCCACCGCCCGTAAGGTGAGCGGCATCAAGAATCTGCACGATTTCAACTGCGGACTGAAGGCCTATCGCCGTGATGTGGTGAAGAATATTGAGGTCTATGGTGAGATGCATCGCTATATTCCTTATCTGGCCAAGCAGGCCGGTTTTTCAAAAATAGGCGAGAAAGTGGTGCAGCATCAGGCTCGTAAATATGGCGAATCGAAGTTCATGGGATGGAACCGTTTTGTCAATGGCTATCTTGATTTGATTACACTCTGGTTTCTCAGCACCTTTGGCAAAAAGCCCATGCACGTGTTTGGCTTCCTGGGAACGGTGATGTTCTTCATCGGATTCCTGGCTGCTTTCTTCATCGGTGCCGACAAACTGTGGTGCCTGGCCAATGGCATTCCTCAGCGACTGGTCACTGACTCGCCCTATTTCTATCTGGCCCTGACCATGATGATTATCGGAACGCAACTGTTCCTTACCGGATTCGTGGCCGATTTGGTGAGCCGTTCTTCGACCAATCGTAATGACTATCAGATAGAAACCACTATATGATGAGTCAGAAGAAAGGTATAGCCAAGAGGGTAGTAGGGGCAATCGGCATGTTGCTCCTGGTGCTGCATGTGGTGATGGGTATTGCTTCGTGCTCGTCAATAGAGTGCCCGGTGCAGAATAAAGTGGAACTGGTGTGCCAACTGGCCGACACCTTGCACGACACACTCTCTGTGACCAGCCAGCGCAGAAATGGTACAGACACTCTTTTGCTGAACAGGGGAGTGAACCTTACTTCGATGAAACTGCCTCTGAGCTATCAGAATCCTGTGGATACACTGGTACTGAAAACCGTAAGGATGGCTGTGACCGATACCGTGTGGGTGGAGAAAGAAGACATCCCGCACTTCGAATCGGTTGACTGTGGCCTGTCCTATTTCCATAAGATAAAGTCAGTGAGAAGTACCCATTTAGGTATTGACACTGTGATCATCAATAAAGTCCTTGTAGATTATGACCCTTCAACAGCCCATTTACAATTCCATTTCAAGGCTCGTCCTTAGTCTGCTGCTCCTGCTGGTCTGCAGTGTTGAGGCTGGGGCACAGCGCTTCTTGAAACTGGAACAGGACACCATTCCTCTGTTCCGGGGCTTTGCCGTGTCGTTCGATCTGGCTGGTGCCGCCCAGATGCAGCTATCTGACTACGGACAGTATGAGGGTGCACTCCGGCTAAACCTGCACGATCAGTATTTCCCTATTGTGGAAATGGGTATCGGCAGGGCTAATCATGGCGAGGATGTTGTGACCAAACTGAGCTACAAGACCACTGCGCCTTATTTCCGTATTGGTGCCGATGTGAACATCATGAACAAGAAGCATACAGGCAACCGTGTGTTTGCAGGACTGCGCTATGCCTTCACCAGCTATAAGGTGGATGTGAACCACCCTGGTCTGCAGGATCCTGTTTGGGGATGGGATGCTACATTCGGTATGAGCGATGTTCAGTGTAGTATGCACTGGGCTGAAGTGGTGTTTGGCCTTGATGCTAAAGTGTATGGTCCGCTGCACCTGGGATGGAGCGGACGTTACCGCATGCGCATCAGTCACAACGATGGCGATTTAGGCAAAACCTGGTATGTGCCGGGCTTTGGCATACAAGACAGCTCGGCACTGGGCTATACATTCTACGTGTCGGTAGATATCTAATTAAGAACTAATCACTGAAAATATTCAATCATGATAGGAAGTGACGGATTACCAGGCTTGAACGATAAGCGTCGTAAACAACTGTGGTGGCAGGTGCCCTTCCTGCTGTTTTTGGTGGCAGGTACAGTCTTTGTGGCACGAATGCAGCGTGATATTCCCTATCAGACAGAGCACGGCTTTGTGTTTGGCACCGTCTATAACATCAGTTATCAGAGCAATGAGAGCCTGAAAACCGAGATAGAAAAAGTACTCAGTGAGGTGGATGGCGAGTTCTCCATGTTCAACGAGAAATCGACAGTGAGCCGTATTAACCGTGGTGAGGAACCCGAGCTGAGCGAAATGTTTCAGGAGGTATATAAGAAAGCGGTGGCTGTAAATGCCGATACAAAGGGGGCTTTCGATGTTACGGTGGCTCCTCTGGTGAATGCCTGGGGCTTCGGGTTCAAAGGAAAGAAAACGGGGGCGGAGGCTGATTCAACTTCCAGTCTGCCCACTGCCCAACAAGTAGATAGTCTGCTGAAGATTGTTGGCATGGATATGCTGACTTATGATGCTGAACACAATCTGATTCATAAGAAAGACCGTCGCACCATGCTCGACTTCAGTGCCATTGCAAAAGGCTATGGTTCCGATTGTGTGGCCAGATTGCTGAGACGACACAACGTGAAGAACTTCATGGTAGAGATAGGTGGCGAGGTGGTGACACAGGGTATCAGTCCGAAACGATTGCCGTGGCGCATCGGAGTGACCAAACCAACGGAAGATAGTCTGCAGACCTCACAGGAGTTGCAAACAGTGCTGAATGTTACTGATCGAGCCATGGCTACCAGTGGCAACTATCGCAATTTCTACTATCAGGGTGGTCGCCGCTATGCTCATACCATCGATCCGATGAACGGCTATCCCGTTCAGCATAATATCCTTTCGGCCACGGTCATTGCTGCCGATTGTGCAACAGCCGATGCCTATGCCACCTCATTCATGGTGATGGGACTGGACCGCGTGAAGGCTTTGCTGGCCCAGCATCCCGAACTGATGGCCTATATTATTTATGATGGTGATGACGGGCAGTTTGCTGTATGGTACTCGCCTTCGTTGAAGGATAAAATCAATGAGTGAACGTCTTATTCTTCCCACTGACTCAAAAATAGGATTGACCCCTTTCTATGAGCAACTGTTGCAGTTTTCTCTGTTTCAAGGATTGAGCAGAACAGAGTTGCAGCAGATGGTTGGTAATACACGTTTCGGATTCCAGAAGCTGCCTGCCGGTCGTCAGATTGTAAGGGAGGGTGATACTTGTACGCAACTCTATTTTCTGGTGAAAGGTACACTTGAGGTTGAAACAGTAGGAGATGATCATACCTATAGGATGATAGAACAGTTGCAAGCCCCCTTGCAGTTGCAGCCAGAAGCACTGTTCGGTATGTCCCCAAGATATTCACACACGTTTCGCACTCGTACCGACTGTCAGTTTATCGTTCTGTCTAAGGATGAGGTGCTCAGGTTGTTTGACGAGATATTCATCTTCCGACTCAATTATATCAACATCTTGGCCGCACAAAGTCAGCAGCAGGGACACAGGGCATGGCGGCGTGCACCGCAAACGCTCGATGAGCGTGTGGCGCGTTTCTTCATAGACCATTGTATGTATCCCGCTGGCCATAAGGAGTTGCATATCTTGATGCGACAGTTGGCCATTGAGGTGGGTGACAGCCGACTGGATGTGAGTCGGGTGCTGAACAGTTTGGAACAGCGTGGACTGTTGGAACTGCATCGCGGATTGATCGTTATTCCCTCGCTGGAACAATTGTTTATGTAGCCTTCTTCTTTTTTTCCATTTTTTCTTTTGTATTGCATTCGTTTTTTCGTATCTCTGGCTTCGCCGAAGATACTGGCACTCAGCAATAAAAAGAAAAAATATCCTTTTTCTTTTGTATTGCATTCGTTTTTTCGTATCTTTGCAACAACTATACTTATCTTATATCTGATATGAAAAAACTTATGACCTTTCTGGTGCTGTTTCTGTTAGGAACAGTCAGTATGCAGGCACAGGGGAAGAAGTTCAATGTCTATGCCGTTGGCTTCTACAACCTTGAGAACTTGTTTGATACTTGTCATGATGCTGGCAAGAACGACTATGAATACTTGCCCGATGGGCGCAATCGCTGGAATGGATTGAAATATTCTCATAAACTGAAAAATATGTCGCGCGTGCTCGCTGAGATGGGAAGCGATATGTTGCCCAATATCGGTTGTGCAGTGATTGGTGTGAGTGAAGTTGAGAATGCCAAGTGTCTTACCGACCTGTGCAATCAGCCTTCTCTGAAAAAAAGAAACTATAAGTTCTGTCATATCGAAGGCCCTGACAAGCGTGGCGTGGATTGTGCGCTGCTCTATAACCCGAAGTTCTTCAGCGTGAGGAATGTGAAACTGGTGCCTTATGTCTATGACTTGCCACAGGATAAGGACCGCGCCACTCGTGGATTCCTCACCGTGAGTGGAACTTTGGCCGGCGAACATGTGACGGTCGTAGTGTGCCACTGGCCCAGTAGAGGTGCCACTTCTTATTATCGTGAGTTGGCCGGCCGTCAGGTTCGTGTGTTGAAAGACTCGTTGGTGAAGGATGATCCGAATGTGAAGGTCATAGTGATGGGTGATATGAACGACGACCCTACCAACAAGAGTATGATGAAGGAACTGGGCTGTAAGGCAGAAATAAAAGAAGTGGGACCGAAGGAACTATACAATCCGTGGTATAACACCCTGGTGAAGAAAGGTACCGGAACACTGCAGTATCAGGGAGCATGGAACCTTTTTGACCAGATAGTGATGACCCCTAACCTGTTGCATAAGGAAGGTGCCAACGACTATAATACACTGAAATTCCGTAAGCATGAGATTTTCCGTCGCGACTATCTGTTCCAGAAAGAAGGCAAGTACAAAGGAAATACTCTCCGTACACATGCTGGTGGAGCATGGCTCGACGGTTATAGCGACCACTTACCAACATTAATCTATTTAATGAAAGAAGCAAAATGACAATCATTGGAATAGCTGGCGGAACAGGTTCTGGTAAGACCACCGTTGTAAAGAAAATTGCTGATGCGCTGCCTCCTCATTGTGCAGCTGTAGTACCCCTCGATTCGTATTATAATGATACAACAGGATTGACCGATGAAGAGCGTAAGGCTATCAACTTCGACCATCCTGATGCGTTCGACTGGAAACTGCTCACCGAGCATATTAAGAAGCTGAAAGCTGGCGAGGCAGTGGAACAGCCCACTTACTCATACGTGCTCAGCAACCGTCTGCCAGAAACAATTCATGTGGAACCCAAGCCGGTGATTATCCTGGAAGGTATTATGACGCTCCACTATAAGAAACTGCGCGACATGATGGATCTGAAAATATTTGTGGATACAGATGCCGATGTGCGACTGATACGCAATATTCGTCGAGATGTGGTGGAACGCGGCCGTACTGTCGAAATGGTACTCGACCGTTATGAGAAGGTGTTGAAACCTATGCACGAGCAGTTTATCGAGCCTACCAAGAAGTTTGCCGACCTCATTATCCCCTCGGGAGGAGAAAACAAGACCGGCATCCATATCGTCAAGACTTATATAGAAGGAATTGTTACTGGTGTCTAAATAGAGCTATTAGAAATAAGAACAACAAAAAAAGGAACGAAGCGTGAAGGAACTCCCTTCACGCTTCGCTTGTATTGGTGAGTGGCTCTGTAAGAACCTCTTCTGCTTCAGGTGTGTTAGCATTCAGTTGGGCTTTCTCCCATCGGCGGCGACTAATAAAGAACAGCATGGAGTTGGCTGCTTCGATGATACCATAAAACAATGTGATCCATCCCAATACCTGCATGGCTGTGCTGAGTGGAGACATGGGACGTACGATGACGTACAACCCTGCCAATAGAATGAGCGAAGGACAAATCCAGTAGAAAAGTGAGACAGCCCCGAAACGGCGGGCAGCAACAATGGCTCCATACTGATTGATAGCGCCCAGAATAAGGATTCCTCCCACAATATACATGAGGAAATGGATGAATGTTTCGGGCATTAAAGCCAGAATACCGCCTAAGATGATGCTGCCTATGCCCACAATCGGAAACATCGGCATCTGCCCAGCAATGATACGGCCTTCAGCATCGTAAATCTGATAATCACCTGCATGGCGACGGGCGTTCAGGTAAATGAGCACAGAAACAATTCCCGAAAGCAAAAACAATAGTCCAATGGCAATAACCATACCGGTCACAGTGTTGTCGGGGTACTTGATGAGCAACACGCCCACAGCAATAGCCGTAAGGGCACGAAAGAAAGAACTTTGTAGGATTTTCATACTAAGTAATTGTTTTTTCTGAATGCAAATGTACGAATATTCCATGAAAAAGATGTAATTTTGCACCCAAAATTATTGTACAGAATGACCATTTTATATTTGGTGAGGCACGGCGAGACGATTGATAATGCCAATCACATTATGCAGGGACAGGTGCAGGGACAGCTCAATGAGGTGGGTATCCGGCAGGCAGAGGAGTTGGCCGAACAGTTGAAGGATGAACAGATAGACACTTTCGTGGCCAGCGATTTGAAACGTTCTATCGATACTTGCACTATTCTAGCCAAGCCGCATTGTAAGGAAGTGAACACAACACCGTTGCTGAGAGAACGCGACTGGGGTAGTTTTACGGGAAAGTATATCCCTGATCTGAAAAATGTGGAATGGCCCGACGATGTTGAACCGCTCGATGTGCTGCAAGCACGTGCCCGACAGTTTCTTGACTATATAAAAACAACGTACCCCAACCAGCACGTGTTGGCGGTGGGGCACGGTATTGTCAATAAGGCCATTCAGGCCGTTCACTATGGAAAGACAATGAAAGAGGTGGAACGTATGACCAACTGCGAAGTGCGCATAATGGAACTGTAGGAAACGTTCTTATCCCAACAGGAAACGCTCGGCCTCGATGGCAGCCTGACAACCAGTTCCGGCAGCAGAGATGGCCTGGCGGTAGGTTGGGTCGGCGCAGTCGCCAGCCACAAAAATGCCGGGCAACTTGGTGCGTGGCGTTCCGTCTATCTTCTTCAGATAGCCCACCTCGTCGGTGTCAAGCCATTCCTTGAAGATATCGGTGTTGGGCTTGTGACCGATAGCTAGGAAGAATCCGTCGATGGCAATATCAACCTGCTCTTCGTCGGGCTCACCCTTGCGCTTCACCAGATGAGCACCTTCCACACCGTCCTTTCCATAGAGACCAAGGGTGTTGTGCTCAAACAGAATCTCGATGTTCTCGCGTTCCATCACACGCTGCTGCATCACTTTCGAAGCACGCAGGAAAGGCTTGCGCACAATCATATATACTTTCTTGCAGAGACCAGCCAGATAGAGGGCATCCTCGCAGGCTGTGTCGCCACCGCCCACAACGGCAACCGTTTTTTTGCGATAGAAGAAACCGTCGCAAGTGGCGCAGGCCGATACTCCCATGCCGTTATACTTGCGCTCATCGTCCAGACCCAGGTATTTTGCCGAGGCACCAGTGGCAATGATAACGGTGTCGGCCTCCAGTTCGCGACCGTTATCGTCCCACAACTTATAGGGGCGTGACGAGAAATCAACTTTGGTGATCTCACCATCGCGAATATCGGCACCGAAGCGCTCGGCCTGTTCGCGCAGGTCCATCATCATCTGATTGCCATCCACACCTTGAGGATAGCCGGGGAAATTTTCTACTTCTGTGGTCTGCGTGAGCTGACCGCCGGGCTGCATACCGCTATATTCCACGGGCTGCAGATTGGCGCGACTGGCATAGATGGCTGCTGTATAGCCGGCAGGACCACTGCCAATGATAAGACATTTTACATGTTCCATAGTCTTTGTGTGGGGGATTTTTAGTGAAGCAGAGCTTCAATCTGTTTCTCAATATTCTCAATCTTCTCGGTAGGCTCAAAACGGGCCACTACCATACCTTTCTTGTCGATGAGAAATTTAGTGAAGTTCCATTTAATATCTGATTTCTCTTTATAATCGGGGTCGGCCTTTGACAGCATGTCGTCGAGGATCGGAGCTATGGGGTGCTCCATGTCCCAGCCGGCAAAGCCTTTCTGTTCCTGTAAAAACTTGAACAAAGGATCGGCATCGGGACCGTTCACCTTTACCTTCTTGAACTGGGGGAACTCAGTACCGAAGTTCAGTTTGCAGAACTCGTGGATAGACTCGTCGGTGCCGGGAGCCTGGTGGCCAAACTGGTTGCAGGGGAAGTCAAGAATAGTAAAATCGGCAGAACGGAATTTCTCGTACAGCTTCTCAAGTTCTTCATACTGAGGGGTGAAGCCACACTTAGTGGCTGTGTTGACAATCAGTACAACCTCGTTAGCATACTCGCGGAGCGATACGTCCTTTCCTTTTCTGTCTTTGACAGTATAATCATAAATAGTTCTCATTGGAGTTTTTTGAATATAATAAAATATGTGTAATAGTCTTTTTTGATTTATTTGCAAAAATACGGAAAAACTTTATCTTTGCCAAACATATTGTTGAAAAAATACTTGTTGTGTTGGAAAAAGGGGGAATAGGAAAAGAGCACAGGGATTATAGTCCCCAGGCTCTTTTCACATTCTCTATAGGAAGTGTCTCTACATGTTCCTCAGTGTCATCGGGCAGGTTGCAGAAAAAGTCTATGCCCGTGAGGCGCTCCAGCTGGCGGATGTTCACGGCATAGTTGGCCAGTGGCAACTTCTCGGCATAACTGTCCACATGCTCCATCCAGAAGCCCACGGCTTTATAGCCCTGCTCGTTTTTCAGCAGCAGTGCCACAAAGAAATACTTGGGCACAATGAGTTTGCCGCCAATCCGTTTGATGATCTGATGGTCTTCTATGGTGCCTCCCTTTACCACATAGAGCATTTCGGTGGTGGTAGAGTTGGCCCACGAACGCACTTGTCCTTCCAGCCGGTACCAAGGGCTACGCTCGTTTACCGAGGCATTCTTGTTGCTGCCGTTGAAGTTGGAATACTGCGGCTGCATATTGGTGAGAAAGAAAGTTTGATAGTTGGCCATGTATGAATACAGGCGGTCGGCCGAAGGGCAGAGGTGTCCATGGTCAAAGCCACTGCCGTATATGTAGTCCTCGCTCAGGCGGTCGGCCGTATGAATCAACGGGTCGTTGGGATATTGGTTGTCATCGCTCTTATAGCGCGTCGTGTTGTGGGCGCAGAGCGCACTGTTCAGCTGATAGGCCGACCATCGTTGTGCCTTCTTGTCTTTATCCCATTCCACGCAGTAGTTCACGTCATAGCTGTCGTTGGTCTTATGCACCAGCACCACAGAATTGCCCCCTTTCACTCGTGGCATTTCCAGTCGGCCCAATGCCGGTTCCTCATTCGTGTCGTTTGAATTGCTGCTATACGTGTCGGCAGTGTCGTTGTCATCATCCTTGCTGCACGAATAGAGTAGGGATATGCAGAGGGCATAGCCGACCAGGAGCAGCAGGAAGCGGTAGTTAAATAATCTCTTCATGTGTTGGAACGAAACAAAAAGGTGCGCTCCGAGGCATATGCAACTACCCTGAACGCACCTTTATGACTTTTTAAAGTATTGGTCTCTCTTATTTCTTCGAAGCCTTACCGTAGCGGCTCATGAACTTGTCAACACGACCAGCGGTGTCAACGAGCTTGCTCTTACCAGTGTAGAAGGGGTGAGAGCTGCTTGAGATTTCAACTTTTACCACGGGGTAAGTTTCGCCTTCGAATTCCACTGTGTCGGTGGTTTTTGCTGTGGACTTCGTAAGGAACATATCGCCGTTAGACATGTCCTTGAACACGACGGGGCGATAGTTTTCGGGATGAATACCTTTTTTCATTTCTGTTTAAAATATTGAATTATACAAATGTTTTGCTATGAATGATTCTTATCAACTTCATGCTTTTGGGCTGCAAAGGTACAATTTTTTTTGTGAACCCCCAAATATTTATCCGAAAAATTGAATAAAGATAGGCTCTTGATTCTTTTTCCCCTTTTTATCGGGTTTGTGCCCTGAACCATTGCTCTTTCACTTGCTCAACTGTTTGGGTCTCAACGCTCTGTTCAACATTATCCGGCAGATTGTGGAAGAAATTGATGCTGGTGAGCTGTTCCAGTTGACTGATGTTGACCACAAAGTCCGTCAAGGGCGTCTTTGTACCTATGCTTGCATGCTCCACCCAGAAGCCTAAAGCCGAATAACTGTTGCCGCTTTTCCCCAGCAGGGCCATAAAGAAGTATTTGGGCACCGGGATGGTCTCCTCGTCGTTGGAGATATAGCTGATGATCATATCCTCACTGTCTATGGTTCCGCCCTTGCACACGTAGAGCGTGTCGAACGCTTCTGCCCAGGTGCGCACCTGATCCTCCATTCTCGACCATATACCGGCGTTGAACGAGTGCGTTTGCGGCTGCATGTTGGTGAGGAAAAACGTCTGTGCATTGCACTCCTCAGCGCTCAGTCGGTCGGCCGAAGGGCAAATATGCCCATGGTCGTAGCCGTTGCCTTTGTAAGGATCGGCAGCGAACTGCAGGTTGTCCGGCAAGAAAAAGTCGTTGGGATAGGTGCTGCCCGAGCGGCTGGTGTTGGACTGCAGCACACTCTCGTACAGCTGGTAGCAGCTCCATCGCTGCGCCTTCTTTGACGTGTCCCATTCCACGGCGTAGTTGATGCCCGTTTCCATAGACACATCGTTCAGCTGTGCTTTGTGTATGATAATTCGGGAGTTGCCATTCTCTTTGCTCTGAGGAAACTCCAAGCGTGATAACGCAGCCTGAAGCTCGGCAGGCGGAAGGATGGGGTTGAAGGCCTTGCGTATGGTGAGATAATTGCCAGTTTCGTATTCAAGCGTACTTCCCTTATAGTTGACCACCTTTCCGCAAACCACCACCGTGTCGCCGATATGCAGGTCGGATACAGAAGTGGCTCTGGCGCCATTGAGCAGTTTGCCGCGATATACATACATCTGTTTGCTGCCCATGGCCGTGTCGGAGATGTAGTAAGTGATATTACCATACTGAGAACTGGCTTCTTTTATCTTGCTTACTACACCTTGTGTATATACTTCAGCCCCCTCGGCCAGATAGGCGTCGGCCCCCAAACTGGCGCACGCATCCAGAAGCTCGGTCACAGTAAAGGGTGCATCCTTGCTCCCTTTGTTATGATGCAAAAAGTCGATGCTGCTGATCTCACTGGTCTTGAACAGATACTTCTCGCCATTGGAGAGGTTGATTTGCAAGGCAGTCTGGGCCTGAACTACTAAAGATGCAATAAGAGTGAGTGTTAGTAGAATCTTTTTCATAACGGATATCTTTTTGTTTTTGCAAAGATAGATATTTTTTCTGAAATATTCGTCATTCATCATTCATAATTTATATTTTACATTTTTTGTTATTATCATATTGATTCATAAGATGATAAGTGTTGGCAAGAAATAGAATAAATTCTATACTTTAATAGTTGAATGGCTGGAACAAATTATAGCTATAATTTTTTGAATTTTAGCTATAATTCCAGCAATTATAGCTATAATTTATTTCAGCGCGCTTCATTTTAACCTCCCAAATAATAAGAACTGTTGTTCAATAAGATTCAAAAAAGACCTGTTTCTTTTGGTTTTTCAATTGGTTTGCACTACCTTTGCAAATGCTATCTGCCCATATATGCTGTGATGCACATTGAGGTGTGCGGAGTAATAGGGTGGGGCACTACATATTAGAAGGCGTTACTGACGCTTTGTTTTTGGATCCATCGAAACTTCCACAAATCGAATTAGTAATCCAAGACAAATGCAAGGGTAACTCCACGGGGTGTAGTATATACTCTCCGTAGTGTGCTGCGAGGGCTAATCATGTCCTCACAAGCACACTTTACGGTGTCTATATACTTCAACGTGGGTGTTTACTCTGTTTGTTCTTATTACTAAGGCTGTGGAAGGCCTCGATGGATGGAACAAGCAGATGTTAAGCACCCACACTTTTATTATGTAGTACCCAATTGAAAATTTAACCAATCTGACTTTGGGTGTTTGTCAGACCATTGACTGCTGACTGATGCCTGAAAAAGCGGTAGATATACTTGAAAACGATTTCTCGCCAGAGATTTTGGCTCAAATACTTCGCGACCATACAACGGGAAGGAATATTCTTTGGTGTACCCACGATTATGAATCGAAAGGAGATGGCTATCAATATTCCGACGAAATACGACGCGAGTTGATTACGGGAGAGCATGGAACCATCATCCGTCCACGTGTTCTGAAGTCGAAAGAGGAACAGTCGGACAGGGTCAAAGATATGGCTGAGGTGTTTACGCCGTCTTGGGTAGTAAAGATGATGGTGGACTATGTCAGCATTGAAGTCAATACACTCTCTCTGGAGCTTACTTGCGGCGAAGCCCCCTTCCTTGTTTCCCGCTACGATGCTACTACGGGCGAACCGATTGACATTAATGAGCGCGTTGGCTTACTCGATAACAAGCTTCGAATGGTGAACGAGCAGCAACTTAGCAATGACGAATGGCTTACACAGGTTCGACAGGCCTTCCGAACAACCTACGGATACGAGTGGCAGGGTGATAGTCTGCTGTTGGCTCGTGAAAATTTGTTCTGCACCTTTGTTGACTATTACGAGGCACGTTTCGGTTCCGCACCTGAGAACACGCTATTGCAGGAGTTTGCTGAAATTATTTCCTGGAACATTTGGCAGATGGACGGACTGACTTATTGCATACCGCGGGAGAAAAAGGAAGAGGCACCGCAGACTCAACTTTCTCTTTTTGATGAAACGCCCTCAGAAGCGCCTGCTTCTCTGTGCATTATTAAGGACTGGCAGACGGGAAAAACCATAAAAGTAATCGATATTAAAAGAAAACAAACTAAAAACCAAGATATTATGAAGTTCGATGTAATAATTGGGAATCCTCCGTATCAGGAGGAAACCGTGGGTGAACAGGAATCAATGCAACCACCCGTTTATCATTATTTCATAGACGAGGCATATAAGCTTTCTTATATCGTTGAGCTTATTCATCCTGCAAGATTCCTTTTTGATGCAGGTGCTACACCACATACATGGAATATGAAAATGCTTAATGATACACATTTAAAAACATTATGGTATGAAGAAAATGGTAAAAATGTATTCCCCAATCAAGACATAAAGGCAGGTGTTGTATGCACATATCATAATGCAAAAGTCGAGTTTGGTGCAATTGAAATTTTTACCAAATATCCTGAGTTAAACACTATCATCCATAAAGTTAAAAGCAAGGATGGTTTTAGTAGCATGTCTTCAATTGTGGTTACGCGCACAGCATACAGATTCACCGATGTAATGCATAAAGAACATCCTGAAGCAGAGTCTCAGTTAAGTAAAGGGCATGCATATGATGTGTCAACCAATATTTTCGAGAGATTACCACAAGTATTCTATTCAAGTAAGCCAGCTGATGGTAAAGATTATATAGGTATATATGGTAGAACAGAAAATGAAAGAGCAATAATGTATGTAAGGAGAGACTATATAAAGCATGTATCTAACTTAGATAGTTACAAGATATTTCTTCCCAAAGCCAGTGGCACTGGCATCTTTGGCGAAGCAATAACTGTTCCTGTAATAGGCGATAAAGCAGTTGGCAACACGGAGACGTTTATAAGTATAGGCAATTTTGAGGATAGGGCTCAGGCTGAGAATTGCAAACATTATGTTTGCTCCAAATTTGCAAGGACACTTTTAAATGTACTGAAAACGACTCAAGATATAACACCTCAAAAGTGGAAGTATGTCCCTCTCCAAGACTTCACCCCTTCTTCCGACATCGACTGGAGCAAGAGTATTGCGGAGATAGACGAGCAACTGTTCGACAAATACGGCTTGGACGAGCAGGAGCGAAACTTTATAAGGACAAAAGTAAAGGAAATGGTATGATGGGGGAACTATTTGTCATCGTAATGCCCGTAGGCCCTAAGTACCAGCACCAATATGGCATCGTCGAAGATTCGGTACACCAAGCGGTGCTTCTTAGTGATGTGCCTGCTCCAACGTCCTTGCGGCTCACCCTTCAGAGGCTCTGGGTGGCCGGTTCCCGTTTGGGGATGCTCCATAAGTTCAAGAAGCATTTTTGTCATCTTTTGAAATGCTTTTGGCTCATGGCGCTTCAGTTGCTGCATTTCCAACTTTGCCTCATCGGTGTATTCAAGCTTATACATGGAGGTCAGAGGCTGTTAAGGAAACTGTGCAATTCTTCTGCAGAGTTTATACGATGTGTTTTTCCCTGCTTATATTCCTCTTCTCCACGCTTAAGGCTTTCAAAAAACTCATCACGGGAAACAAGCGTCGGGTCAGCCTGCTTCTCTGCAACAAGTTTGCGCAGATATTTAGCGGTTCGCTTCAGCAGATTCTCGTCTTCGGCAATAATGCTCATGTTGCGGAGAATCTCGGCATTCATTTGTATTGCAGTCATACCAATATTATAATTGTTTGCTGCAAAATTAGGTAAATTCCCCGAAACCACAAACAAAAATGAAAAAAAACTTATCATTATATGATGGACGCAACGAGGATTCATAGCTTCAATAGCTTCGTCAGGATGATGTATGCCTACAGCACGCCTGAAATAGCACGCCATAATGGGTGGCTGAAAATCGGTGACACGGAGCAGGGTGTGCACAAGCGCATCAAGCAGCAGACGCATACTGCTGACGTCAAGTTTAAACTGGAATGGAAGGACATCGCCATGTATCGTGATGACTGCACCTATTTCCGCGACCATGACTTCCACGACTACCTGACGGAATACAAAGGTATTGAGCGCAACGACCATACCGAATGGTTCCGTATAGATGGTCAGGAACTGAGACGGTGTTTCGAGGAGTTTGTAAGCCGTGATTATCAACAAAAGGGGCTGCACTACAGCTATAAATTGCGTGATGAACAGCAGCAGGCCGTAGAGAAAACACTTGGTTATCTGGAGTCCAATAATGGCGAAGGCAAGTTCTTGTGGAATGCTAAGCCGCGCTTTGGCAAGACCCTCACTGCATACGAATTAATAAAGCAGATGAAGGCTAAGAACGTTCTAATAGTTACTAATCGCCCGTCAATAGCCAACTCATGGTGCGATGACTATGAGAAATACTTGGCCGGACAGTCTGGCTACCGCTTTGTGAGTGACAACGAATCGTTACAAGGTCGGCAAGGTGTGATGACCAGAGATATGTTATTAAAGTGGCTCCCCAAACGCGATGAGAACTTCGCAGGTCAGATAAGTTTTGAAAGTCTTCAAGGTCTGAAAGGCTCCGTCTATTTCGGTGGCAACTATGACAAACTGAAATGGGTCAAGGAATTGAAATGGGACATGTTGATTGTGGACGAGAGCCATGAGGGAGTGGACACCATGCGTACTGATCGTGCCTTCAACAGTATCCAGCGCAAGTTTACACTATATCTCAGCGGCACGCCCTTCAAGGCCATCGCATCGGGAGAGTTTAGCGACCACCAGATATTCAACTGGAGTTATGCCGATGAGCAGGAGGCCAAGGAAAATTGGGTAAGCGATAACCATAATCCGTATGAAAACATGCCTCGACTGAACCTTTTCACCTATCGTATGAGCGACATCGTGCGCGAACAGGTGAAGCAAGGTATGAACTTGGATGAGGAAGGGACAATTGACTATGCTTTCGACTTGAACGAATTTTTCAGAACCAAAGAAGACGGCACGTTTGAGCATGAGGCAGACGTGCGCAAATTTCTCCGTGCGTTGACTACACAAGAAAAATTTCCTTTTTCAACGGAAGAACTTAAAAAAGAGATGGCTCATACCTTCTGGTTGTTTAACCGCGTTGCCAGTGCCAAAGCGATGGCTCGCCTGCTTAAGGAAAACGACTCTCCTTTTGCGGACTACGAAGTGGTGATTGCAGCAGGCGACGGTTCGATAGATGATAACACAGAGACCGTAAGAGCCTACAACCGGGTGAAAGAAGCCATTAGGACCCACGAAAAGACTATCACGCTGAGTGTAACCCAACTGACCACAGGTGTTACCATTCCTGAGTGGAGCGGCGTGCTGATGCTATGCAATATGCAGAGTGCCCAGCTATATATGCAGGCTGCTTTCAGAGCGCAGAACCCATACGAATACTCAGACGAAGGAAAAATCGTGAGAAAGGACAATGCCTATGTATTCGACTTCGACCCAGCAAGAACGCTGATGCTTTACGACGAGTTTGCCAATAATCTCAAGAAGGGTACAGCCGGAGGCAATGGCACAACAGAGGAACGACAGCAGAACATCAAACAGCTGCTAAACTTCTTCCCCGTCATAGCTGAAGACGATGAGGGAAGAATGATGCAGATTGATGAACGTCAGGTGCTAAGCATCCCGAGGAAAATAAAATGTGAAGAGGTGGTAAAGCGTGGCTTTATGAGTAATCTGCTATTTAGGAACATTGCCAATATCTTCAGCGCCCCGTTAATAGTGGGTGAGATTCTGAAGAAGTTGGATAAAGCACATGAAGAGCGGGGACATAACACAAATACAGACCTTGACGAAGCATGTGATGTGAGTGTTGACGATAATGGTGAAGTTGCTATCCCGACAGAGGTCATCATTGGCCAGGAACAACAGATTTTTGGCGACAAGCTCTATCAAACCTTCGAAGATATAGAAGCTGAGATACCAGTGGCGGCTGAAAGTGCCGACCAAGTGCTGACGGCCATTGATCAGGTTAGCAATAGCCTGAAGACTGCCGTTGAACAGAGCATCATCAGGCCTGCATCAGAAGAATACGAACTTTCGCAAGCCCAGACGAAGCGTATAGTCAGAGATTCACAGAAAGAACTGGAAATTAAGATAGAGAAGATAAAGGGTGATTTTGAACAGCAACGTAAGATAGCAGAAGTTAAGCATGAAGAGGCTCGCAGACTGGCAACCACTGAACAAGAGTTGGAGGCTGCTGACAAGACCTTGCGTCAAGAAATGGAACAGGTCATGAAAGTTGTGAACGATGCCATCAAAGAGACCACCAATGACATCATCAACAACAAACCCAAAGAAGTCATAGAACGTATTGAGAAGGACAAGGAGGAACGGAAGAAAGCCAGTGTGGAGGATGAAGTCCGAGCACATTTGCGTGGCTTTGCCCGTACCATTCCCAGTTTCATCATGGCTTATGATGAGGGAGACCTGACACTCAACAACTTTGACAAGGACATTGAGGACGATGTGTTCAAAGAGGTAACCAGTATTACCCTTGACGAATTCCGCTTCCTGCGCGATGGCGGTGATTATGATGAGAATGGAATAACGAAACATTTCAACGGGCATCTGTTCGATGAAGTGGTGTTTGACGATGCAATTGCGGAGTTCCGTAAGAAAAGACAGGAACTTGCTAACTATTTCGATGAGTCGCAGAAAGAGGATATCTTCGATTACATTCCACCACAGAAGACAAATCAGATTTATACGCCCAAATGGGTAGTAAAAAAGATGGTTGACTTATTAGAACAGGAGAATCCACATATCTTCGAAGAACCTCAGAAGACTTTTGCTGACTTATATATGAAGTCTGGACTGTATATTACGGAGATTGTACGCAGATTATATAATAATGAAGTAATGCAACGCCAAATTCCAGATGATCATGAGCGTATTCAGCATATATTAAAGCATCAGGTTTATGGTTTTGCACCAACACGTATAATTTTTCTTATTGCAACTCGCTATATTCTCGGCTTTGATCCATCGTTTGAGCAAGAAAAAAGTAATTTTCGACAGGTCGATACCGTCCCCTATGCCAAAGAAGGGCGGATAAAGGAACTCATAGAGAAGGAATTCGGAACGTGATTGTGAGGGTGACTTCGACTAGAAAAAGTCAGTGTTACCATTCCTGTCAGAGACAGACAATTGCTTCAGGAACTTGTGCGCAAGTTCGGTTGGGCATGTGTTCTTTAAACAGAGCACAACAGCAATGGGCCACAATGAAAAGGGGGGATAGGTGTTTATCTCACCGCAAATTTGATATTTTTTTTGTAAAAGAGTGTGTTCCAAACAATTTTTTATTACCTTTGCAGCGAGATTATTACTAATAATTACTAACACTTACCTAACCAAACCGTTTCTCAGAAGAATAAATATGAATTTACGACGCATAGTTTTGGGGTGCCTCCAATGCCTGTTTGTTGGTGCGGCAAATGCCCAATGGGTGGATATTACTGACGAATTTCTGCAGAATGCAGGATTTGACAATAATAGTACGACAGGGTGGACATGGACCAGTGATGCCAGTTCGCAGAAAGCGGATTATGACTGTATGGAGTTCTGGAACGGAACGTTCGACTTCAAACAGCAGATTGACGGTCTTCCTGTAGGAAAATATCGCCTTTCTGTGCAAGCTTTCTATAGGACAGGTAGCAGGGAGCAGGCTTATGCAGACTATGCCGGCAACACGGCCGAAGTGACCACCGTGCTGTATGCAGGAAACAAGGAAACCGCAATAGCCAATATCTTCAGTTATGACTTTGGCGAGCAGGTGAGTGGTTGCTGGAGTTATTCTCCAAACGGATGGATGGACCCGCATTATTATTTCCCGGACAATATGTACTCGGCATCGGTGGCCTTCGGTAATGGTGCCTACTGGAATTCCCTTGAATTTGAATCGGACGGCAATCCCCTGACCATAGGAATGAAAAATGCCACATGGATCAACTCCAACTGGTGTATCTTTGATAATTTCCAATTGGAATATTTCGGTACTCCGGTAAAGGTGAGCTCTCTTTCGCTGACAGTAGGCAAAACCGAACTGTTGGTGGGCGAGACCATTCAGTGTACTGCTGAGGTTCTGCCAGCCAATGCACTGATAAAGCGACTGACGTGGACATCGGGCAATGAGAGTGTGGCGACGGTGGATGCCAACGGACTGATAACGGCCGTAGGAGTGGGAACTGCCAGCGTGAAGGCTGCAACCAACGACGGGTCGGGAATCTATAAAACTGTTGAGGTTAAAGTGAACGACAGTCAGGTGAGTAGTAATACGCTGGTTATCAATGAAATAATGGTATCGAATGTGGATGAGTTTGTAAGCCCTGCCTACAACTTTGACGGATGGGTGGAGTTCTACAATCCCACCACAAAGAGTGTTTCGCTGGCTGGCCTGTACCTGAGTGACGATGGCGAGAATCTGAAGAAATGGCGCATGCCGGCCAAGGTGGGCATCATTCCAATGAAGGGACGTAAGGTGGTGTGGTTCGACAGCAATAATATCTATGCACAGAATGCACCGTTCAAACTGGATGTAGATGGAGGAACTCTCTATGTGACCAACTCAAAGGGCGAACTGCTGACCAGTATGACCTATCCGGCAGGAATAGAGCGTGTGAGCTATGCTCGCACTACCGACGGGGGAAACACTTGGGGATTTACGGGACAGCCCACCTTGGGCACACCCAATGATCAGACGACCTATGCGTCTGTGCAATTGGACGCACCGCAGATAGACCAGCCCTCGAGGCTGTTCACTGGAGTATTCACGGCTACGGCCACCATTCCTGCCGGTGCGACGCTCCGCTATACACTCGACGGATCGCTGCCCACGCTCACTAATGGCTATACCTCAGCAGACGGAATCTTTCAGATTTCATCTACCACCAGTCTCCGACTGCGCCTTTTTGCCGACGGGAAACTGCCTTCAACGGTGACCACCCGTTCCTATATCCTGAACGATTATGACTATCCGTTGCCAGTGGTATCGGTGATAGGCGACAGTGCCCATTTCTACAGTGACGAGATGGGAGTGATGGTTCAAGGCACCAACGGTATTCCCGGACACGGCGATCCCAATCCTTGGAACACCTTTATGGACTGGCAGCGACCTGTGAATTTCTCGTATATGGAGAATGGTGAGATGGTGTTCAATCAGGACGTGAACCTTGAGATGTGTGGCGGATGGAGCAGAAAATGGACTCCTAAGGCCTTTAAATTGAAAGGAAACAAGGAGTTCGGCGGGTCGAAGAATCTGCTGTATCCTTTCTTCCAGCAAAAACCCTATATCAGGAACAGGACACTGCAGATACGCAATGGTGGCAATGACAATACCTGTCGTTTCCGTGATCCTGCTCTTCAGATGATTGCGCTATCAACGGGCATCAATCTCGACATGCAGAGCTATCGGCCTATACACGAGTTTGTAAATGGTAAGTATATGGGTGTGCTCAACATGCGTGAGGCCAACAACAAGGACTATGTGTATGCCAACTATGGATGGGATGACGACGAGATAGACCTGTTTGAAATGGATCCCGACTCAGGCTACGTGCAGAAATGCGGTACTGCCGACAGCTTTAACGAACTGGTGGAACTATCGGAAGATGCCGCCAACGATGAAACCTATGAAGAGATTCGCCGACTGCTCGATGTGGATGCCTATGCCAACTATATGGCGTTGCAGTTCTATCTGAGAAACTGGGACTGGCCGCAGAACAATGTGAAGGGATTCCGCTATAAGGATGGAGGAAAGTTCCGCTTTACGGTTTTCGACCTTGACGGTGTGTTCAGTGTCAACGATGCCATCAATCAGTTCATGTGGAAAGAGTGGTACACCTTCGACCAACTGTATCCCACCTCATTGGGGCGTAGGTCAGACTATATCCGCTTTGTGACGCTGTTCAAGAACATGCTGAACAACACCACCTTCCGCAGACAGTTTGTGGATGCCTACTGCATGATGGGCGGCAGCGTATATGAGGAGAACAGGGCGGGGGAGATTATCAACGAGATGGCCAGTTTCGTTGAACCCGCCATGCAGATACAGCGCTGGGAGTCGCCCTGGAAAACAGCCAACCAGCTGATGGACAATCTGAGTAGTCGCAGGTCGTCTATTCTCTCAGATGTGGTAAACTATGCCCCGATGGACCTCTCGGCCTCTGACGCTTATTATACCGTTCTCTCAAGCAATGTGAAAGATGCGCAGATACTGGTGAATGGAACCAAAGTGCCTACCGGTCAGTTCGTCGGCTATCTCTTCCATCCGGCCAAACTCACGGCCGTAGCTCCCGCAGGCTATGTGTTCCAGGGATGGGCCACTTCAACCACCAACGGACAGGTGATAAAAGAAAGAGCCAGCCAGTGGAGCTACTACGACCAGGGATCGCTCGACGACAAGAGCTGGACCTCTGTCAACTATAGTGAAAGCGGATGGGGGAAAGGCCTTGCCCCGCTGGGCTATAACAACCCTAACGTGCTGATTAATACCTCGGTGGACTATTTCACTCAGAAATATACTTTCTATTTCCGTACCTCAATAAACCTTTCTGACAAACCGGCTGCGGGCACTGAATTCTGGCTCGACTATCTGGCCGACGACGGCTTTGTGGTCTATGTGAACGGTGTGGAAGCAGGAAGATATAACATGCCTGAGGGAAACATCAACTACTACACTTTTGCCAATCACTATGCTCACAACAATCCCGACGAGGGCTCAATGCTGCTTTCGGCCGATTTGTTCCGCAAGGGCAAGAATGTGATAGCCGTAGAGGTGCACAACGAGTCGCTGCGCTCTTCAGACATACTGTGGGAAGCCAGTCTGCGTATGCTTACAAATTCAGCTTCCGGACAGAACTACTACTCTACAGAGCCAACCATCAGTCTGCCGCAAGGCGGGGCAACACTGGTGGCCACCTATCGCCCCATGACTCAGCAGGAACTGGCAGAAGAGAAGGTGACACCCGTTCGCATCAATGAGGTAAGCGGTTCTAACAGCATCTTCATCAATGAATATGCCAAGAAGAACGACTGGGTGGAACTGTACAACACTACCGATCAAGATATTGATGTGGAAGGGATGTACCTCACAGACAATCTTGATCAGCCCACCAAGTGTAAGATAACCAAAGGAAACACCCAGGCTAATACGGTGATTCCGGCTCATGGCTATCTGCTGGTGTGGTGTGACAAGTTGGAAACAACCGATCAGGCCTTGCATGCCACCTTCAAGATTGACGGCGATGGCGGCTATTTGGCACTGACAGCAGCAGACCGTAGTTGGACCGACCAGCTGAAATACGGCGCTCATGACGGAAACAGTACTGTCGGAAGATATCCTGACGGAGGACAGACCGTCTATACCTTTGATGTGCCCACCATCGCTTCGGCAAATGTGATGAGCACCTATGCTACAGAGTTTGACGAGAATGGCAATGTGTCAGGTGGCATAGCTTCAGAGATTGCTGCAGCCGGAACCTTCCGCGTTCGCTATGGTGCCCAGCAACTTTATGTGAAGAGTGAAGACGGAAAGCAGGTCGTTGTGGATATCTACACCACCGACGGGCGACTGGTAGAGCAACTCTCACAGACACTCCGTCACGGCAGTGCCGTTGTCAGCGTGGCCCATCTGCCCGCAGGCTTCTACGTGGCTCGTGTTTCCGACGAGCAAGGCAACAGAGTGGGATGTAAGTTTATGAAATAACCGTTTAATAAGTTGTAACAGCTATTTAGATTATATTAAGGGTAGTCGCTTCGTGAATATATATATTAATGTGTAATTTTGCAGGTTCAAAATCAACACAGAATTATTTTCATGAGGCGATTACTCTTTTTTCTATTATTATCATTCTCATTATTTAATGCAATAGCCCAAGAAAACCGTGGCAGCCTGAACATCAGCGGACAACTGGTTGATGCTGACGAGAAGGAGCCATTGGTGCAAGCCACGGTGCAGTTGTTCTGGGCAAAGGACAGTACCTTTGTGGGCGGAACAGTGACCGATGTGCGTGGCAACTTCTCGGTACAGGCACCATCCAATGGTATCTATAAGCTTCGTGTTTCATCCATAGGTTTTCAAACCATTGAGCGTGAGGTGACGATTCGCCGCAACCAAGACCAACAGTTGGGCCGACTGATGATGAATCCTGAATCGGTGGTACTGAAAGAGGCCGTGGTGACTGGGCGTGCTGCACAGGTGGTGGTGCGTAAGGATACTCTTGTATATAATCCCGAGGCCTACCGGGCACCCGAAGGTTCGGCAGTAGAAGAACTGATAAAGCGTATGCCGGGGGCTGATGTGGATGAAGAGGGTAATATCACCATCAACGGAAAGGCTGTGAAAAAGATTCTCCTCGACGGAAAGGAATTTATGCTGGGCGATACGGAGACAGCCTTGAAGAACCTGCCCATCTCGATTATTCAGAATGTGAAGTTCTATGATCAGCAGAGTGACCAGGCACGTATCACAGGCATAGAGGACGGCAATAAGGAAACGGTGCTGGACTTTACCATTAAGCGTGGAATGAACCGTGGATATATGACCAATATGGACTTGGCGAAAGGTACTTCCGACCGTTATGCTTCACGCATCATGGGGAGCAGCTTTACTGACAAGACTCGATTGGTGATAATGGGAAATGCCAACAACAAGGAGGAGAATGCAGGCTGGTGGAACCGTCGCGGACTGAATGCCAATAAGATGGTTGGTACGAACTTCAATTATGACGATGGAAAGAAACTGAAGAGTGATTTCAGTATTCGTTGGAATCATCGTGACGGTGATAACTGGAATCAGAATGCAAGCGAGAATTTCTATAGTGCCGACTATCGTACTTTCTCGAATAGTCGTTCGGTAAATTACACAAGGAGTAATAGCTGGAATGGTAATCTGCGAGTGGAATGGAAACCCGATACACTGACCAATGTGTTGCTGCGTGCTAACGGAAGTATGAACTCAAATGATGGAACGAATACACAATTAGCCGCCACATTTACAGACGATCCCTATCTGTATGCTGCCGATCCTTTAGCCGCATCGGCATTATTGGCACCATACATGGTGAATAGGAATGAGCAGAACGGTATGAACTATGGCGAGAATAAAAACGGGTGGGGTATGTTGCAGCTATACCGACGTTTGAATCCCAAAGGCAGGAATATCACCTTGCGTGTGGAAGGTAGTGTAGGTGACGGTAAACAGAAGAGTGTGTCTAACAACGATGTCTATCTGTATAAAAAGAAAACATACGACGGGCAGGACTCTGTCTATTTTACCTCACGCTACAATACTACTCCTTCCGACAACTGGGGCTATGTGGTGAGTGCATCCTATAGTGAACCGGTGTGGAAAGGTGGTCATCTGCAGGCCAGCTATGAACTGAGGTATAATCAGAATAAGAGTCATCGCCAGACATTTGATTTCAGTAAGCTGCAACAGAATGCGTTTTCAGGGATAGTTCCACGGTATCGCGACTTTGACAGCTGGATAGGTGATGATTCTCAATTCGCTGGTTTAGGACTGCCAATAGATTCTTTCCTCAACCGTTCGCTAAGTCGCTACTCAGAGTATAAGAACTATACCCACAATATCCGTCTGACGCTTCGTCATTGGCAAGAGAATCTGGACTATAATCTGGGTGTCCTGATACAGCCGCAGCAGTCTAACTTTATTCAGGACTATCGGGGGCGCTATGTTGACACGGTGCGTACGGTGGTGAACCTGACACCTACTATTGACTTCCATTTTAAGTTCAGCGACCAGGAGAATATTTGGGTGCACTATCGTGGAGATACCCGTCAGCCTGATATGACGCAATTGCTCGATATTAGAGACGACTCCAATCCACTTTATATTACCGAAGGAAATCCTGGATTGAAACCGCAGTTCACAAACTCGCTGAATGTGTATTATAATCATTATATCGTAAAGCATAAGCGTAGTGTTGTGCTCTATGGAAACTATCGCCATATTCGCAATTCTATTTCTAACAAGGTGACTTATGATGCCGAGACCGGTGGTAGTGTTTCGCGACCAGAGAATATCAATGGCAACTGGAATGCCGATGGTGGCTTTACGTTCAATACTGCACTGGACTCCGCAGCCCATTGGAATATAGGTGCCGACAGCAGAGTGCGTTATAATCACTATATGAGTTACGTTGCGCAGCAGGAATCTGATTCAAAGAAGAATACTACACGCAGCACCAACCTCAGTGAACGTCTGAATGGTAGCTATCGTAACGACTGGCTGGAACTGATGATTGACGGTAATGTGAACTATCAGCATACAAGAAACGAGCTTCAGCCCACTGCAAATCTTGATACATGGCAGTTCAGCTATGGTGGTCAGGTGTTGTTGCGCCTGCCTTATGGGGTAGAGTTGAGCTCGAACCTTCACGAAAATAGTCGCCGAGGCTATAACGATCCCTCTATGAATACAAATGAGTTGATTTGGAATGGTCAGGTGTCGAAGGCGTTCCTGAAAAGCAAAACGCTAATAGTTGCTTTGAATTTCTATGATCTGCTTGGGCAGCAGAGCAACTATGAGCGTTGGGTGAGTGCCACAGGGCGTAGCGATACTCAATACAACAGTGTAAATAGCTATGCGATGCTCCATGTGCGTTATCGCCTGAATATGTTTGGCGGAAAAGTTGACACAGAAGGACGATACGACAAGAAATGGGGAAACCGTGATCGCCGTGGATGGTAGAAGAGTGAAAAAATACAGCTGCAACACAAAACGTTCTGTGTTGCAGCTGTATTTTTTTTATTGATAGATTACTTCGTGTCTGTAATCGTATTATCAATTACTCAGCATAAGTGATAGTCACTGTCTTCGGACGGAACTGTGAGCCACCGCTATTTGTTGACCATTCATTGACAATGGTCATCGTCTTACCGGTTACACTGGCATAGAGCTCATCATTACCAACGTTGGCACCCTGATAATTATCACATTCAATCACCACCTTGGCAATAGTCTTGAAACCTTCAATACCCATTACGTTCTTAGCATAGAGACGCATACCCTTTGTGGCATCATAATACTTAGGAGCATTCTTACCGTCACCCTGGGAGAAGGTAATCTTTGTGCCATCCGTAAGAGTAAGCTCTGTTACTTCCTGAGCGTTGCTCCAGCCCTGCTCGCCTAAGTTGACGGTGATGGAATTAGAAGATGGAGTTGCATCATTATAGGTAAGGGTCATCGTAGTACCGCTAATTTCCTTGGTAACATTGGTCTGTGTGCCAGGACCAGGAGTAGGATCGTCACCACCGCCGGCACCAGGAGTCAGCGAAACAAGGTAGGACTTGTTCTGAACGGTCTCAGGGGTATTGCCTTTGTAGTTGACAACCTTACCGCAAACAACCACTTCATCTCCAACCTTCAACAGGTCGCCCTGAGTATATTTCTCGTTATTCAGATAAAGGGTACGGAAGCAGTAGAACTCATTGCTGGTGGTTCCGTCTTCTGAAATATAGAAGGTGGCATTGCCGTATTGGTCGGCTACATAGTTGAACTTGATCTGTGACACCTTTCCTTTGATATAGATATCCTTATCTGACTCCTGATCGGCAGGAAGGGCAGAGGTGTAGTTAATGGCTGCCATGGGATTGAAGGGATCTGCAGCAGTACCTGTTCCCTTGGGTTCAGCGGGCTGGGGCGTATCGCCACCTGTTACGCCATTCAAAGAATAGAGGTATGCCTTGCCAGTAACAGTTTCTGGGGTGTTGCCCTTGAAATTAGTAACCTTTCCGCATACAATTACCTCATCGCCTTCAGCCAGTAAATCGCCACTGGTATATTTCTTGTTGCCAAGATAAAGGGCACGGTAGATGGTGAATGTGGTCGTTGCTGATGTGCCATCATCGGAAATGCTGAATGTGGCATTACCATAATTGGTGCTGTACTGCTCAGTGATCTTTGCTACCTTACCCTTGATGTAAACATTCTTGGGAGATTCAGCATCACCAACTTCCTCAGCATATTTAATAGCTGCTACAGCATTGAAAGGATTCTCCAATGTACCATCGCCTGAAGGTTCGCCTTCAGGGTCATCGGAAGGAAGAATCTCACCGCCGCGGTTCACACCATTCAGCTCATAGACAAAGCCTTCGCCCTGATTGGTCTCAATAGTACCATTATAGTTGGTAATCTTTGCACAGATAATCACATTGTCGCCTACTGCAACAGGCGTATCGCCAGAAGCAAATTTTTTGTTGCCAAGGTAGTTCACACGGTAAACATAAAACTCATTGCCATGACCGCCATCGGTTGAGATATAGAAAGTTCCATTGCCATAGCTGTTGTTCTCAAATCGGTCTTTCTCGGCAGGAGCCAGCTTTGATACGACACCTTTTATATACATATAGTTCTTAGAGGTCTCGCCAATGGCAAGCTTGCTGCCGAAGTTAAGGGCAGCGATCGTATTGAACGGAACGGCAAAGGTGCCTTCACCTTCACCACCAGGAATTTCTACTGCTCCTGGAACATTGCTTCCTGTGCCAGGTACATCGTAAGGACTGGGCACATCTTCGCAGGCAGTGAATGCAGTGACCATCAGCGCCACAAGCATCAGTTTGCTAAATAGGTTCTTCATATTATTATATTTTTTGTTTTTTTTCTTATTGACTATTTACTTCCTAAAAAAGTGTTCTGATAACTTCTTAGAATAAATGTTCTGATAACTTCCTATAGAAAGTGTTCTGATAAGTAGAATATTATTCAAGAATTTCAATATCGCTCTCCTTACGGATGAGAATCTGCCAGGTGTCATTGCTACCGCTCACGTAGCGGGTGGCAATTCCAGTGATGTTGCATTTCAAAGCCTTACCCGTTTCTGGGTCGAATGGAAGTTTCTTTGCTGCAAACTTGGCGTAGGTACTGGTATGGATAACCACGTCGGCAATAGAGTATTCGTTGAGGCCTCTGTTGACGCAGCCACCATACAGTTTGACAGTTTTGTCAGTGAGAGTGTCGGGGGCAAAAGTGCCTAAACCTGCTACTGGAGCAAAAGAGACATTCTTCAAGGTGACAAGCTTGCCGCAGTTCTCGTTCTTGTCCATGTTGACATCGAAGTCAATAGGGGCAATCGCTTTAGGGTCAATATTGCCGGTGTACTTGAAATGCTGCATGAACAGGTCTTTGTTCATTCGGCCGATTGAACTGCCATTATAAGGCTGACCAATCTCGGGCTGTTTGCGATAGCCACCGATGTAGAGGTCCTTTAAGCCAATGACGATTTCCTGCCCTTCGGCCAGATAACCATGAATACCACTCTGGTTCACAGCTACGATGATAGCTCCTGTTTCATCCTGCAAGGCAAACTGCTTGTAGAGGTTTGAGCCAATATCGTTGCCTGTCACACGGCCTTTGATCTTTATGTCTTCCTCAATTTTCGTGTTCTTGTCGTTGTCTGCAAAAATATCGGGATATTTTGCCTTCAGTTGAGCAATGGTGATGATGTTCTCATCATTGATGCTGTTGTTGCCATAAGGTACCACATTGGGATCGTCCCAATCGCCCTGACAAGCAGTCATGCATATAGCAACAAAGGCCATTGATAAATATTTAAATGCTTTCATAACGGTGTCTGATGTTTAGAAATAGTAGTTAATCATGAACATGCCGTTAATGCCATTGGCATAGAACTTATAAGGGCTGTTCTGGAATGAGTAGGTGCGGATACTCTCACCATTTTCATCCACATCGGTACGGCTCTGTTCGCGTCCGCCTGTCACGAGCTTCGTGTTGTTCAGGATATTGGTGAGCATCAGATTGAAACCGATGCGGCGTCCATGACGTAGGAAGAAACTCTTGCCGATAGAGGCATCGAGCATAAATCCGCCTTTTCCCTTTGCCTGATCAGGCAGGTTGTACATCACCTCATTGCCATCGTTGTCGTAGGTCACACTCTGGTGGCTCTTATAACGGGTAACAGGCGTGTAGTAAAGGTAGATACGGTCGTAGTAGTTGCCGATGAGGTCGATGAACCAACCGCTGGTATGGATACTCAGATCCAGACTGGCTGCTGAGAGTGGTGTACATCCTTCGCGCATACCTTTATTCAGCACTACATCGTCATAGGTCTTGCCATCTTCCGAAAGCATATAGGTCACGTTGGCGTTGTTTACGTATTGTGCATCGCTGATGGTACCCAAGGCTTTGAGATTCAGCCATTCAGTCATCTTGAAATTCAAGCCTAATTCCAATCCATAGTATTCTTTTTCAATACCGTTCAGAGATACATAGGTAAAGGAGTGACGGTCATCCATATAGTACATGGACTGCTCGGTAACATCATACAGGTGGCTATAGAAGGCATTCAGGTTAGCCTGCAACCATGAGTTCTGCAAACGATAGCCAATTTCGGTTGAGAATATCTTCTCCTGTTTCAAGTCTTTTACGAAGTCGTTGTTCACTTGGGCAGCAATAAAAGCTGTGTTTGGAGCCGGAGTCTTCACCTCATAGCCAAGACCAAACAGCATGGCATTTCCCTGACCTAAGTTGACATGAGCACCAGCCTTGAAGCCTCCGTCAACGAATTTGGCTGTTCCACTCTTTCCGTACGAGTTGTTGGGAGCCAAGCCATTGCGCATCTTACCATCGCGCTGCATGGTGGTTCCACCGATACGTCCATTGAGGAACAGGTGAGTTACCTCAAAGTCTGAAGAGATGCCAGCCCAGGCTTGGGCTTTGTTCACAAGAATATTGTAGTCATAGCCGAAACGGTCGCCCTTGCCAATCTCTTGATTAGGATTGTTCAGGTCGTACTGTGCTTCAGTACTGCCTTCACCATAGTTCTTGATAACATAGGTGTTGGCATTATGGAAAGAGGTGGCTCCCAGCAGGTCGTCCATCGTCTGATAGTGCATGCCTTTGTTGGTAGAGAGTTGCACACCAGCATGGAACTTTGTGAGCTGAGAGAGCGATTTCTCCAGATGTGAAGCAAGGGAGAGTGCCAACTGGTCGTCATGATAACGCTGCAGATAGTACATAGCATCTCCGCCTTGTAGTGACACCATTCGGTTGGCAAAATACATACGATCCCAGCCAATCTGACGATTGGCTTTCGAAGCACTCAGATAATCATAGGCTGTCTGCCAATTGGCCATTGCCATATCGTCGCGATCACCATCATAGGGTGCATATACGTCGAAGAAATAGCTGGGCATGTTTGAATAATAGTCAGGAGCCGGATTGGTGCTGTTGTTGTAGTTCAATCGACTGGAACTGTACATCGAATACTTGCCCAAAAGGGTAGTGGTCAGCTTAGTGTTGTCATCGATGGTGAAATCCCATGTGAATAAGGCTGCAGGAGCGAAATCCTTTACAATACGTGAGTTACGCTTCTTGCCATCCTGATAACCCCAGGCAGGGTTGTACTGACGGTCGTTGGCAATCCAGTACATCTCGTCGGTAGCAGCAGTCTGTGTGCCGCGTTCGGTAGGATTACCCCATGTGACGAGTGACAGAGAGTGGCGGTCGTTGAGAATCTTCTCGATGCCTAAGAAATAGCTTAAAGAATTGTAGCTTGTTCCTTCTACAAATCCGGTGCCGTTACCCCAACGATAGGTGAGACTGCCTGTGAATGCCCATCCTTTCTCAGTGACACCTGTGTTGTAAGTGTACATAGCACGTGTGTTATAGTTTCTGTTGGCGCCTGCTATGGAAGCACGCTGACCGGTAGCAAAACTTGATGGGCGGAAATTGTAGTTAGACGCACCTCCCATTCCTGCCATCATAAAGTTGTTGTCCTCGAAGGGAAGGGTTGTCTCGCTGCCACGCGTCTGATTGTTCAGACCGCCAACAAACGAATAACGGAATTCGCCACGCTCAGCATCGTTTACTGGGTTACCGTTGATGTACATGTCTGTGTACTTAGAGTTAAAAGCGCGGTATTTAAACCTTGCCGGACTGAATCGGTAGCCCACCTCGCTGGCATAGACATTGCGGTTCGACGATATCACCGTGATATTTTGGGTCACGTCATCGTCTTCGCTCAACTGTGCCTCGGTGAAGGTGAAAGCCTGTTCGCTTTGCATGTCTCGTGCAAGTGAGTCCACTTCCTGAGCCATCAAAACGGGCGACAAGCTTAATGCCATCACCAGTAGTTTCAGCTTTTTGATCATAGTGTTGTATTTTATTTACGGTTAATGATATAATATTATTGCAAAGGTAGATAAAAAAGGATTATCAAGCAAATAAATATTCAATTATTTTGATTGTGTTATCAAGCAAATAATCAATTATTTTGATAGTGTTTACTGAAAAGAAATGATAGGCCTTCTGACTGCTCAGTACTTGCGGAAGTGGTAACGATAGCATGCGTTTTCAAGTACCATCTTGTCGCTATTGAGCTCTATAATGTCAAATGTCTCGTCAATATCCTGTAAACCGTAAGGCTCGAGCGTGGCAGGACTTACGATGAGGCTGTCAGAGATGTTACGGTTGTCGGCTATAGGATTGTAAAGCCGTAGCTTGCTGTCTTTATGCTCAAAACGGAATAGGACATTAAGCTGGTGTGCTTGAACATCCCTGATTTCCAAAAGGTTTACTTGTATGGCCCAGTAATAGCCGGAGTTGCGCATGTCGGTTGTTCCACCGGTTGCCAACGTGTCTTGCTGTTTCAGTTGCCAGTAACCGTCGAGGTCACCATTGTCTGAGACTTCGAAATCGCAGGCCGTCAGCATAAAGATGACTGCAAGTAAGGTATAGATATATTTGTTGTTCATGGCTTCTTGATATTAAAACGATGACTGATAGTGAACTGTATGCCAGTGTTGTTGCCTAACAGGCCACCTTGATCTAAACCGAAAGCGCCTTTGACGGCCCAACCACGGAGAGAGGATTGATTGCCAAATCTGTATTCTGCTTCAGCCAGCAGACTCATGTTGCGTTCAGGATCCATAAAAGGAATGTCGTAGGTACCCCATCCGCGTTGCCATGTGGCAAGTAAACGATAATGCAGCTGCTCAATAGGGTCGCCGCTAAGACCGAAATGCCAGGCCCAGAACCTATTGTTGGCTACTATGATTTCATGAGTTCCGTAATGCTCGTTGATTTCATTATAAAGGGGTGAACGGAAGAGGGGATTTCCCATCACCTGTCCCCAATGCTGCCAGCCGGTTTGCATGTAGTTGTTATAGTAGTTGTCACGTCCGGCAATGTGGTCTGACAGATAGTAGGTACGGTCGTGATAGATAGGGCCGCTTTGGTATTTAGTGTAAATGTATTCAACGACAATATTATTCAGCCACGACTGGTTCTTCAGTTTAAGTTCAGCACCTAACATGATGTCTTTCAGGTCATAGACAAGCCAGCGGCTATGCTTCCATTCGTTAAACTCTTCACCCTCGCCGTATCCGTCGTAATCGAGGAAGAACATCTGAGAGTGGTCGTCAAAATAGTGGTCGGCATAGAGTCCAAGGTACCACTTGTCAAAGTTCATGTTGACACGCAGTAGGTAACTGCCTAAGTGATTGCCCGATGCGTTTTCGTAGGTGCCTTCTTTCACCTCGCCGCCACTGGGTATTAACGCTTTGAACATGCCATTCAGACCATCTTGGTTCTTGATGGATATGTATTCAGGGTTATCAGGCGTTTCGGAATAGGGGTTGAGGGTATAGGTGGTTCCTCCATACTGGCAGGCCATTTCCAATCCCAGTTCCACGCTAATAGGCTTGTCTGCCTTTCCAATGTGAAGATATCCTGCTTTTGTGTGAAGCTTTGCATGTTCAGTACGCTTGTATGGTTCGGCCGTGAACTCTTTCTGCCATTTGTCGTCAGTCTGCATTCCATAGGATATGTGTCCCTTTATGCCTAACCAACCATGTGTGTAGGGAACGGTCCAATAATCGGGCAGACTAATTCGGACAGCAGGTACAGGACGCGCGTTCTTTCCCAGCGACATGGCACCACTGCTCAGTTCCTGACTTTTTAGTTCTATGGGCTGCTCCTTGCTGCCAATCGTGAGCAATCCTTTCAACCAACGCACATCGGCGTACGCCTGCTGAACTACGAATGTGCTTGTAAACCCCTTGGCTACAGCCACATCGGCACCATAGCCAATGGCCCATCGGCTGAGCGTGTCGTTCTCGTGATGGTGGAAAACGCCAGCTCTTAGATATCCGTTCGTCTTGTCGAGCGAACTGAGACCGTATTTGTTAGCGTTCAGCCAAAGAGGGGCATGGTCGCCCGACGAGGTGGTGAGCTGCGCTTCTGTTCTCACCTCCGTTTGAGCCATAATGGGGTGGGGGGCATAGAACAAAAGGATAGAATAAAGTAGTTGTTTGACAGATATCATATCAAGAGATGTAGTTTGTATAACGTTGGAAGAAATGATTGATGGCAGGGATTCTAAGAATGCCTTTCTCGAAAATAGCCACTCCGATGAGCGCTGTGGCAATACCAAGGATTACATCGATGATATAGTGGTGGCAAGAATAAACGGCGGTGAACCAAATGCCAATAGTGATCCATAGGCTTACTAAGAGTAAATGATAGGATTGCTTGGAGTAAACCACATAAATAGTCGCCACGGTCATATAGGCAGAGTGAAGCGAGGGAATAGCTGCAAAGATGTTGGAATTGTTTACATAGATACTTGTGAAAACCGGAAAGCCAACAAGTTCGTCAAACCTTCCCAATCCTGCCACATTACCAGGTGTCGTGAAATCGGGCTCAAAGCCGTACTCTATGGCATACCAAGGGGGAGCTGTAGGGTGAATATAATAGCCAATGAAGCCTACAAGATTGACAAACAGGAATGCCCAGGTGAAACGCAGGCAGTAGTCACGTTGGCCTTTGAAAAACAACCAGATAGCTATCGCAATAGGGCCAGGTACCCAACACAGGTAGAAAAGTCCGGTGACAAAATCTGCCACGGCATTATTATGTAGGTTGAAATACTCGCAAGGAATGAGTGTGCCGTTTTCGGTGGTGATGCCAAACAAGGCTTTCTCGGTTTCATAAACGCCTTGAATGTCTATTGGGTTTACTAAATAGTTAGGGTAAAGACGCATCCAGTCGTAACTCATTTCAAAAAACACGAAAGGAAGTAGTGCCATTGCCAGTTTGCGCGAAATGGGGTGGAGGAAAAACAACAAGTTGAACAGCACCACCATGAGTATCTGTGCTGGAATGAGTCCTACTACCAACCATTGAAAGAGAAGGAAGAGGATGGAGGCTGCGATGACGATGAAAGTCTCTTTTGGGGAAACCGAGTTCATTCTTCTATTCGTTTCATTTTAATGCTTTCAGCGCTATCTCAGTTCTTTATAGCAATGGAGAATACGCCAGCAGGCTGTAATATTGGCAAGAATAGCAATAAGAATCATGCCGCCAGCCATCCACCAGAGTTCTGCCGTTATTCCACTGACAATGGCTGTGACGGCTGTTACTACCACTCGTTCGGGTCGCTGCATGAACCCTACCTTGCATTCAATTCCCAGTCCTTCGGCCCTTGCCCGGACATAACTTACCATTACTGAGCCTACCATGGCAGCAAAGGTCGTAACACTCATCCAGAACCAATCGGCTTTGACGAATATCAGACAAATGCCAAATAGGGTGACAAGCTCACTATAGCGGTCGAGCGTAGAGTCCCATAGGGCGCCAAACTTTGATGAAAGATTGCCTGTACGAGCCAGTCGGCCATCCATCATATCAAATAGTCCTGCAGCTAAGATAATAAAACCTCCCCATCCGATAAGCGTATAAGGATTGCGTGCCCCATTATTCCAGCATTGGGCTGCATCAAGAAAGAACCAGAGGGCTATCAGATTGCCCACAAAGCCGGCTGCTGTAATGCCGTTGGGGGTGATGCCCATCTTCAGCATTAAATTGATGATAGGGTCTATGAGGTGATAGATAATCTTTTGTAAGTAATCACGATAATTCATATTGTTCTAAAATAGATTCTATTCTGATAGTGGAAATATATCTCACCGATACACAAAATTCCTTTGTAGTAGATAATTCCAAAATATTCCAACCATAATGGCGGTCAGAGCCTTAGCGATGATGAAGTGGTAGCCGGTATATTCCGTTAGAATATAGGTTCCAAGGGTGTTTAGACCAAGACTGCCTGTCCATACAAGCAAGTATTTTACTGAGATGGCGGTCTTTCTTGCCCCGTGGGCATCAAACACCCATCTGTAATTGATACAACAGTTAGCCACACCTCCCGTCAGGGCTCCAAGAAACGTTGCCAATACATACCATAAACCTATGGCTTCAGCCAGTATAAGGGAGGTGATGAAGTCGATCAATGTGGCTATCTGAGCCGACATTTGCGCCTTACAGAATAACCATAGCTCGTGTCTTACCCTTCCCATATATATATAATTAGGTATAGTACAATTGCCGAATAGATGCCCGCAAGGAGGTCGTCGGCCATTACCCAAAAAGCTCCTTTTCTGCGATCAAGGCTACGGATGCCCAATGGTTTAGCTATGTCGAAGAAGCGGAACAAGACCAATGCCAGGATGGCCTGTTGCCAAGTGCTTGCCAAGAGCAAGGGCGTCCATACGCCTATCATCTCATCAACCACCACCCGGCTGGGATCGTCTCCCCAATATGGTTGCAATTTGGCTGTTGCCCAAGTACCAAGAATGGTAAATAGTATGATGGCAGTCAGGGTGAACCAGAATACTGAAATCGGTGTGAATAGTAGTGTCGCTCCCATCCACATGATTGTGGCTAGTATAGCTCCTGCTGTTCCTGGTCCCCAAGGCCAGTAGCCTGCTCCAAATCCAGTTCCAATGATAGTGGCTAAAATGGGTTCCTTCTTCATTTCAATGCAAAAGTACTATTTTTGATTTAAATGATAACCGTTTGTAATAAAAAAATAATATGTTCTTGTAAAAAGTTTTGTAAAAAGAAAGAATAATCTCAACAAAATGAGTAACTTTGCACGTTACTAACATATAATTAACCGAATCTATAAATAATAAATCCAATAAAATGGAACAAGCAAATGTAATCCCTGCTAAGGGTAAGTTGGGAATTCTGATTGTCGGCAATGGTGCCGTTGCTACAACATTTATGACCGGCGTCTTGATGGTGCGCAAAGGACTTGCTAAACCTGTCGGGTCTATGACTCAATATGATAAAATTCGCGTAGGACGTGGAACCGACAAAAAGTATATGAAATATGGTGATATCGTTTCAATTGCCAGTCTGAACGATATCGTTTTCGGAACCTGGGACGTTTATCCGCAGAATGCTTATCAGGCAGCTATGTATGCTGAGGTGCTGAAGCCAAAGGATATAGAGCCTGTTCGCGATGAGTTGGAGAAAATCGTTCCCATGAAAGCTGCTTTCGATAAGAACTATGCAAAGCGTCTGGACGGAGATAATGTGAAAACTATTAGCAATGGTGGCGACACTAAGATGCCTACCCGTTGGGAAATGGTAGAAATGCTTCGCGAGGACATCAAGAACTTTAAACAGCAGAATGACTGTGCACGTGTAGTGGTTCTCTGGGCTGCATCAACCGAAATCTATGTGCCCGTGTTCGAACCGGTTCATCATCATCTTAGCGATCTTGAGGCGGCTATGAAAGCCGACGATCGTGAGCATGTGGCTCCCTCCATGTGCTATGCCTATGCTGCTCTGAAGGAAGGGGCTCCTTTTGTGATGGGTGCGCCTAATACTACCGTAGATATTCCCGCTATGTGGGAGTTGGCCGAGCAGACAAAAATGCCTATTGCGGGCAAAGACTTCAAGACAGGTCAGACACTCGTAAAAAGTGGTTTTGCTCCTATCATCGGTACACGTTGCTTAGGACTTGACGGATGGTTCTCAACAAATATTCTTGGCAATCGTGATGGCTTAGTGCTTGACGAGCCACAGAACTTCCGTACAAAGGAAGTTTCTAAACTTTCTACACTTGAGACCATTCTCAAGGCCGATGAACAGCCCGACCTTTATACCGACTATTATCATAAAGTGCGCATCAACTATTATCCTCCTCGTAATGATAACAAAGAGTCATGGGATAATATCGATATTTTTGGATGGATGGGCTATCCTATGCAGATAAAGATTAATTTCCTTTGCCGAGATTCTATCCTTGCAGCTCCTGTCTGTCTTGACCTTTGTCTGCTCATTGATTTGGCTGCTCGCGCTGGCCGTTATGGCACCCAGCGCTTCCTTTCGTTCTTCTTGAAGAGCCCAATGCACGACTATACCGTGGGTGAGGAAGCTGTAAACCATCTCTATCGCCAGCATACTTTGTTGAAAAACGCTATCCGTGAAATGGGTGGCTATGAAGCCGACGAAGAGATTGACTAAATGATTACCAAACGCTTCGCACTATTATCATGTAGCCTTTTTTTGTCACTGCTTTCTGTCTGGGCACAAATAAGGGGTGTTGTCGTTGATGCCGACGATGGCTATCCTGTTCCCTATGCAAGTGTATTATATAAAGGAAATGATATTGGTGCGAAGTGTGATGGCGAAGGCCGTTTCACAATCAGTCGTCATAATGGATGGCGACTGACATTTAGTGCGGTAGGCTATCAGTCTCAGATAGTCAATGTGTCCTCTTCTACTCCTGTGACATTGACTATCCGACTCAAGCAAGAGCAGCAGACGCTTCAGGAAGTTACGGTGAAATCCAAACGTTCATCGCGCTATCGCAGGAAAGACAATCCGGCAGTAGAACTGATGAGAAAGGTGATTGCTCATAAGAAGCAGAACGACCTGAAGCAGCACGATTTCTATCGATATACGAACTATCAGAAACTTGGTCTTGGCTTGAACGATGTGAATCCCCTTATGCTGGATAAGGGCATTTTCAAGAAGTATCCTTGGCTGGCCAGTCAGGTAGAGGTGAGCCAGTATAATGACAAACTGGTGTTGCCGCTTACTGTCGATGAAACGGTGACCGAGCATCTCTATCGTAAGAATCCTAAAAAGGAAAAGACCATAACGATAGGACAAAAGTCGTCGGGTGTGAACGACCTCTTTCAAACGGGTAATATCCTGACGACTGTGATGCGTGATGTGTTCAGCGATGTGAACATCTACGACGACTACATCCTGCTGTTGCGCCATAAGTTCAGTAGTCCCATTGGTAGGGATGCCATTCAATTCTACCGTTTTTATATTACTGATACAGTCTATGTAGGGCATGATCGTTGCATACATCTTGATTTCGTTCCCAATAACCAGCAGGATTTTGGCTTCCGTGGACAGATTTTTATTGTTGACGATTCTACTTATCAGGTGAAGCGCTGTGAACTGTCATTACCAAAATCTACTGATGTAAACTGGATTGAAGGTTTCCAGTGTATGCAGGAATTCACCAAGCAACCTGATGGAGAGTGGTTGCTCACTATCGACGATATGATTGTTGAATTGATGGTGACAGACTTTATTACCCGTGCCATCATTACCCGAACCACTCGTCGTAGTGACTTTGATTTCTCACCAATAGCCAAGAGTGATATGAAGGGTGGAGAAGAGGAGGTGGTTCCTGGCTCTACTCATCGTGATGAGGCTTTCTGGAACCGGCATAGAATGGTTGAATTTACCAAAAGTGAGCGGC
This sequence comes from Prevotella sp. E9-3, assembly GCF_022024015.1. Taxonomy (NCBI): domain Bacteria; kingdom Pseudomonadati; phylum Bacteroidota; class Bacteroidia; order Bacteroidales; family Prevotellaceae; genus Prevotella; species Prevotella sp. E9-3. The sequence continues at coordinate 1,321,191 of NZ_CP091786.1, forward strand.
AGATGGGAAGTTTCTTGAGTCATATTGAACAATTGAAGGGCTTTAGATATGTGATCTTCGTCCTGAAGGCACTATTTGAGAATTATCTGGAAACAGGTTCGCGTGAGCATCCAAGTAAGTTTGATGTAGGTCCTGTCAACACAATGGTGTCTCAAAATTTCTATGATGGGTTAAGGTTGCGTATGAGTGGACAGACCACAGCCAATCTGAATCCACACTGGTATGCAAAGGGATACTACGCTCATGGCATGCGTCATAATGAGAATTACTATAATGCGGAAATCACCTATTCACTGAGAAAATGCGAATATCTGCCGCAAGAATTTCCCATGCGCGCTATTTCTGTCTCGTCTGGGCGCGATGTTGCTCTGCCCAGTGATAAGTATGGGCCATCCGACAAGGATAATGTCTTTAAGTCGTTCAAAGTTCATGATATAGACAAAATGTTTATGTACAATACGCAGAAACTGAACTTTGACTATGAGACTGCAGGGCATTTGCGTGTGTCGTTGGGCTTGAAGACTGAGAAACTGAATCCTATCGGAAATATTGCTTTTATACCTCTTAGTAGTATGTCTTCGAAAATGAATTCTTCGCCTTCGACGACCACCCCTGCATCCCTTTCCGATATCCGCACAACTGAGGCTACTTTCGGGCTCCGCTTAGCTCCTAAAGAAAAGTTTTTCAATACGAAGCAGCGTCGTCGTACCCTGAACAAAGATGCTTGGTTTGTGAGTATTCAGCACACTATGGGCTTGAACCATTTCATTGGCGGACAATATAAATATAACTTCTCTGAGATGGAGTTCTATCGTCGTAATTGGTTGCCGATGAGCTGGGGACGCATAGATCTAAGAATGAAGGCTGGCGCTCAATGGAATCAGGTGCCTTATCCGTTGCTCATCATGCCACAGGCAAATTTGTCTTATATTCTCGATTATTCTGCCTTCAATATGATTAATAATATGGAGTTCCTGAACGACCGCTACGCTTCGTTGATGCTTACTTGGGAAATGGGCGGAAAACTATTCAACCGCATTCCGCTTTTACGGAAACTGAAGTGGCGTGAAGTGGCAGAGTTTAAAACCTTATGGGGACGATTGTCTGATAAGAATAATCCCTTCTTACAAAATAATGCAGGTAGTGGCGTGCTGATGTATTTCCCAGAGGGAAGTTCTGTTTTGGATGGAAAACAACCATATATGGAATATGCGGTTGGTGTTCAGAATATCTTTAATTTGATTCAGATAGAATATGTTCGTCGATTAAACTATCTGAATCTGCCTACGGCCCAAAAGCATGGCATACGTATTGTGATTAATCCTACATTCTGATTTTCTGTTTTTTTCGGCAAGGTAGGAGAAATGCCATAAATGTAATTATATACGCTTTTCAGCTGCATATTTATTATGTTAAAGCGCGCGAGAATCGCACGGAAATCACCAACTCCTACTTTGGACTTCTCTGTGCGAAATATGAGCAAGTTGCGAGTGAGTTGTGTGTAATTCGCAACTTATTAAATATCAGTTAATTACAGAGTATACACTCAAAAAGTCATCCTTTTCTCCTTTACCTCCCCTGAATATAGCCTGCAATAGAACGGTAATTATACAGCAACTGAATAAAAACTATACTGCAATTGCCATTCAGTTATGTAGCAATTGCCATTCAGTTATGGTATAATTGCCATTAGGTTTCGGTATAATTGCCAGTAAGTTTCGGTATAATTGCCAGTAAGTTTCGGTAAAAGGGGCATTTTATTGAAACATGGGTCGTTTTTGGATAGGTTCGCCGTTCTAGTTTGCGATTTTTGTTTGTCTTAATTTTCGAAAATTGTTTCGTATAAATATGTATTTATATACGATCGAACATCATCCAATTATTGCCGCCATTTGTCTGTTAAGCCATGATAATCTGTTAAGCCATGATAAGTAGATAATAAAAAAAGCTGGGAGTATCTCACGACAGTCCCAGTTTTTCATTTTCTAACTAACTTATTATCAACTATTCATTACTCATTTTTTCTGCGTTTGCGTTGCAAAGATACACAATAATTGATGAATATCAAAAGAATAATTGTAAAAAAAGCACGTAAACGTTTGCGGAATCGCTTAAAATTGTGTAATTTTGTGGCATAAATCATAAAAGACTACCATTATGCCTAAGCATCGAGTATCATTGAAAGACCTGGCTCAAGAGTTAGGAGTGAGTATAGCTACCGTTAGTCGTGCCTTGCATAATAGTCCTGAGATAGGGCAGGAGATGCAGAGAAAGGTGAAGGAATTGGCGCAGAAAATGAATTACAAGCCGAATCCGTTTGCTTTAAGTTTGCGAAGTGAGGCTCCAAAAGTGATTGGAGTCGTAGTGCCCAATTTGGTAACTCATTTCTTTGCTGCGGTACTTGACGGTATAGAATCAGAAGCACGAAAAGAAGGGTATAATGTGATTAGTGCTAATAGTCATGAAAGGCAGGATGATGAAACACGAGCCATTGACAACTTTAATAGTATGCATGTGGAGGGAATCATTGCTTGCTTAGCGCAGGAAACGACCGACTATAGTCATTTTGAAGAAATATCCAGAATGGGTATTCCATTGGTGTTTTTTGTACGAACAATGCCCAATGCGCGATTCTCATGCGTTACAGCCAATGGAGCTGAGGCTGCCCAGCAAGCCACTCAGCACCTTATTGATACAGGTTCACGACGTATAGCATTTATTGGGGGGCCTAATCATCTTGATATAGTTCAGCGTAGAAAACATGGCTATTTGGAAGCCTTACGCGAGAATCGTATTCCTATTGAGCGTGAGCTGGTTTCATGCCATCGTATAGATTATGATGTGGCGCTGCAGGAGACTATCCGTCTTTTGAGTATGCCCAATCGCCCGGATGCCATTCTGGCTTTTAATGATATAGTGACATTTGCAGCTTTTACGGCTATCAAGCAGAAAGGTCTGCGTATTCCTGAAGATGTTGCGCTGATAGGTTTTACTGACGATAATCATGCTCGATATGTTACGCCTCGTCTCTCTACCATCGAAGACCAGTCGCAACTTATTGGTCAGAAAGCGTGTCAATTGCTTTTGCGTCAGATTAAAGGTGATACGAAAATATACCAGGAGGTTGTTCCATTGAAAATTGTGATTAGGGAAACATCAGCGAAGCATCAGTAACGTTTTACTGATGCTTCGCTGATGTTTGTATGTTCTATTCTTTATCTACGTCCTCCACCGGAACGATTACCTCCTCCTCCTGAACGACTTCCTCCAGCTGAACGGTTGCCACCACTTGGGCGAGTGCTAACTGCTGAGCGGTTGCCACCACTTGGACGGCTGCTAACTGCTGAGCGGTTGCCACTAGCTGAGTGAGTGCTAACAGCAGAACGGTTTGCAGAAGTACTCATCGATGAGCGGTTTGCAGTGGTGCGGGTCGATGAAACAGTTGAAGCCGTACGGTTTCCTACGTTGTTGTTATGTCCGCTTGCAGGTGAAGATATGCGGTTTGGAGTACCGTTGTCGTGCCGGTCTCTATTGTGAGTACCGTTATTGTGTCTGTCGCTGTTATGGTTACCTCTATCATATCCGTCATTACGATTCCTGCCATTATGGCTGTCGTTGTTGTGATGACGATAATCGCCTCGGTCCCAGCTGTTGCGCATACCACTATAGCGATGACGATCCACATGGGGACGATAGTAGTTGTGTCGATGTTCGTAGTAGCTGCGACCACCGTTCATTCTCCAGCTATGTCCGCCCCGATAGGTGACATAGAAGCGGGGACGACCGAAATAGTAGTAATCACGATACGGGTAGCGGGCATAGATGCCAAAATGCCAGTAGCCGGCACTCCAATAGAGTGGGCGATAGAAATAAGTGGCTGCACAGAAAGCATCCCACTGCCAGCTATATAGGATGAAACGGATATCGGCATTACGGCGATCCCAATAGGGGCCGAATACATCGGTATGACTGGTGACACCCATCAGATAGTCAAGATTTATCTCATAGGCTGCCTCATACTGCGCATCGTTCAGGTTCAGTTCATAAGCCATTTTGTCTGTTAAAAACAGCGCTTCATTACGAGCCTGTTCGTAACTCATGGCATTTGCCTGTGCTGCTATTGCCAGCATGGCTATCAGTGAAAGTATCATCTTTTTCATAATCGTATGGATTTTATGTTCAACCATCGTTTAACTATCTCTTCTGGTGCAAAGATAGATGAAAAAGATAAAGAGAAAAAGGGATTTTCCCTAAACTGATGGAGGAAAATCCCTAATTGAGAATCTGTTGGATTATTCTTGCCCCCCCCCAGTTTGGGTCGTCAAGAACACTATATACAGAATTGTTACTCTTATATTCGGGTACGATCTCTTTCATTGCTTTTACTGTCTTCATGTTGTCATACAGCATACATGTGTTCAACAACGTGTCGATAGCTTTACAAACTTCTTCGTAGTTGTACTCGCGTACAGAAGCAATACGAATCTTTTCATGGAACGACGGTTTGGTTGACTCTTTTTCGTTGAGCACCTCCTCGTATAGCTTCTCACCTGGACGCAAACCGGTATATTTAATCTCAATATCCTTGCGTCCGCTAAGCTGAATCATTCGACTTGCCAAATCAGAAATCTTCACAGGTTCGCCCATGTCGAATACGAATATCTCTCCACCATTACCCTTGGTTCCTGCTTCGAGTACCAGCTTGCAGGCTTCAGGAATCAGCATGAAATAGCGGATAATGTTTGGATCGGTCACGGTGATAGGACCTCCGTTTTTAATTTGCTCCCTGAACAATGGGATGACAGATCCATTAGAGCCCAATACATTACCAAATCTCGTAGTAACGAACTGACAGTGAGAATCCTTCGTGGCAGGATCTTGAGTCAGATATTTATTGAGCGATTGAACATATATTTCGCAAATACGCTTTGAGCATCCCATTACATTGGTCGGGTTAACAGCTTTGTCGGTAGAAATCATGACAAATTTCTTAACCCCATATTTTACAGACAAATCGGCGATGACTTTAGTGCCCAGAATGTTGTTTGTGACACTTTCTGAAGGATTGTCTTCCATCATGGGAACATGCTTATAGGCGGCAGCATGGAATACATATTGGGGGCGATGCTTTTTAAACAGATATTCCATGTGCTCTTTCTCACAGATGCTGCATACAATTATTTCTGCCTTGATGTTGGGCCATTTTTTCTCCATCATCAGGCAAATGTCATGTTGAGGTGTCTCTGCCTGGTCAATGAGTACCAGCTTGGATGGTTCATAGCTTGCAACCTGATTTACAATCTCACTACCAATACTGCCAGCAGAACCTGTGACCATGATGCAATTGCCTTTCAGCTGCTTGCCAACCGACTCCAGGTCAACTTGAATTTCATCACGCGGCAGAAGGTCCTCAATACTAATCTCCTTTACCTGTGGAGATTGCATAAATTCACTCCATTCTTTCTCTTCCTGCGTCATGTAAATTTTGATGCCGGCAGCGATAAGTTGGTTCTGGAAAGTTTTATTGCTTCGGAATGCGCGCATGCGGAATGGAGAAATAATGATAGCCTGGATGTCGTTATCTTTCATCGTTTGCACAAGCGAATCATCAAGGTAGTAAACCTTAAATCCCATTAGCACACAGTCCTTATTGTCATATTCGTCTGAAATAAAGCCTTTAAGCTTAAAGCGTGTGGGCTTTTCGCTTCTGATATGTTTGGCAATACCGATACCTCCGTCTCTTACACCATAGATATAAGTGTTGACAGACAGTGAGTTGGCAAAATAGAGTTCGTAAACAGTTTTTACAAACATACGAATGCCCCACATCAAGATGGTGGCAATAGAAACGCCCGATATGATTTCACGTCCGCGAAGATGTGATAATATATTATAGCCTGCAAAGGTATAGTGGATGGCGTAGGCTATTACGGTTCCGAACAGCATAGCATAGCCTACACGTTGTAAATCGACAAATGAAGAATAACGGAAAATTCCTGAGTAAGTGCGTAATAGACGGAATCCGATGATAAAGAATACTATATATATTGCAGCATTCAGATTCAATCCTGTAAAATCATGGACAAGAGCCTCACCTCCTCTGAAAAGTAAGAATGAAAATATTAGCGAAAAATAAAGTGTAAATACATCTAATAACAGAATACACCAATAAGGTAAAGCTTTTTTGGTGAAATACCAATTTGCAAGTCTAGCTGATATCTTCATACGACTATGATTAATTTTCTTTTATTTTGTGATATTTCTCTGATGTTGTAAATTATAGTAATATACTATTAACACCATTCTCCGTTCTAGAATCGTGGCAAAGATACAAAAAAAAACAATTGGTTAAAAATTTTTACTGAATAATCTGTGAAAAACTATGAAAAATATTGATTTGAATAGAACAATCATTAGATTTTTTTCCCAAAAATTAGACTTGTGAAAGTCTTCCACAGTATAGTAAGGTCAAATTTCCATGAACTGTTTTCCATATAGTAAAGATCGAGTTCCAGGCGTCTTAACATTTTTTCCATGGTGTCGGTATAGCCATTATAGAGTGTAGCATAAGAGGTTACACCCGGGCGGATAGCATATAGAAGCTCGTAGCGCGGATCAATCTCCATGATTTTATCGATGAAGTATTTCCTTTCAGGACGTGGGCCTACAAACGACATGTCACCTTTCAGTACATTCCATAGCTGGGGCAGTTCGTCTAGGTGGTGCGAACGGAGAAATTTACCGAATTTTGTAAGTCGCTGGTCGTCCACTTCTGCCAACTGCGGAATGCCGTTGCTTTCGTTGTTTACTATCATGGTGCGGAACTTGTAAATAACAAAAGGCTTTCCTCCCTTACCAATACGTTCTTGGGCGAAAATGGCTGGTCCTTTATAGCTGAGCTTTTGTACTATATATATAAAAAGGTATAATGGTGAGAAAATGACGATTCCCACAAGTGCTCCCAGAATGTCGAATATGCGTTTAATGAGATTGTTCATTTTATTCACGTTCCAAATAGACTTTCTGTCCGTTTTTCTCAATGGCTTTGTTGATGAAATAGTTTATGCATAGCCATAGTACAATATCAATACCTACAATAACTGTAGAAGGTACTATAAATTTTAACGCAATGTTTATTAAAATAAAGAATAGGGCCATTGACAGAATGCACGCTAATGCTTGATGTTGTGTTAGGCCTATTCTCATCAACTTATGGTGGACATGATTTTTGTCGGCATTGAAGATGGGTTTCTTGTGCATAAGGCGGACTAAGATGACTCGAACCACATCAAATACTGGTACAATCAGGAATGTATAGGATAGTAAAAGACTGTCGGGAGTCCAGTTCATCACTTTTGGATTGTACATGGCGTATTTCACGGCAAGGAATCCGAGAATGAATCCTAAGGTGAGGCTGCCTGAATCGCCCATGAATATTTTTCGGTTTTTCTTCGGATCGCCGAATAGGTTGAAATAGAGGAATGATATGATTACGCCTAATAATCCTGCTATAAGAACTGAATATTTCATCATTTCCTCGTTGAGGAAACAGATCATGAATCCAAACAGGGCTATAAAGGAAAGACCGGCAGCCAGTCCGTCGATGCCGTCAATAAGGTTGATGGCATTGTTGATGAATACGATGATGAATACCGTCAATGGTATTCCGATGTAGCTTGGTATTTCGTGAAGGCCAAGGAAACCGTAGAAGTTGTTCAGGTAGAGACCGGATAGCGGCAGTAAACAGGCGGCTAAAATCTGAACAACAAACTTTGTCTTTGCGTCTAGTCCTAATATGTCGTCAACTAAGCCTACAGAATAGATGAGCAGTAAACTGATGAAGAAATAGAGCGACCAAAGACTGAGCGTAATCTCATTGATACCATTAAAACTGTTGTGCGTAAACGTAGTAGCCAGAAAGGCCAGTAACATACTTGGCAGAAAACTGATTCCTCCGAGTCGTGGAATGCCTGTTTTGTGGATTTTTCGCTCGTCAGGAATATCGTAGAGGCCTTTCTCTTTACAGAAATTCAGTATAAGCGGAATAGATATTAAACCGCATATCGCACTGAATAAGAAAGCTATAAATAATATGCTATATTGTATCATGCAATGACTTCTTTGTCTTTCTAATAATTATAACAGATATATTACATTATTATTGCATGCATACTATAAATAATTTAGCAAGGGCGATTAAAACTCATTATAAATTGCCATGTGCATTTTTACTACTTGTTCGAGCGAGAATTCTTTTTCGGCTTTGAGTCTTCCTTCCTTTCCCATCTTCTCACGCAGTTGGGCGTCTTCTATGAGAATTCTTAGCGTTTGGGCTAAACGCTCGGAGTTTTTAGGCGGAACGAGGAAACCGTTCTTGCCGTTCTCTACTGTATCCTTACAGCCAATGGAGTTGGTGGTGATGATGGGACGGCCCACGGCGCAGGCTTCAATCAGCGACTTGGGGACACCTTCACGATAATAGCTTGGGAAGGCTACGATATGGCATTGCTGAAGCAGTTGGTTGACATCCTTTCGGAAACCTAGCCATTGGATATATTTACCATCGCAGAGCTGATGAATTTCGGATTCCTTCATGGCTTGGGGATTGTTGTGCAGACCTCCGCATAGCAGGAATTCAACCTTTCCTTCATAGTCGTTGCGAAGAGCGTTGGCGGCTTCAATCAGTACAAGAACGCCTTTCTCTTTCACCATACGGCCAGTGAACAGCACTTTTATAACGTCGCTCTCAGGCTCGGGGGTGTAGCAGAACTGACTTAAGTCTACACCAGATCCTTTGATGAATAGTGACTGCTCTTTCTCAATGACGTGATTGGAGAGAAACAGGTGCTCGTCTTCGTGGTTCTGGAATATGATCCTTACGGTGTCCTTGTTGTTGGCAAAGCGTAGTAGACACAGGATTTTCTTTGCTATGAACGACAATTTCTTTTCGGAAAACAGCACGCCCAGTCCGCTTACGGCGTTGACAACGCCCCTGACATGGGCGAATTTTGCGGCCAGACTACCCCAAAGCATGGGTTTCAGTCCTACGTGGTGGACGATGGCGTCGCGGTTCTTTCTATAGAGTGATAAGAGAAATCGGAAGGTCTTCAACTCTTGCCATAGGTTGGTGCCAGTAGGGTTGATGGGCAGTTCCACCATTTTCAGCCCCAACTGTTCGACGTCAGTCCGCTGGCCCGTGTCTTTACAGACAATGGTAACGTCCCATCCCTCGCGTTGAGCAGATAGGGCAATGTCCTTACGGTGAGACAGGAAGAATCTGTCTTCGTTGACGACCATAATGAGTTTTGGCATATTATCTGTTTGTCTTTTTTACTATATATAACGCACTTTCAGCGATTCTATTGTCTTAAACTTTTTTTTTTATCATCGTCGACTAAAATCGTTAAAGTACAGGTCGTACAGAAGTCTTGTAATGCCAATACAAAACTTCCGTATTGCTATTTGAAGCGGAAAAGGATGATATCGCCAGCTTCGATGGTATAATGGCCGGTAGTAACTTTTTCATACTTTAAATCGAGTTTTGATACGTGGCGCAAATGCTTGTTGCCCCTGATGTGAAGCGTTACGGGGTTGCGGAAGTCCTTGTTGACAAGGGCCAAATAGGACGCTTTGTCTTTCTCGATGACAGAGGCGATGGCTCTTTTGCCATCTTCAATAGTCAGCGACTCGATATTGTCGGGCAGGTTGTCGGGCGTGAGTTGTTTTATCAGTACGTTTGAGGGCGCACCATTAATATGGTACACCTTTTTGACAGTGCCCTCGGCAAATAGCGGACTGATGCGTGCCATCTCTTCGTTCACGCGGTTAATAGCATCGTACAGTCCTGCCCGTCGCTGCCCAAAGGAATCGACAGGGGCCACGTACGACCCCTCGCCGGGCAGCCACCGGTGCCAGTAGGTGTAGTAGGCTATCGACTTTGCTCCGTAGACCAAGTTGGCATATACCTGCAAGCGGAGGGTGCCCAAGGTGGGCAGGGTGTAGCTGAGATGCTGGGCCGACAGTACATAGCCGCAAAACGGAATACCGTGTTTCTGGCTTTGGCTGCTAACGATTTCCAGGTTGTCAAACCATTGGCGGCGGAGTACCTCGTCGCCTTTCGACCAAATGATGGAATAGTTGTCGAAGGCAATGTTGGTCAGCTTCAGTCTTGTGATGCACGAGTCTATATAGTCGGCATATCGTTGATTGTTGTATGTGCCGTCGCTGTTCACGGTCTCAGGCCCGTAAATAGGGTTCAGACAAATGCGGAAATCGGCCAGTGGGTCTATGCTGCGTATGGCCTTTGCCCTTGGCAATAGGTCGTCGAGGGTGGCATGCCCACGGTATCTGTCGTTCTTTTTCAGGAACGGTTCGTCGCCGATGTAATATCCATACACAGTATTTTTATTCTTTTGGGCACTGTCGGCCAATGTCTTGTAGTCGTTGAGGCTGCCGCCGCCTACAACCAGTCGGATGCCCTTTTCTCTGGCTTCCTTCAGCATTCTCAGTGACTCGGCAGGACTGCCGGTACAGATGCTGACGTCGAAACCGGCGTAGAGCATGTCGCGGTAGGATGTCGCCAGGTCTTTGAAACTGCCAGGCACGCCACCATGTCCTATTACTGTAATCATGCTTCTGTGTCCTATGGTGTACACCGTCTCCTGGTCGGTTGCCAGTGTGCCGCTGTAGGTATATTCCTCGTTCACAGGCTCTTTGCCCACGGCTTCGTTGTAGGTGTGTACAAAGCCGTTGCACCTTAGGTAGTAAGTTACCTCCTTTTTGTTTTCGTTTTTCAAGCGAAGATTTATCTTTCTGCCTTCCAGATACACCTGCACACTGAGCGGTTCGCCCGATGTCATGATGTAATGCACGTTGTCGAGCCGCGTCTCACACCAGTTTACCCCTTTCACAGTGAACTCGTCTAGCAGCAACTGCTGCTCGGCCGGTTCTGCCGAATAGCCCTTCACGCATACCAGCAGCAGAAAGATGAGAACCAGTATTTTCATTGTTCTATGTTGTTTCTATTCGATTATCCAGTCGTTCATGGTCTTGGTTTCGATAGAGAAACCAATGCCGATTTTGACTATTTTGCGACCGTCGGTTGCGTAAGGGAGTGCATAGTTCTTTTCGTTTATCTGCTGGAGTGCTTCAGCGGCTGTTCCATTCACTTTCAGTTCCAACACATAAATGGCATCCTGCATCCATACTACTATGTCGGCACGCCCCCCAGCACATTTCACTTGTGTGCGGGCGTATACGTTCAACATGGAGAAAATCAGATAGAACGTGTATTCGTAGAATTCTTCAGCATTCGAGACATCTTCCAACTTCTTTTTGAATCTCTCTACATATGGAATGCTGGCAAGATAGGCCTGCATGTCGCGTAGCGCCTGTTCGATATCACCTTTTTTCAGCGCACGCCAGAATTTCAGGGCGAAGCCTGTCTGTACTTCGCTTGAGTCTAAGCCTATATATGTAGGGAGAAGTCCGTCTGTGTAACCGATACGAACCTCCTGGTTAGGTAAGGCTAACTGGTAAAGGTCGCTTTCACGGTCGTAACTTTTTATCGTGAGATACCCACTTTGGTAGAGTAGGGGCAATGCGGAAGTCATCGCTTCGGTGGGTTTGTCGAAAGCCGTAGAAGGGACTTCTATATTGTCCATAGAGGTGATGTCTGTGCGAAAATGCTGCATCTGGCGAATAAGGAAAGTTGGTGTGGCGCTGTCAAACCAGTAGCTTCCCGTCTCACCGTATACGAAGGCCTTTATTAAGCTATATGGGTTGTATGTATCCTCCGATTTCTTTGAGAAATGGTAACCGTCATATTGCAGTTTTAGTTTTGCATGCATCTCGTCATACGACAACTCGTTCTTTTCAGCAAGCAACTCGATATCTTCATGAAGGACTGTAGTAAGTTCCTGCTCAGTGATGCCACAGATAGCAGAGAAAGTCGGATCCATCGTGACGTTCATCAGGTTGTTGATGGTCGAGAAGATACTCAGTTGTGAGAATTTTGTGATGCCGGTGATAAAACAGAACTTTATTTTCGGGTCCAGCATCTTCAGTCGCTGGTAGAATTCTTGCATCACCTCGCGCATTTCAAAAAGCCGTTGGTCGTCGTGCAGTACGTCAAGCAAGGGCGCGTCGTACTCGTCAATGATGACAGCTACCTGCCTGCCGGTTTGTTCGTAGGCACGGTTGACAAGACCGGCCATACGCATGCCGGGAGTTGTTTCGTCGGGTTCGCTACCATAAATTGTTTCGTATGGTTTAATAATCCTTCCTAGTTCAGCCCTCACATCCTGTGGAGCCATGTGTTTGGCACCGCTGAGGTCAAAATGAAGCACTGGATATTGTGTCCATTCCTTCTCCAGTTCCATAATCTTAAGTCCCTCGAATAGTTCACGCTCTCCAGCAAAATAGGAATGTAGGGTGCTGGACAACAGCGATTTTCCGAACCTTCGCGGACGGCTCAGGAATATGTATTTGGCATAGTCGGTCAATTGCCACACCAAATCTGTTTTGTCCACGTAGACATAATTTCCTCGGATAATCTCCGAGAATGTCTGTATTCCCACTGGGTATCTGCGCCTTTTGCTTGTCATGTCCTTACCTCGTTTTGAACAAATTCTTTTGCAAAGATATGTTTTTTCGTTGAACTATCCAAATTCGGGTGGCTTTTTATGCAAGCATGGCATGGGGAATGCAGGCAAATGGTCCTTCACGATGCTATGCCTTGCAGGTCATATAGACCTTAATTGTGTCAGTTGCATTCTTTAACCAGGAAAATCTGGAAAGTTGAGTTTCAAGCAATGCAGTCTTCAGCTTTCGAGCCTCTTCATCGCTAAGAGCAAAAGATAATGTACTTGCCATTTCCGACACGTCATACGGATTGAAATAGAATGCACATTCACCACATACTTCGGGAATAGAGGAAATATTGCTGACTGCAGACAGCGTACCCATGCTTGCTGCCTCTAAAGGAGGAAAACCGAAACCTTCATAAGTGGAAGGAAATACGAAAAGTGCAGCATTTTGATAGAGCCATAGCAGCAGTTCGCGCGGTATAAAGTCCATGTAGATGACATCAGGCGTTTTCTGCATCAGTTGTATGGTGGCTTCGTAGTTCACATACTTCTTTCCTGCAATAATCAGTTTCAGATTTTTGTTTTCGGGGCGTTCCTTTAGTAGGCGGAAAGCCTCAATGAGGCGTTCGTAGTTTTTTCGGGGTTCGATATGACCCAGAGAAAAAAGGAAACGGGCTTCTTTTAAATATTGGTATTCTTTTGGTAACTCGAAGCCGGCAATCTGTTTGGGTGAGAATCCATCTCGGTCGATGGCTTCGTGAATTACCGTCACCTTTCCAGGAGACACACCACACAACGCAATCATCTCCTGCTTGGTGAATTCGGAGATGGATAGGATGTGATCGGCCCGTTGAATAGCATCCTTAACAGCCCGTTTCAGAAACAAGTATCTCAACGGGTTGTATGTCTTAGGATAACGGTAGAGCCGTAAGTCGTGGACTGTGAGAATCAGTTTGGCTCGCTTCATCTTTGGTGCATGGAAGAAGGGCGAATGAAAAATGTCGAACTGTTCCTTCTCCTCTTCCATTGTCCAGAACCGTTGTGAAAAAAGACTCCTTTTTATTACAGAAAGGAAACTACTCTTGAAAGGTACCGTTTTAATGCGAAAACTAGGTGGGAGCATCTTTTTAGCATAGTCCAGCTGGTCTTCCAATACATATAGTATATAGGTGTTGGTTTTATCGCATAGGGCGATATTATTTGTCAGGTTGACAATATATTCTTTGATGCCACCACCGCGTGGCGCGCAAAAGATGCAGTTGATTGCTATTTTCATGACATATAGTTTTTATGATTGTCCATCGTATACTTCCTGTAGATAGGAAATTGTTGACTGTGTTGAATAGCCTTGCTGTTGAATAGCCATGCTTTCGTCTTTTCTATTGTAGTTTGCAATTATACCGGATACTTTTTCGGCCCAACTGCCAGCAGTTTGTTTTAATGAAAAGAAAGTGATGTTCGATGTGAGGGCACTGTCACGGCTAACGGTGTCTGCAACCAAACATGGTAGTCCTGTACATTGGGCTTCAATGAGTACGAAGGGTAGTCCTTCGAAGAGCGAAGGCATGAGAAATAAATCAAAGGCCTGCAGTAAGCTGTCTACATCGGAACGCTCGTTCAGAAACTGTACTTTATCCGAAAGACCCAGTTGCAGGACTTTCGCCTTTATGTCGTCCATTAAAGGACCGACACCAATCAGCAGCAGCAGAGAGTTAGGATTTAATTGTGAGTAAGCATTAAATATGTCAACAAGGAACGTGTGGTTCTTCTCATCACAAAATCTTCCTACATGGCCTATAACGGTAGTGGCCGGACTGATGCCGAGCTGATTGCGATACGTTTGGCGTATTTCGTCATTGAATGCAAATCGGTTTGTATCGATACCGTTTTTAATGATAACTGCTGGGTGAGAGCTAAAGAACCATTTTGCCGCAAGGGTGGAGCAAGCAAAGTGGTGGGTGGAGATCCGTCGGGCAATACCTCTTTGCAGCAGATGAAGAAGTTTGTTGTGAAGACCTTTTGACGAGGAATTGTGAGAATGAATAATGCGAACGGGTACTCCATAGTGATAGGCAAACATGATGGGTGCTATGGCCGTAAGCCCGTTGCCACAGTAATGGATGGCAGCATAGTCTTTAGTGTGCAGCTTAAAGAAACTATTCAGTGAGCGATACCATCCTAATGGCGACTCCCTGCGGCTTGGCACTCGCCACACCTTGCAGCCGGCAGCCTCTACCTCGCGGCTATAGTCGGTCTCTGCTTGCGTGTAAATAAGGAAGTCTACTTGGAAACGACTATGGTCAATACCTCGGAAAACGCCCATCATGAAGGCTTCGGTTCCGGCACGGTTCAGGTGTTGTGCTATAAAGAGGATTCGTTTCATGCGCTAATCGGTAATTGCGACAAAAATACGAAGAATATATGAAATGGACAAAAGATTCAGGAAAAACATGAAGCATACCAAACAATTTTGTTAGTATTGCTGTTTTCTTATTCTATGCCGATATTTCATTACTTGCTTGACATACTTCCAAACAGAGCCGTAGCCGAGCGACTGGAGTACCTTGTACTGTACAAAATGGCGGCGGATAATTCTTCTTATATTTGTGATTCGATAGAAGAACCCAATTTTTCTTGCATCTTTGGCTCCTGCTCCCATGCAATTATCCCCATGTTGGCGGTAATGCATTAAAGGTTTATCAATACCATAAAGGATTCCTTGTCGTTTTAAGGTGCAAAGGGTAAGCCAATTGTCGTGTATGGCATAAGGAGAAACAGGATAAATGCAACAATACTTAGCAGCCTGATTGAAAAGCATTGTACAGCCCGTAACACCTGCGCATGGTGCACAGTCGTCAAAGGTTTTAATGTATGGTGGGTACATTGCAGAGAAACGCCATCGAGACGAATGGATAATGTTCAGTTCGGCATCTGAAACGTAGAGGTCTGTACAAACGATAATGGCTCTCTGTGGATGGGCATGTTCCAATCTGTTCATTTCTTGAAAAGATAACTCAATCTTTTCTGGAAGCCATACGTCATCTTGATCACAGAACATATAGTAAGACGATTCTATGCGCTCCATCAAGCTAAGAAAGTTTTGACAAGCCCCTCCCTGTGACGGATATTCTAAAAGTGAAATGATGTTAGGATATCTGTTAGCATATTCTTTAGCAATGGCTACAGTTTCGTCAGTTGAGCCGTCGTCATGAATATATAGATGCCAATGCTGAAAGGTTTGAGCCACTATAGATTCAATTTGCTCTCGAAGATAAACAGCTCCGTTGTATGTAGCCATTAATATGGCTATAGTTTCATTATTCATAGTTAAATAACCGTTTTTTTACTCCTTTTTAAATAACACTTGATGATATTTCCACATGTTAGCGATTAATCCTGGGAGATTGACAAGACACATGAGCCAGACTAAGCTGGAAACAGATTCGAAATAGTTACATACACCCCATGCAAGTGGAAGAAATATAACGGCTGCAAAACATGTAAATATAATTTGTATCTTCAAACAGTTCAGGCCGTTAAGAATGTAAGAATAGCGTTGGCTAAGAGTTAAAACAAAAATGTAGACAGCAACACTAAAGGACAAACTTTTGGGGATTGTAACACTATCTCCAATCCATATCTTATATATGAATGGTGATATTATAAACATTCCTATGAGTATGGTAAGTATTCCCAAAATAAGTATGTTCAATCTCTGATCCATTTTACATAACCATTTCTTGTCTCCACGGGTGTATGCATCTGTAGTAGCATTCCAAAAAGGCATACAGATTGTGCTAAAGGTAATGAATGCAATATTGAAATAGCGGTATGCTATCTGATATGGGGTTACTTCTGAAGGTGAAAACATCTTGCTTATGATGATGTTTGCTGAAGAAAAAAGTACAATTGCACTAATCTGAATTAAAAAGAACTGAATGCCAACAGAACAGAGACTTTTCGACATGTTGAGATTGATGTCGGAGAAAGAAGGACGATAGTGGCTATATCTTCCATAAAACGTGATAGGGATGCTTACGCTCCAAACAAACAAAGGGGCTGCCGTGTTGATGAGCACGACAAGTAACAGGGAATGACTTCCCGACAGATAGGCAATAAAAGTAAGAACCAGTGAGAGGGTTTGTCCACAGCATACAATCAGATTGTTGATGGCAGGTAATTGTACTCCCATATAGAAATTACCTACAGCCTTGCATACAAATGTCCCACAAGTGAGGGTGACGGCAACAATGAGTATCGTGTTGAGATTTTGTACAATGTCGGCATCAATGCCTAAAGCGTTGCTCATGTCAAATCCATAGATAACCGTGAAGGCGATTAGAAGAATGGGAAGTGTAACGATAGCCAGCATGAAGAAAGTCGATGCTATGACTTCCTTTATTTTCTCAGATTGATTCAATGCGATGTAACTTGCAATAGCGTTGCGTAATCCGTTACCTAAACCGATATCCATTAAATTTATCCATAAGAGGATGCTACTAATGGTGAGCCATACACCGTTATTATATGCTCCTAACATTCTTAGAGTTAAAGGAACCATTGCCAACATTACAAGAGCTGACCATCCTTTTAATATAAATGAAGCAATAATATTGTTTATAAGCAGATTCGTACGATTGTTAGATGGCTTTTCCATATAAGTGCATGTGTTTATTGCTATTTTACATTTCGCATGTTGTTGTCATTAAACTCAATAGTGGCTCCCTCTTGGTGGGCTATCTTTCTAAATTCAACAGCTTTCTTGTTTTCATCAAGTATGCAGGTGTATGGGTAGAAGAAATCGTAGAAATGTGTGTTCGTACTTGCATAATGTGCTTGATAAAGGAAAAAAAAAGTCAGTAGACCCTTTCCAAAAAAAGTAGCGATTCGTATTGCAAAATGTTCTTTATATCTAAGAAGTGAATAGGTAAACTCTGCAAAAGCGATAAGATAGAATATGATGACATAATTATAGAAACGATAAAAGCCGGCAAAAGAACTGGCTACTATGCCAAGAATGAGTACAAACGAGGCAAAATGAGAAAAAGCTCTCTTTATTTGTTCGTTAGTTTCATGAAGTATAACCGAATAGACTACGATGAATGGGAATATAAGGTAGGTGAGCAAGCTTCTTGCATAACCAAAGAAGGTGCTGGCTTGAATAGAATAGTACATGATTTTTGTACTGAAAGCATCAGACTCCCCCAAAAAAGCACCCACAATTCGGACCAGAAGAATATCACTTGTAACCCAAATGAAGAATGAAAGAACACATGCTGCTCCTAGTTTCCATAACGTTGGCTTTATTTTCGATAGCGGAAATAATAATGCTATGGCTGCAGATACATGGAAAAGGATGCCAATTGCTACGCATGCGTACAAATACCATTTTTTTCCATTTAACCATTTGTGCATGCCAATGGTAACTAGGGAAAGACTAAATCCTTCTCTCATGATTTCTGTATTGAGTATGAAATACTGTAGAGAGAAGAAGTATATAAGTAAAAAGAGAAAATACCTATGTGTATATTTACTGACTAAATAGCATACGGCAATGTTGATGCAAGTGCTTTCAATAAACTGAACTACGTAGAATGAGTCTATGGTCGTTTTGGCAAACATATTAACAAATGTCCATAAAGGCATCTGGCTTTTTATCACGAGATTGTACAGGACAGTGTAGCCAAAATCTGTCATAGAATGGCTATATTCCTCGAATTCTTCCATATATACAAATTTGTCTGCTCCTAATCCATAGCTGAATCCGGAAAGGCAAATAAGATAGATGCACATCAGCCATAAGCGGTGTTGCTTGTGGCTGTCATATTCTTCTATTCTGTCATAGCGAAAAGAATAATATGCTGTCAGGAGTATAAATATTACGTAGAATATAGACATCTGGCATCAGAACCATTCAACCAGTTCCTTGCGGAACATGCGGCCAATCTTAACAACAGTTACCAGAAACAGCATTGCTGCCACAAAAATCATACGTTTCGGACCGGCAGGTTTGATGGGTACGGTAGCATTTGTGAGCGTGGTGAAAGCAGGCGTATTCTCCTGAATCTTGGCCTGGGCTTCCTCCATGCGGGTGCTCATCGCCGTGTAGATGTTGTACTTCATCTGCATCTCATTTTCCAGATTGTCCGATTTGGTCTTTACGCTCTGAAGCGATACGCTCTGGTGGGCATCTGAAAAGGCGGCAAATTCTTTACGAGCCTGTTCGAAGGCCTGTCTTGCCTCTTCGGTCAGTCCTTTGTAGTATTCATAATCGATACGCGATTTTTTTGTGCGATAGTCGGTAATGAATATTTGCAGATGCTCCTTGATGCTATCGGCTAGAGTGGCACTAACATATGGATCCTGGTCGGTAACAGAAATCGTTACCACGTCTGTGGTGCGACTATAGGTACAATCGATATTTCCTTCAACGGCCTTCAGAATGTTGTTGGTTTCCTTTGACAGGTGGAAAGGATTGAAGCGCATTCCGTCAGATCCCTCAATCTGGGGCTCTTCCTTTTCAAAGAAACCTGCTATAAGGGACTTTATCCAATCGAAAGGAATGAACCAAATGTTTTTCTGCTGATAATCTTTCAGATAGGTGTAATAGTCGGTATCAACTTCTCCGTCGAGGGTCTTTACGCGGATGTCGAACAAGCCTACGATGAACTGGGTAGAGCTGAAAAGGTCGGGATAGAGTTGTGGATAGATGGCGTCTGAAGAGCCATTCCCGATATTTACGCCGAAGTTGGAGGCCAAAGCTGCCAGTCCTCCGGCATTTGCTGAGGCATCGCTGGCTTCAGGAACAATAGATACCTCGGTGGTGTAGTAACGTGGCTGAGGCAGAATCCAGATGCAGGATAGGACGAAAGTGATTACCCATACTTTCAGAAATGACTTCCGTTCTTTCAGAATCCTCTGGAAAATCTTCTGGATATCGATATTTACTTTTTCTTTGTTGTTCTCGTTCATGTGGGTTGAAAAACGTTACTTAGACATGATATTTGCTATAGTGGCCAGCATCGTGGCTATAGATGCTACACTTGTTCCGATAGCAGCCGTCTCGGCTACAGTCATCTTGCTGATAACTTTCTGAGGAACAACAATCTCGCATCCTGGACGTATCTTTGCGCCGCTGCTCACCTTTGCCACGTCGCCGTTCATGTAGATAACGTAGGCCTTGCGCTTTCTTGCTTTGGTGCTATAGCCACCGGCCTGTTCGATATAGTACTTGGCTTTCTTGCCCGACTCGAAACCTACTGTATTGGGGTAGAGTACTTCACCACTTATCTTGACGGTTCCAACATGCTGAGGAATCACCAGACGGTCGCCTTCGCGCAGCACGAGGTCGGCATCGCTACCTGGTTTCTCCAAGGCTTTGTCAAGTTCGATACCTACCTGATAGGTCTCGGGAATCTCATCTTTCTCGATATCGTTTTTCTGCATAGCCGACTGCATGTCGCCAGCCGAACGGCCACTCTTCAGAATCTGTTCGAGCATTACGGCTTCATCCTGCTTTTTCTGCGTCTTCAGGGATTCTATATAGCGCAAGCGTTCTGCCTCGTTCATCTTACGTTCCAAACGTGCACCTGCCACATAGGCTATATTGGTGACGCCGCCTGCTTTCATAACCAGATCGCTCAGGCGTTCGTTCTGTTTCGTCAAGGTGTAGGAGCCGGCAAACATGATTTCGCCTTCAACGCTTACGTTCTGCTGCTTCTTGTAGCCGGGGCTTTTGCGTACGAATACTTCATCGAACGGCTCCAAGTGGAATCCTGCTTCGCCATCAATAACAAAACCTTCTTTCAGAGTGAAACTGAACGACTTACTGATGATGGAGTCGGTTGTGGTGGCTGTGGGATTCACAATTCGGCGTGATACAAATACGTTGACCATAGCGGCGGTTTCCTTTAATCCGCCAGCCTGCAGAACGAAGTCTTCAAGTGTTTCGTTATCAGCATATTTATATACGCCCGGATATTGCACCTCGCCATGGATGGTGATGGTTTGCTCGGCCATCACTTCTTGCTTGGACGGAACGAAGAGCACGTCCTCGTTGCGAAGAATAATATCGGCAACCGTTCCCTTCATGATGCCGTCTATGTCAACGGATAGCACTTCAAGGGTGCGGTCGGCTTTCATGCGATGCATTACGGCATGTGGGGTAAAGGCTTCTTCGGTTACGCCCTCGGCCGTTTCAAGTAAGGTCTTTACGCTATTGATGCTGCCTCCCAGCTGATATTTGCCCGGGCGGAATACGGCACCTTTTATTTCCACCATATTGGAATAGCGGGGGAGGATGGAGTCAACGTCAATTGAGTCCTGGTCGGCCAGGTGGAAAGAAGACATGTCGAACTCGCCAACCGTATAGACGGAGTATTGGGTACCTTCCTTGCGGGTTACTCGTACCGACTTGCGATAGGCGTCGCCGGCAAAACCTCCGGCATAGTCTATCAGAGCCTTCATGCTTTCGGCATTTTTCATCTCGTAGATCATGGGGCGCTTCACCTTACCCGTGATATTGACCAGGCACTCGTAGGCACCAACGATTATCACGTCGTTGTCGGCCAGGCGTACGTTTCCAGCGAGCTTGCCGTTCAGGATATAGTCGTATATATCGACTGTAGAAATGAGGCGGTTGTTGCGATAGACCTTGATGTTGCGCAGGGTACCGATATCGTTCGGACCACCGGCCATATAGAGAGCATGGAAAACGGTAGCCAGCGAGGAAAGCGTGTAGGAACCGGGTGTCTTGACCTCACCCATCACGTTGATGGTGATAGAACGGGTTTGTCCTAAGGTGAGCTGAATGTCTGAACTGCCAAATCGAGAGCGGAGCAGTCCTTTTGCCCTACGGTTGGCTTCCTCTACCGTAAGTCCTCCTACCAGCAGAGGTCCGTAGTCTTCAATGGTAACATAGCCGTCGGGCGATACAATCTCTTCTATCGTTTTCTGGGATTCTCCGAAGATGTCGATATACACCTTGTCGCCTCCGCCAATCACATAATTGGTTGGGGTGGCAATATTCATCGCGGGTTCAAAAGTGAGGTTTTCGTTGTTGAAAAGGTCGTGACCGAAGATTTTGCTTTTCTGGGTCTTTTCCTTTTCTTCTTTCGCTTTCAGATAGTCCTGGATAATCTTTCGCTCATAAATGCCGAAGGAGTCGGGCATGAACTCGTCCAGATTGTTCCTGATGCCAAGTGTCTCTTCATCATTTTCCAGAAGAGTTTTCTCGCCCACCTTTTTGTTCTTTTCGTCTTTTATTTTGCCGATAGACTCGTTGTCGTCATTCCTTCTGTTGTTGGAATTGGCGCGCGTACGTCCGGGGGCTTCATCTTCGGTACCTAATGTTTTTCCTGCCACGGTTCCTAAGCCTTGGCCCTTCTTGAGGCGTTCGGTTTTCTTTTGTACACGTTTAATTTGTTCAGGCGTTACACCTTTCTGCACCAGTTTGACCGCAATTTCCTGTTGGGTAGAACCTGCCTTCTGTTCCTTTAGAACGAACTGAATGATCTGTTCATCCGTCATCGACGATTGGGCCATAGCATTCATGCAGAAAGTCATGAGCATTAGGATCGAAATGATATATTTTTTCATTGGTCTTTGTATTATCTATAAGTTCAGTCGATAATGATATAACTCTTAATGAGTCAAAATTGTTGCAAAGATAACTATTTTTTTGTAAACTTTTTGAGAATTATACGAAAAAACAACACAACTATTTAGATGTGATGCAAAAAGTGAGGATAATATTTTGATTATTCGCAAGCAAGTTGTAACTTTGCAGCCGAATTGTTACGTATCATTTTGGGGTTGACTGGATTTGACGGCGAGATGAAATGGTATGTAAGCACGCGGAGCTGGGCTATGGGAGGCTCCTTAATCTCTTCTGTAGGAAAATTAATTGGCAACAATGAGTATGCTCTCGCTGCTTAATCGAAGTATAGTAGATTACGAGCTTAATTCCACTACAAGGTAGAGGAACGAGACGTCGCTCTAAGGATCTTGTTCCGAATCCGAAGGTCAAGCGGCGCAGATTAAATCGGAAATAGTTGTAGTAGGCTCCGATGCTATGATGAAGTTTTAGGAGATAAGGCTGTGATTGGTGGCTTGGGTCTTGTCACAGCACGAAAATGAAGGCCAAGATAAGCGTGTAGAAAGCATATGGTTTCCTTGTGCGGACGAGGGTTCGACTCCCTCCAGCTCCACTACGTTACTCTGAAGGAACTCTCACCCTCGTGAGGGTTCTTTTCTTTTGAAAAGCGACTTTGTCGAGCGCGACTCCCTCCAGCTCCACGTTGGAAGAAAAAAAATAACTCTCACGAATGGGTGAGAGTTATTTTTTTATGTTTATTTCGTGAGATTGGCAATTGTGGCTGCCATCGTTCCGAGCGAGGCTGTTGTGGTGGCTATACTGAGGATTTCGCCGGTAGAAAGGCGATGACCTTTCTTCTTGGTGGGAACAACAATCTGACAGCCTGGCATCGGCTTGTTGTGACTGTTGGCCTTGGCCACCATTCCGTTCATATAGATGATGATGCTCTTGCTCTTTTTGGCAGTAGAAGTATATCCGCCTGCCAGTTTGATATAGTCCTTTGCGCTCAGCCCTTCTTTATAGCGTACAGAATTGGGGAAGAGAACTTCGCCGTTGATGGTGACTGTACTGGTGAGACGAGGAATGATGATGCGGTCGCCATCGCGAAGAATCGGGTCGTCGGTGGTGCCGGGATTCTTCAGGGCTTTGTCCAGTTCGAAGGCAATCGGATAGTTGGGCTGCAGCATCAGTTTCTTGATGTCGATAGAGTCTGTACTGGTGTTTCGCTGGGCTGTTCGCAGCACGTTTTCTGCTACCATTTTCTCTTCCTCGGTCATGCGGCGGA
The DNA here is from genome assembly GCF_022024015.1 of Prevotella sp. E9-3. Taxonomy (NCBI): domain Bacteria; kingdom Pseudomonadati; phylum Bacteroidota; class Bacteroidia; order Bacteroidales; family Prevotellaceae; genus Prevotella; species Prevotella sp. E9-3. The sequence goes on from NZ_CP091786.1 coordinate 1,344,658, forward strand.
GTAGTTTTGCTCCTTGGAGATAAGCGAATTTGGTGGGTCCGCCAGCCATTTTGAGAACCTCGCTGAGGTGTTGTTTTTTACTGGTCAGCGTGTAGGTGCCTTCAAATTCCACCTCGCCATCTACATATACATTCTGCTGAATGTTGTAGCTGGGATTGCGGCGAACATATACCTGGTCGTATGGCTTCAAGGTGAAGTCGGCCGATCCTTCGATGGTGAAATCGGGATTGAAGGAGAATGTGTAGTTCTCCGTGATGCTATCGGGCGAAGCTGTTGCTTCGGGATCTACTACTCGGCGGGCTACGTCTATTTTCTTGTATGTGGCGGCCTCGGTGGGTCCTCCGGCTCTGATGATCAAGTCTTCGATGGTCTCGTCGTCGGCATATTTGTATTTGCCAGGATTGAGCACCTCTCCATGAATGGTTACCGTCCTGTTGTTGTTCCGCTTGTCGTTGCTTCCGATGATGAGTACATCCTCATTACAAAGAGGAACGTCGGCAACGGTTCCGTTCAGAATGCCGCTAATGTTCACGCTTACTATCTTTAGCGTGCGGTCGGCATTCAGGCGTTCCAGTATGGCGTGTTGGGCTATGGCTCCCTCAGTCAGTCCTGCCGCGGCTTCTACCAGCGTCTTGACCGTGGTGATGTTGTTGCCTATCTGGTACATGCCCGGGCGGAATACGGCACCTTTCACCTGTACCATATTCTGATAGCGGTTCAGAGTGGCTCCGATGCTGATTACATCTTCGTCCATCAGTTTGAACTGGCTCAGGTCGAACTCGCCGATACTGAATACTGACAGCTGAGGCTCTGTCTTGCGTTTTACGCTAATGGCCTTGGTATAGGCATCGCCGGTAAATCCGCCAGCATACTGGATGATGGTGGCGGCGGTTTCGCCTTTCTTCATCTCGTAGTACATGGGGCGCTTCACCTTGCCCTCGATGAGCACCAGGGCTTCGTAGGGACTTACGGTAATGATGTCGTTGTCTTCCAGCCGTACCTCGCCGCTTAGCTTTCCGTTGAGCAGGAAGTCATACACATCGACGGTTGAGATGAGGTGGCCTTTGCGGTATATCTTTACGTTTCTGAGGGTACCTATTTCGTTAGGTCCGCCAGCCATATAGAGTGCGTTATATACGGTTGCGAAGGCCGACATGGTGTAGGTGCCTGGCACGAGGACTTCGCCCATCACGCTAATGGTGATAGAGCGTGTCTGGCCTAAGGTTAGGTCTATTTGTGACGACTCGTAGTGGGCGCCAAGTTCGCGTCTTATCTTGTTTTTGGCCTTGTCAACGGTCAGTCCGCCCAGGGAGATTACTCCCCATTCGCTGATGGTGATGGTTCCGTCGGGCGAAATTGTCTCGTTGAATGATTTCTGGGAGGCTCCCCATATATCAATATTTACTACATCGCCGGGGCCAAGGGTATAGTTCTGGGGGGTAGCCAGGTTCATGGAACTCTCGAAGGTGAGATTCTTGTTGTTGAACACGTCGTGGCCGAAGATTTCCCGCCATCCTGACTTCCCGTTTTCTGTCTCGGGCATGAACAACTGTTGGGTGAACTCCTCGAGGGTTGCTCCTTGTGGCATCTTGTTTGAAGAGCCGGGGAAGTTGTCGGCAGCTGCATCCTCCCGTTTCTCTCCATTAGAATGTCTGGCTCTTTGAACTGTTTTGGCTGAAATCTCGCTACCGCCAGTCTGGGATGCCTGGTCCTTATATTTTGAATAGACGCGTTGCATCTGTTCGGTGGTGACGCCGCGTTCTGCAAGTTGGATGGCTATTTGTCGGGGTTGCATGCCTTGGCTGTATTTTTCAAGGGCAAACTCGTATATCTGCTGGTCGGTCATGGCCGACTGGGCCCAGGATGCCGAAGTAGTGATCAAAGCACAAAGGATGAAGGTTGTAAATCGTTTCATGCGATATGTTACTAAATTATGATGTTAGTACAGATTGTCTTGTTTTGTTGAATTTTGTCTGCAAATATACATCATTTTTTTCATATACTTTTTTTTTATTGGAAAAAGTAGGGTGTAAAAGGTCTTTTTATTCAAAAAAGTAAGGAAAAAGATGGCGATGGTATAAAAAAAAGCTCATTCTGAAGCTGTAGCCGCAGGATGAGCCTTCTCGTTATAAAGTGTTATTAGATTACTTCTATTCCTTGTTTCTTGCAGAGTTCAAGACTCATTTCCTTCAGCTTGAACTTCTGAATCTTGCCCGAACCGGTAAGGGGGAACTGGTCGATGAAGAACACGTACTTGGGAATCTTATAGCGGGCAATCTTTCCGCGGCAGAACTCCTGTACATCTTCGGGTTCCATCTTCGCGCCCTCTTCCAGGATGATGAAGGCGCCTACGGCCTCGCCGTATTTCTTTGAGGGAACGGCGGCCACCTGCACGTCGCGTATGCCGGGCATGTGATAGAGGAATTCTTCTATTTCGCGCGGGTAGATATTCTCGCCGCCACGGATTATCATGTCTTTGATGCGGCCGGTAATCTTGTAGAAGCCCTGCTCGTCCTTTACGCCCAAGTCGCCTGAGTGCAGGAATCCGTTCTTGTCGATCACTTCGGCTGTGGCCTGCGGATTCTTGTAGTAGCCTTTCATCACGTTGAATCCTCGGCAGCACATTTCGCCCTGAACGCCAACGGGGCATTCCTCGCCTGTTTCGGGGTCGAGCACTTTAACTTCTACGAAGGGGAAGTCGCGGCCCACGGTGGTGCAGCGCTGCTCGAAGGTGTCGTTCAGACAGGTCTGGGTCATGCCGGGCGACGATTCTGTAAGGCCATACACGCTGGTGATGGTCATATACATTTTCTCGGACACCTGCTTCATAAGCTCTATCGGACAGAGCGAGCCTGCCATGATGCCGGTGCGCAGACAGGTGAGGTCGAACATCGAGAACATGGGGTGGTTGAGCTCGGCGATAAACATGGTGGGAACGCCATAGACGGCCGTGCATCGCTCTTTGTGGATGGAAGCCAGCACCACCAGGGGGTCGAACTTCTCCACCATTACCTCGGTACATCCGTGGGTGAGGCAGTTCATCGTGGCCAGCACCACTCCGAAGCAATGGAACAGGGGTACGCACACGCATAGCTTGTCGTCCTGGGTGAAGCCCATGTTCTCGCCGGTGAAGTATCCGTCGTTGGAAATGCCGTAGTGGGTGAGCATCACGCCCTTGGGGAAGCCCGTTGTGCCTGAGGTGTACTGCATGTTGCAGACGTCGTGGCAGCTGACGTTCTTTTTCATCTCGTCGAGTGTCTCGTCTTCAATATTCTGTCCCAGCAGCAGCAGTTCGGCGGTGTTGTACATGCCGCGGTATTTTTCCATTCCGATGAACACCACATTTTTCAGATAGGGGAACCGCTCGCTGTTCAGATGGCCTCTCTCGCAGGTTTTCAGTTCGGGGAGCATGGTGTAGGTCATGTCCACGTAGTTGCAGTCCCAGGTGCCGTCGGTGATGCAGAGCACCTCCATATCGGAGTCTTTGCAGAGGTATTCCAGTTCGTTCTGCTTGTAGTTGGTGTTCACCGTAACGAGTACGGCGCCAATTTTTGCGGTGGCGTAGAGGAAGGTGAGCCAGTCGGGCACGTTGGTGGCCCAGATGCCTACGTTCGAGCCTTTTTTCACGCCTATGGATATGAGGCCCTTGGCCAGATTGTCCACTCGCTTGTTGAACTGGCTCCACGTGAAGCGCAGGTCTCGGTCGGAATATACGATATATTCTTTGTCGGGAGTGGCCTCGGCCCAGTATTCAAGCCATTGGCCAAGTGTCTTCTCGTGCAGTTGGTAGCCCTTTGAGCCGGTCTCGGCCGGGTAGGTTCTATCGGGCAGCGGACGGCCCGCCATATCTAATCTTACGTTGCTCATTCCAATTGTCAATTGTCAATTATCAATTATCAATTATCAATTTTTTAAAATGGGATATAGACTATGGCCAGGATTTTGGCACTCTTGCCGGGTGCGCCGTGCAGGTGGTGCTTCACGATGGAGTCGTAATAGATGGTGTCGCCTTGGTTCAGGTGGAAGGTGTCCTTGCCGTAAACCAGTTCTATTTCTCCTTCCATTACGAAGATGAATTCCTCTCCTTCGTGTGCTGATAGCTGGAATTCGGGATTTTCCTCTGGGTTGATGTCTATCACGAATGGCTCCATGTGGCGTCCGGCCTTCTGTTTTGCCAGGGGGTGGTATTCCATATGCTTGCGGGCGTCGGTGGCTCCATTCGAGAAGCTGATGCTTTTGTTGGCTTCCCGTTCGGCGGCGCGTGTTACCACGGGTCCCAGGTCGTCGCTATCGTCCATGAACGTGCCTAGTCTTACGCCCAGGGCGCGTGCTATTTTGATGAGCGGGCCTAACGAGGGCAGGTTCTGATCGTTCTCGATGGAGTTGATTTGCTCTACGGCCAGTCCGCTACGTTCAGAAATTTCTTCTACGGTAATGTTTTTTGACTCACGGATACTTTTGATCTTGTGACCAATTATTGTGTGATTATTTTCCATTTGAAGTGTGAAAAATGTTATTCTGTTTGTAATTTGGGCGCAAAATTAATAATTAGAGACGAAAAAACGGCAAAAAGTAGCAATATTAACACAAATTGTTTCGAAAAACTTACGGAATGCTATTTTTTTCGACCACGAATTGAACGAATTGAACGAATTTTAATTTATAGCGAATGGTCGTGAACGACCACGTAACCGGCTTGCCGCTTTCACCAAGGCGACAGCCGACTGAAAGAATGGCCATGCGGATTAATTGTTATTAGCATTCGCAGCATCTTTAGATGCCATTCGAAATAAATTTCCCTTGGAATAAAAATTCGTTCAATCCGTTCAATCCGTTGTTTTTTAAAAAATTCGTATAATTCGTAAAATTCGTGGTCTTTTTTTAAAAAAACTCGTGGTCTTATTTGAAGAAGTCCACTATTACTATTCCAGGTCCACTACGGTGATGCCGGCGCCGCCGAACTGTACGTGCTCGTCGCGGTAGTGAGAGACGTTGGGGATGGTGCCCAGATATTGGCGTATGAGTTGGCGCAGGATGCCTGTGCCTGTGCCGTGGAGAATGCGCACTCGGCTCATGCCCACGAGTATGGCGTCGTCCAGGAAGTAGGTGACGGCGTTGATGGCCTCGTCGCCTCGCATGCCTCTCACGTCGAGGTCTTGATGGAAGTTCAGCTTGCGTGAGTCGATGGCCGAGCGGGTGCTGTTGGATACGGTGGCATAGCTGCCGGCGATGCTGGCGTTGCGTTCTTCGGCTTTCGAGCTGTCGTTCTTGGGCTTGGTGGCAGGTTCGAGTCGCTCCAGGCGCATCTTGGTTTTCATGCCGCCGAAGATGATGGTGGCCATTTTTCCGTCTATGCTTTCTATCTCGCCTACCGAGGTGAGGCCCTTGATGCGGACGGAAGAGCCGGGGGTGAGTGGTGAGTGGAGAGTGGAGAGTGTAGAGTTTGCTACCGCTGCAGTAGGTGAGAGTTGAGAGTGGAGAGTTGAGAGTTGTTCCTCCAATTTCTGTTTTTCGGCCTTGCGCTTTTCTTTTCGCTCTTTTCGCTCTTGTATTTGTCGCATTTTGCGCTCTATCATCTCGTCGTTGGCCTTGGTGTCTATCTCGCTCACCTCCTGCTTGAAGGCCTCCAGTTCCTCGCGTATGCGTTTGGCTGCTTCTTTTTCGGCCTGTTGTTCGCGAATTTCGCGTATGGCATTTTCTATCTTTCGGTTGCTCTCGCGCAGCAGTTCTTCGGCCTGTTCCTTGGCGTGTCGCAGGATGGCCTTGCGCTCTTGTTCTATTTCTTCTATGCTCGACTCGTATTTCTGAATGCGTCCCTCCAGGTTCTTCTCGTGCTGGTGAATGGTTTGGCGCTTGCCCTCCCAGTATCGCTTGTCGCGCACGATGTCCTGCAGGTATTTGTCGCTCTGAATATAGTCGCGTCCCACTATATCGCTTGCATCCTGGATCACCTCTTCGGGAATGCCTGTTTTTCGGGCTATCTCGATGGCGAACGACGAGCCGGGCTGTCCTATTGACAGTTGGAAGAGGGCCTGCATCTGGTGTCGGTCGTAGAGCATAGCTCCGTTGACCACTCCCTCGTGGTCTTCGGCAAAGTGCTTCAGGTTGTGATAGTGGGTGGTGATGACGCCGTAGGCTTTTTTCTGCCAGAACTGCTTCAGTACCGCCTCGGCTATGGCTCCGCCGATGGTGGGTTCTGTGCCGCCTCCGAATTCGTCTATCAGCAGGAGGGTGTGGTCGTTGGCGTTGCGCATCATCATCTTCATGTTCATCAGGTGCGAGGAGTAGGTGGAGAGGTCGTCTTCTATGCTCTGCTCGTCGCCGATGTCTATCATGATGTTGCTGAACATGCCGCAGGTGGAGCGTTCGCTCATGGGCACGGACAGGCCGCATTGCAGCATGTACTGCAGCAGTCCTACGGTTTTGAGGCAAACGGATTTTCCGCCTGCGTTGGGTCCGGAGATAATTAAAATGTGAGAGCTCTCGCCTTGCGAGCGACCAAAGGTCGAGCGGAGAGGTGAGAGTTCTGGACTCTCTGCTCTGCCAAGCATGATGTCGAGTGGCACTACTTTCTTGTCTTGTTTTTCCAGCGAGAGTGCCAGCAGGGGGTGTACGGCCTGTATCCAGTCCATATGGGGGCGGCTCTCTACCTTCGGCTCGTAGGCTTTGAAGGTCTTGGCCAGTTCGGCCTTGGCGTGGATGAGGTCTATGCGTGCCATGAACTGGTAGCTCTCGAGTATGTCTTTGACGTGTGGGCGCAGTTCGTCGCTGAACACGGTGAGTATGCGTATCACCTCGCGTCGCTCTTCGGCCTCCAGTTCGCGAATGCGGTTGTTGGCCTCCACCACTTCGGCGGGCTCTATGAATACGGTTTTGCCGGTGGCGCTCTCGTCGTGCACTATACCGTTGATGCGTCGTTTCACGCTTGGTGCCACGGGCAGCATCAGTCGGCCGTCGCGCATGGTGGGTGCTGCATCCTTGTCCACCAGTCCTTCGCGTTGGGCTGTGTGCAGAATGGTGTATAGTGTGCGTGAGATGTTGCCTTCTGTTTTCTGCAGTTCGTGGCGAATGCCTGCCAGGGTCATGGTGGCTCCGTCCTTGATGCGTCCGAACTTGTCTATGATGCTGTCTATCCGTCGTATGATGGCCGGAAAGGTTATGATGCCTTCTGCCAGGCGGGCGAGGGCGGGGTAAGGGACCTCCTCCGACTGATCTGAGGGGGAGGGTCCCAAATATTCCACCATCTGGTGGATGGTTTCGAGCGAGCGTCTGAGGTCGAAGAGTTCGTTTTCTTCGAGGTGTGTGCCGGCCATGCGGATGCGTGTCACGGGCTGTCGCATGTCGAAGAAGTACTGCATGGGGAAGTCGTCGGCCGCTTCTGTGAGTTGTCTGAACTCTCTCACCTGGCAGAGCCACTCGTTCACCTGGGCTGCGTTGTCAGAGAATGCCATTTCGTCCACTTTCTCTTTTCCGAGCGTGCTGAGGCATCGTTCCTTGAGCAGGGAGCGTATTTCGTTGAAACCTATTTTCTGTTCGTAATTGTTGGGATAAATCATGTTGCAAAAGTACGAATTTTTTGTGATATATCATTATAAGGTATATAATAATGCGGTCTTGTTTCGTCAAAAAAGGTTAAATCTGTACTGTTGGACGAAAAATATTTGCCTCAAAGTTTTTGCTCTCGGAATTTTTCCTTAACTTTGCACCCGCTTTCGAGGCAATCGAGCACAAGGAGAGATGGTAGAGTGGTCGATTACAGCGGTCTTGAAAACCGCCGTGCTGAGAGGCACCGGGGGTTCGAATCCCTCTCTCTCCGCAAAGAACGTCAAGCTTTCGCTTGGCGTTTTTTTGCGTTCAAGAGGGGGATGTCTCACCCCACGGTCGGGGGTTCTTGCTTCACTCCGTTTCGCAAGCGTCCCTTCGGGCCGAGCGCGAATCCCTCTCGAAAATATAAGCCGGGCTCACGTGAAGTGGGCTGGGAAAATGATTTTTCGAAAATCAAGACAAATATAATTCTCAATCTAGAACGGGAAACCCTTGTTTTTGCCCCTTCTTTTGTGCTTTTACCCCATTATTTTAGAGTTGAAAATTGCTAAATTTGCCACTTTTTTCCTACTTTTTCATAGAAAAACGCATATTTTGACGCTATTTTTCTTGATAGGACGGAATTGTCTTAACTGCTATGGTGAAGTAGCACTTTTTCACTGTAACTGAACATCTGCTATATTGCAATAGAAAGGCAGTAGCAATCCAATAGAATGTCGGTAGCAATCCAATAGAATGGTAGTAGCAATCTAATAGATTGGTAGTTGCAATGTAATATAATGGCAGAATTGTTCTATTTGTCAATCATTATTTCAATCGCTTCAGCGCGTATTATTATGATACAAAAAGTTGCGTAGTAGTACCCGGTTTTGGTTAAAAAGGTACAGAATTTTATTAGTGTTCAAAGAATCTCCGTTCATTCCCCATCCAAACAGTTCTCCAGAAACTCAGCCGCATCGGCCACGCAGTCGGGACACTCGCGCAGCACCACCTTCGTGCCCACACCCTTGAGCAACTTGCATTGGGTGGCCCCGTTGCGTTGCTGAAACTGAGTCATAATCTGACGCATCTGCTTCATAGACTTGGCCTTGTCCTTATTGGCCAGTCCCAGCACCAGACCGGCACCCACCAGCGCTCCGCAAGTGCCCTCCATATTGCCCATTCCGGCGCCAAAGGCCCCGGCTATGCTCATGGCCTCCTCGGGGCTGATGCCAGCCACGTCGGCATAAGTGTGCAGAATGGCCTGCGCGCAGTTGTGACTGTTGCAGCGCTTCTTCTCGGCTGCTATTTGTGCTCTTGATTCCATCATAAAGTTCTTTATTCTATTTCCAAGTTTCGCATGTTACGAAGATATAGGAAGATAGAGGTAGATAGCCGCTTTTCAGCGGCAGAAATCACATCCTCGCCATGTGATACCCCATCCGGTTCAACTGGATGGCAGCCCCGAAAAGGTACAACTGGTGCAGACAGGCCACATAGGCGTTGAAGGCCTCCTTGGTGCCCGGCTCGATGCCCTGGCGGCGAAGGGCATTATAAACACGCTGGGCACATTCGCCTACCAGACGCTCAGCGGCGGCATACTCCTCGCCCTCAAGCCTCAGCACCTCCTGGCGCACGTACTCGTCAAGGCAGTCGAAGCCACGCTTCTGGCGCATATAGGCATAAAGGTCGTCAAGCTTGGAGTAGATTTCCCACTCCGTGTCCCACATCTTGGCCACGGCCATGCCGATATACATCATCCAGCCCAGAGACACCGAGGGGTAGTCGACAAACTCGCGAATGCCGTCGGGAATATACGCCCGGGCCGTCTGTTCCCACTTCTCTTCCACGTCGGGGCACTCAGGCAGCCGCTCGTCAACCTTGCCCAACGACAGGAGGTACTGATGCAGGTCAGAGTGCAGTTCTTGTTCAAAATTCTCAACCATAATGTTCTCCCTCCATTTCACAATTCTTATTAAATATGTGGGCAAAGGTACTCAAAAGTGATTGATAATTCGTAATTTTGCACCATTAATTAGAATAGTTTATCACAAAAAAACAATAGCAGCAGATTGAACCCTATGTCGAAACCTATCTATATAATCGAGGAAAAAAAGCTCCGCCGCAACCTGAGTGTCATACAAGACGTGGCTCGCAGGGCCGACGTGGAAATCATCCTCGCCTTCAAGGCCTTCGCCCTGTGGAAGACATTCCCCATCATCCGACAGTATATAGGCAGCACCACCGCCAGCTCGCTTTCCGAAGCCCGACTGGCCTACGAGGAGTTTGGCGCCAAGGCACACACCTTCTCGCCTGCCTATACCGACGACGAGATAGACCAGATAGTCGGCTGCTCCAGTCACCTCACCTTCAACTCCCTCTCCCAGTACCAACGCTATCACGATAGGGTGAGGGGGAAGGCCTCGATAGGACTGCGCGTCAATCCCGAATATTCGGAAGTGGAAACCCTGCTCTACAACCCCTGCGCGCCAGGCACCCGCTTTGGCGTGTCGGCCGACAAGCTGCCCCGGCAGTTGCCCCCCGATATAGAAGGCTTCCACTGCCACTGCCATTGCGAGAGCGGCGCCGACGTGCTTCAGCGAACCCTCAGGCATATAGAGGAAAAGTTCGGCCCCTGGTTCAAGCAGCTGAAATGGCTCAACCTGGGCGGCGGTCATCTTATGACCCGAAAGGACTACGACGTGGAACTGCTCGTCAGCATTCTCAACGGACTTCACGAACGCTATCCATGGCTCAAAATCATACTCGAGCCCGGCAGCGCCTTCGCCTGGCAGACAGGCCCGCTGGTGAGTCATGTGGTGGACGTAGTAGAAGACAAGGGCATCCGCACGGCCATCCTCGACGTCAGCTTCACCTGCCACATGCCCGACTGCCTCGAAATGCCATATCACCCCGAGGTGAGAGGCGCAAAGCTCGTAGAACAGAACGATAACCCTCAGCAGACAGATAATCCTCAACAGAACGAGGCCCCTCAGCAGACAGAGACCACATCGGGCGCCTACCGATTGGGAGGAAACAGCTGTCTGAGCGGCGACTTCATGGGATCGTGGATTTTCGACCACGAACTGCTGGTGGGCGAGGAAGTCATCTTCGAAGACATGATCCACTATACCACCGTCAAAACCAACATGTTCAACGGCATCACCCATCCCTCCATCGGAATGCTCCATCAGGACGGCACCCTCGAAGTGCTGCGCGAGTACGGATATGAAGACTATTGCAGTAGGATGGACTAAAAAAAAAGACTATCGCAGAGTCGGATGGACTAAAAAAACACCACCACAGCTTCAGCATTATAGACCACAAAAAAGAAATGAACAAGAGCTTCTCCCCACATAAGGTTCGCCTCCGGATGCCCCACATCCTTCTCCTTGCCTTCAGCCTGCTGCTGGCCCTCGCTTCCTGCACCCAGGACGACCCCGCAGCCGACGAGCCAAGGATGCCCGGCATGCCCGAACAGCCAAGAGGACCCTTCGAACGGACGGTACTCATCTATATGTCGGGCGAGAACAACCTCAGCTCCTATATTTCACAAGAACTGGTAGAACTGCGCCAAGGCTCGAAAGGAATAGGCAACAACGCCCTCGTGGTATATGTGGACGACGCCAAGACCTATTACGACGACAACCGGCAGGTGGTGCCCCATCTGCCCTACGTGCTCTGGATTCAGAATGGAGAAACCGTAGATTCCATGACCCTCGAAGCCGACTACCTGTCGTCCGACCCGCAGACCATGAGCCGCATACTCAACTACACCTCACAGTACTATCCCGCCAAGGAGTACGGCCTCGTGCTCTGGGGCCATTGCTCGGGATGGATCGTGGAAGACTCCCTTTCCGCTTCTACTACTAAGGCAGGCGCTTCCCTTCAGGCATCCGCTTCCCTTCAGGCCCAGCAGGCAGGCGAGGGTACAGGCAGTCGCCGCGCCTTCGGCATAGACAACGGGCAGAACCAGTCGTCGGTAGTAGGAAAATGGATGAACCTCTCAACACTCGCATCCGTACTGCGCCAATGGCAGCACCTCAAATTCATCTTTGCCGACTGCTGCCAGTTCCAATGCATAGAGAGTGCCTACGAACTGAAAGACGTGGCCGACTATATCATCGGTTCGCCTGCAGAAGTGCCAGCCGAGGGAGCACCCTACGTCACCCTCACCAAGGGACTCTTCGAACCGTCCGAACATTTCTACCAGACCATCGCCGACGCCTATTTCAAGCAGGTCAATCAAACCACCGTTTCCAACGGCGGATGGGACGGCATCTCCATCAGCGCCCAAACACCCATCTCGGTCGTCAAAACCGAACATCTGCCACAACTGGCCCTGCAAACCAACGCCGCCCTGCACTCCTTCCTCCCCCTGGACGCAGGAGGCTATCCCTCCATGAAGGGACTCATATACTATCGCGGCGACGTCAACAACCAGCGCGAAAACGTGATGTACGACATGAACGACTTCCTCCTCCGATATGCCGACTCACAGGCCTACCTCAGCTGGAAGCAGGCCTACGACCAGGTGGTGGTCTATCGGCTATATTCCAGAAACGGGTGGATGACCGCCGGACAGGTTTCTCCCTCGGTATTCAAGTACCTTTCCGACGAGCGTTATGGTGGCGTCAGCATGTTCGTGCCCCAAAACTCCTGGAACTCCTGGTACCTGCCCTACACCCTCTACGGCGTCAATTTCGAAGGCTACAACGCCAGCATCAAGCACACCGTCTGGTACCACGCCGCCGCCCTCCACGACTTCAACGGCTGGTAAACCAGATTCATAGTTCATTAACTTTCGCAAGCTCCGCTTGCCTTGAAGATAAAGGGAGACAGAAGGAGACAGAAGGAGATAGAAGGAGACAGAAGGAGACAGAAGGAGATAGAAGGAGATAAATGACAATAGTTTTTCTGCAGAATTACCACAGATGGAGTAATGTCCTCTATCTTCTGCCGCTGAAAAGCGGCTATCTACCTCTATCTACCTCTATCTTCGTAATATGCGAAACTTGAATTATTCCAATTTCTTTCCCGCCAGCCAAAAAGAAACTTGTTTAATTCGCGTTACCGGCTATTACAACCTTGATTTTTGAAATGCGATGCTCGTCCATTTCAACCATTTCAAACTTCAAGTTCTTGAATTCCAGTATCTCGTGGGCAACAGGAAAGTCACCCTTCAACTCAAGCATCAGGCCCGCCAGCGTGTCGGCATCACCCTGGACATCCTCAAACAATTCGGCGTCCAGATTCAGAATCTTACAGAAGTCCGACAATAGCGTCTTGCCCTCAAACACAAAAGTAGTGGGCGACAGGCGCACAAAGGTCTTCTCCTCCTCGTCGTATTCGTCGTTTATCTCGCCCACAATCTCCTCCAGAATGTCCTCAAGCGTAACCAGTCCGCTCGTGCCGCCAAACTCATCAACCACGATGGCAATATGAACCTTATTCTCCTGAAAGTCGCGAAGCAAATCGTCAATCTTCTTCGTCTCGGGAACAAAATAGGGCGGGCGAATCAACGACTGCCAACGAAACGTAGAAGGCTTAGACAAGTGGGGCAGCAGGTCCTTAATATAAAGAATGCCGCGCACCTGATCCATCGAGCCCTGATAGACCGGAATGCGCGAGTAGTTGTTCTCAACCACACACGCCAGTACGTCCGAGAATTGAGAACGGAAGTCGAGCGCCACAATATCCTGCCTACTGGTCATCACCTCCTTGGCCGTCTCGTCACCAAAGCGAACAATACCCTCCAGCATGTCCTTCTCTTCCTTCAGCTCGTCCTTGTCGGTCAGTTCAAGCGCCTGCTCCAAGTCGTCCATACTCAAGGCGTGGTTCTCCTTCTGAACAACCTTCTCGGCCAGAAAACCGGAACGTATCAGAATCGTGGCCAAAGGATAGAACATCCGGCGGAGCGATATAATGGTTCCTGCAAAAGTGCGGCAAACTGCCAGGGCATGCTGAGCGCAATACACCTTAGGCATGATTTCGCCAAACAGAAGCAGCAGGAAAGTAAGCAGAACCGTAATCACGATAAACTCTACCCAATAGGCATTACCAAAGCTTACCGTATGGGCAAAGAAATAGTTGCAAAGCATAATGATGGTCACATTCACCAGATTGTTCGTAATAAGAATAGTGGCCAATGTGCGTTCAGAATCCTCGCGAAGCATAATGATACGGGCGTCGGCTTCGCTCTTCCCTTCATCGAGTTCGTTCAGGTCGGTAGGCGAAAGTGAGAAAAAGGCTATTTCCGATCCCGAGGCAAAACCCGATGCCAGTAGTAATAAGGCTGCAAGTGTGATAGAAATGATGGCTCCAAGGGAAGGAGCCATAAAGTCAATTTCGTTGAGTAGTTCTAAAAGATAGTCCATTTTAAATCCTCTCGCAAGTCTGAGACTTTAGAATGGCAGCTCCTCGTTATCGTTGGCCGAAAAATTATTGGCACTTGCCGAAGTATCGCCTGCCTGAGCGCTACCTGCCTGGGCATTACCAGTCGGATTGCTGCCGGCAGAAGGAACTGCGGCGGCAGAAGGAGCACCATTGCCCTGACTGGCAGGTTTAGGCGAAAGCAGTTCCATATTGTCAGCCCATATCTCGGTATAAAACTGGCGCTTGCCCTGCTTGTCGTCATACGAGGCATAATGAATGCGGCCTTCTATATAAATCTTGTCGCCTTTATGAACATAACGCTCTACTATCTCGGCCAGCTTCCTCCACAGAATCACGTTGTGCCACTCCGTACGGTCGGGCACCTGCGTACCATTCTGAAGGGTATAGCCACGCTCGGTGGTGGCCATCGTCAGTCGGGCTACTGCCTGTCCCTGGTCAACATAGCGTACTTCAGGATCGCGTCCAACATTACCTATCAGCATTACCTTGTTCATAATCGGCTACTCCTTATTTTTTTTTCTTATTCCTTTTCCTACTTGTCTGCTTCCTACTTGTCAGCTTCCTTCTTATTGTCCAACCATATCCTTGGCCATACCCATATAGCGGAACTTGAAGTTCTTTCCTTTGGCAGAAGGGAACTGGCTGCGGTCGTCAACACGCTGGCGCAAATGTTCAACAATACGGTTGTAGCAGTCAATACCCGAAATAGCACGTACCACAGCCACGAAATGAGTGTCGCGATACTGGAACTTGCCTGTGCCGGGAACCATCTGTACACGCTTGAAGTCGATAGTGCCCTCATACCATCCGTCACGCTCCTCGTTCAGTTTCATTACCGTACTGTTAGCGCGGCCCTTCTCATTATTGGGGGCAGGGCGTACGGCACGCTTCTCCTTGAAGTCGGCCATAGTGGCTGCTTCGGTCTTGATGATAATAAAATATACGCGTGGACGAATCTTATAGCGTTTGGGGAAAAATACATCGCTGGCAGCATATTCACGAATATCGTTTTCCAAATCTGGGGTAATATCTATTTCGCCAATACTGCACAAAAAATCCAAAGCTTCATCGGCAGAACTAACCAATGTTTCTTTGTCGAAATACCTTAAATATAAATTCATATTGAAGAGTACGATTGATGTTTTCCTATATAAACAAAAAAAAGAGCGGAAAACGGGACTCGGACCCGCGACCCCAACCTTGGCAAGGTTGTGCTCTACCAACTGAGCTATTTCCGCAACTTATAACAAAAAAATAAAAAAGTGAAGAGGAGGAGACTCGAACTCCCACGTCGCAATTGACACTACCCCCTCAAAGTAGCGCGTCTACCAATTCCGCCACCTCTCCAACATGAGAGTTAATCATGTTGAAAAAAGAGTGCCCAGAACAGGACTCGAACCTGCACGCCTCGCGGCACACGCACCTGAAACGTGCGCGTCTACCAATTCCGCCACCTGGGCATTTTACGAATGAACCCTCGTTCAAACGCTCTTTGTTTCAAAATGTGGAGCGGAAAACGGGACTCGGACCCGCGACCCCAACCTTGGCAAGGTTGTGCTCTACCAACTGAGCTATTTCCGCATTATTTTCAAAGAAATTCAAGTTTCTTAGGCATCTCTCTCGATTGCGGTTGCAAAGGTACTACTTTTTCTCAAACCGCCAAAACTTTTCTAATTTTTTTTTGAGAAAAAGCAGAAACTTACAGGCACTCCCCACTCAATATACATTATTATATATAAAAAGTGCTAACTGGTAAAGACATTCAATATATTTTTTTGTACTTTTGCAGAGTCAAACAAAATTTGCTCGTTTTGGAAAAGAATAACGAATAATACTTATGAAGAAGTTTACTATATTGCTGGCCTTGCTGATGGCCTTTCTTGCTATTGGTTCTGTTGATGCACAACGGTCAAAGAGTAGTCGGCGGAGTAAGGCACGTACCCACCGCGTGGTGAAGAAGAAAAAACGGAAGGCCCCTCAACGGCCGCCTACTATTCACGAAAACCCTTACGTGATGTGTGAGGATACTTGTGGGCACGTTCACGGAATCGATATGAGCCATTATCAGGGTGAAGTGTTCTGGGAAACGGTGGGCGACAACAGCAGGATGGCTTACGTCTATCTGAAAGCTACCGAAGGCGGCGACAGAATTGACTCCCGATATGAAGAGAATATCGAACTGGCTCATCGCTATGGGCTGAAAGTGGGCTCGTATCATTTTTTCCGTCCAAAAACGGATTTGGTGAAGCAGATGGCCAATTTCCGTACCCAATGTCTGCCTGGCGAACAAGACCTTATCCCCATGCTCGATGTGGAAAGCACGGGGGGGCTCGACTCGGAGGAGTTCTGCGATTCTCTGTTCCGCTTTCTGGACATGATGGAGGCTACTTATCATCAGAAACCTCTTATATATACTGGAAGAAATTTCTACAACAAGCATCTTGTGGGAAAAATTGACGACTATCTGTTGATGATTGCTATGTACACCGATGAAGAGCCAGTATTGGCCGACGACCGCGACATCTGTCTCTGGCAATATACGGCCAAGGGTCGCATCAACGGGGTAATAGGCTATGTGGATAAGAGTAGGTTTATGGGCAGTCACGGCCTGCGCGAATTGAAGTATAGGCGATAACTTTCCTGCCTATTAATAATAGGCATCCATCAGATGCCTATTTCTGCTGAACCGAAGCAACGGTGGTGCTGTTCGTCATAAACCACGCAGAACTGTCCTGGTGCTACGCCGTGAATGGGTGCGTCTGCATGCACGATAAAACCTTCTGAGGTGGTTTCGAGTGTGGCTGGCAGATAGTCGGGCGTGTGACGGATTTTGAACGTGATGCGATGGGGTAGGGATTCATCTTCGTGCAAAGGTGTCAGGTAGTTGAAATCGTGGATAGAGAAGTTCTGCTTATAGGCCGTTTGCGGGTCGTAGCCATGACTAACGTATAGAATGTTCTTGTCAACATCTTTCTTTACCACAAACCAAGGACCGCCGCCAAATCCCATTCCCTTGCGCTGGCCTATGGTGTGGAACCACAATCCTTTGTGCTTTCCAATCAGACGGCCCGTTTCCAGTTCAATCACATCGCCAGGCTGTTCGCCTAGGAAGCGGCGGATATAGTCGTTATAATTTATCTTTCCGAGGAAACAAATGCCCTGCGAGTCCTTTCGCTTAGCGTTTACTAAATGCTCGCGCTCAGCTATTTGGCGTACTTCGTCTTTTACAAAGTGGCCTATGGGGAAGAGGGCTTTTTTCAGTTGCCAATCGCTAATCTGAGCCAGAAAATCGGTCTGGTCCTTTACCGGATCGGGACTGGTAGTGAGCCATTTGCGTCCTTCTTCGTCTATTTCTGTCTGCGCATAGTGACCCGTGGCTATCAAGTCGTAGTCGTGTCCTCGCTTTTCGTGGAAGGCTCCAAACTTGATGAGTCGGTTGCACATCACGTCGGGATTGGGCGTCAGGCCAGCTTTCACTTTTTCCATCGTGTAGCGTGTCACCTGATTCCAATACTCCTTATGACAATCGACAACCTCCAGTTTGCATCCGTATTTATGGGCTACGGCCGTGGCCATTTCCATATCTTCTTCAGATGTGCAGTCCCATTCCTCATCCTCTTCCGGACCAATCTTGATATAGAAACAATCGGGTTTCTGGCCCATTGAGGCAAGCTCATGAACAACTACGGCACTATCTACGCCGCCCGACAACAATACTGCTATACGCTTATCCTTGAGGTTTTCTTTCATTCTAATTCCTTCTACCAGTCAATTCACCAGATTTCTCTTCTATCAGTCAATTCACCAGACTTTCCTTATACCAGTCAAACAATTGCTGAACACCATCTTCAATTTCCACCTTGTGGGTCCATCCCAACTGATGAAGTTTTTCAACATCAATCAGCTTGCGCATCGTTCCGTCTGGCTTAGAACTGTCAAACTCGATGGTACCTTCATAACCTACCGACTTGGCTACCAGTTCTGAAAGCTGGCGGATGGTCAGTTCCTTGCCTGTTCCTACATTAATATGGCAATTGCGAATCTCGCCTAGTTTAGGAATGGCGCCTCCTCGCCCTGCGCTATGATTCCTGTCAACGGCTCCATCGGTGGTTGCTCCGTAATGAACGCTTGAGTATTTCTCTATGCCGATGATGTCGCTGAAGTTGACGTTCAGCAGCACGTGGACGGAAGCGTCGGCCATATCCTCGCTCCAGAGAAATTCGCGGAGTGGGGTACCGGTGCCCCAAAGGACCACGCGATTGCTGTAGATACCGTATTTCTCTAAAACCTTCAGAATCTCTTCTTTCGAAGCATTACCTGTCACTCCTTCAACCGGTCGCTTGTTCAAGTCAATAGCTATCTTTTCCCACTCGCCATCGTGAATCAGTTTGGCCAGATACACCTTACGCATCATGGCTGGCATCACATGACTGTTCTCCAGGTGGAAATTGTCGTTAGGACCATAGAGGTTGGTGGGCATCACGGCAATATAGTTGGTACCATACTGCAGGTTGTAGCTCTCACACATTTTCAAACCGGCTATCTTGGCGATGGCATACTCCTCGTTGGTATATTCCAAGGGCGAAGTGAGCAGGCAATCTTCTTTCATGGGTTGTGGAGCATTCTTCGGGTAAATACAGGTTGATCCCAGGAATAGAAGCTTTTTCACATGATGAGCAAATGCTTCGCTAATGACGTTGCATTGGATTTTCATGTTCATCATGATAAAGTCGGCACGATACAGGCTATTGGCCATAATGCCGCCTACGAAAGCTGCTGCCAACACGACGGCATCTGGCTGTTCTTCGTCAAAGAACTTCCTGACTGCCACCTGATCGGTAAGGTCCAGTTCCTTATGTGAACGACCTACGAGGTTGGTATATCCTCTATGTAGTAAATTATTCCAAATAGCGGAACCCACAAGTCCGTGGTGTCCCGCTACGTAGATTTTAGAATCTTTATTCAGCATTCCTTTGATTCTCTCTTTATGTTCCTTTGATTCTCTCTTTCTGTTCCTTTAGTTCTCACCCGAGAATTGCTTGATTCGTTGCTCTTCCGAAAGCTTGCAGATGAGTAACGTATCATCATGCTCGGCAACGATATATCCGTCTAGTCCTTGAACCACTACTTTCTTTTCTTGTGTGGTATGAACGATAGTGTCGTGGCATTCTACGAGTTGTACGTCTGTTCCGATAGCAGCATTGCCGTAGAGGTCGCGTTTCGATTGGGTGAGTAGTGAGCCCCAAGTGCCAAGATCGCTCCATCCGAAGTCGGCAGGACAAACAAATATCTCTTCAGCCTTCTCCATAATAGCGTAGTCAACGGAAATGTTCTCGCAGGTTGGGAATTTCTCGTTTACTATAGCTTGCTCTTCCGGCGTTCCGTAAACGGGTAGCATCTGTTCGAAAATCTTTGCCATTCGAGGCTGGTACACTCGGAATGCGTTCACAATAGTGTTTACGTTCCAGATGAATATACCTGCGTTCCAATAGTAGTTGTTCTGTTGAATATACTCCATAGCCGTCTCAAGGTCGGGCTTTTCGCGGAACGAGTCAACTCGGTAGATATTCTTGTTGCTTAATGATGAAGCTCCCAAGTTAGCCTGAATATACCCATAGCCGGTTTCAGGACGTGTGGGTTTCATGCCCAAGGTGACGATGGCGTCACTCTCGCCGGTATAGTTCATACAAGATTTAATCACCCGGCGGAATTCTTCTACATCCATCACGATATGATCAGAGGGAGTCACCACAATATTTGCCTTTGGGTCCTTCTTCTTGATGCGCCACGAAACGTAGGCTATACAAGGGGCTGTGTTCCTACGGCAAGGTTCGCACAATATATTCTCTTTGGGTATCGAAGGCAGCTGCTCAGCCACGATGTCGGCATATCTGGCATTTGTTACTACCCAGATGTTCTCGGGTTCAACAAGCGTTCCGAAGCGTTCGACGGTAAGTTGCAATAGTGTCTTACCCGTACCCAACACGTCTATAAACTGCTTGGGTCTCTCGGAAGTACTCATAGGCCAGAAACGACTGCCTACACCGCCTGCCATGATAACAATATGATTGTTTATTCGAGCCATAGTTGTTTGTTTTAATGTAATAATCGGCAAAATTATACAAAAAAAA
This sequence comes from Prevotella sp. E9-3, assembly GCF_022024015.1. Classification (NCBI taxonomy): domain Bacteria; kingdom Pseudomonadati; phylum Bacteroidota; class Bacteroidia; order Bacteroidales; family Prevotellaceae; genus Prevotella; species Prevotella sp. E9-3. The sequence continues at coordinate 1,364,709 of NZ_CP091786.1, forward strand.
CGAATATAACAAATAAATAGATAATTTTATGTTATTGGGCACCTATCACAACATTCGTGTTTCCTGTAACCTCGGCATTATTGCCACCGCCATAGACGTTGCCCCGGATATCGACTCCAAGAACGGTATATTTCTTGTAGTAGGTCGTTCCTTCTTCGGCCAAGCCTGTAGCTACATCATAATTGTTTCCATTGCGGATGTAGTAGCCTTTGCCAGTCAAACTAGTACTTGTGGCAACAGGTACCGCCATATAGATGTCGTCTCCTACGAGCGTACCTAATTACATAATTTTATATAATTAACACTATTTTTTTTGATTGAGTTTTTTGAAAGAAAACTTACTCCTATATTTGTGTGTTAATGGAAATGGATAAATGGTGCAAAAAGTGACCAATTTTGCCTTGGTTTTACGTGCTTAATCGGGCCCAAAACTCGCGTCAAATTCACCAAACGGAAAGTGGTCGGAAATACGCTAGTTTTGACGAGTCTTGGTTTCTTTTAGAACTGTTTGATTATCAAGATGTTGTGTCTATATTGGTAATCTTCTGATATGCCTCTGTTGTAGAACTTCTATTATGCTGCAATGGGACTTCTGCTATACTGCAACCACCGTTCAGTTGCAATGCAACTACCATTCAGTTGCAATGCAATTACCATTCAGTTGCAATGCAACTACCATTCTATTGCAGTATAGCGGACATTGAGTTGTACTTTAACGATTTTAGTTGAGTACTTCGAGTCTTATTTGTATTTTCGATTGACTTTGGTTAATACTTATTGTTAATCTCAGTTGACTGTTGTTGTTGCTTATTTATGATATCAGTTGACGATGTTTGTTTCTATTCACAAATTAGGTTGTGCCCCAAAGTCGTCTGCAAAGCTACACAAATAATTTCATGCAGCCAAGCTTTTGATGGCCTTTTCTCTGTAGCTTGTCCACTTTTTCTTCAGTTCTCCCGTGCAGAGCGCCGCTTCTGCAGGCGTTCTCCAGTCAAGACTCATATGCGGACGCTCGTTGTTGTAGAAGTCGATGGCAGCCTTCAAAGCCTTCCTGACCTCCTGTATTGAGAAGAAAGACATTCCCTGAAGCAGCTCGTTCTTGACGATGCCGTTGACACGTTCTGCCACAGCATTGTCCTTTGGGTCTCCACATTCGGTCATGCTGATCTTAATGTTGTGTTCTCTCAAGATGTCCGTATAGGCGTAGCTTGCGTACTGTACGCCACGGTCAGAGTGGTGAATAAGATCAACATCCCGTCTGCCTCCAAGCCGGCCCAATGCCATTTCCAGGGCTTCGATGGCAAACTTGGCCTCCAATGTCTCGCCTACGCACCAGCCGATAATTTCCTTTGTATAGTAGTCTGTCACAAGCGACAGGTAGCAGAAGTCGTATTCGCCCGTCTGGGCATTCAGATAGATGACCATATAGGTGATGTCGCTCACCCACAGCTGGTTGGGACGCAGCGGGATGAGTTCCTTCACCAGGTTGGGGTACAGGGGCAGGTCGTGGTCGGAATCGGTCGTCTTAGCGCGACGCTTGCGCTTACGCACCTTCAGGTTATACTTCTCAATGATATCATAGAAACGGTTGTAGCCTACGCTGTGGACGTCGCCGAACTCCTTCCTGTACATCTGCCAAAGCTTGCCGCCGCCGATGCCGCGGTCCTTCTGACGGATACGCTTGACATACTCCACGCAGAACGCCTCCTCCGCCAACTTGCGAAGATCCGTGTCACCATGCTTATAGTAGGCCTGGGTTGACACACCAAGCAGCTTACACTGTGACGTGACGGGGTAAGCCTTCACGTCGCGGGTGTATAGCCTACTGACTACTTGGTGCCAGCTTTTTTTAAGTCAATGCCATATACCTCCTTGCCGAAGGCTACCATCTCCTCATAAAAGTCGGCACGCAACTTCTCTTGTTTCAACTCACTCTGAAGACGGGCTATCTCTGCCTGCAGCTTCTTGTAATCATCAGGGGTTACATCCTTACGTTTCTTCATTTGAACAACTAATTCTGGGTTTTCGGCCTCAAAGGTACGAAGATATTGGTAAACTGTACCATGACCCAAACCTGTTTTTTTCATAACATCCTTAAGGGGAAGGTTCTCTAAACGATAAAGCCTATACACCTCTTGTCGCAAATGAACACGATCCATACTTGAACGAAGATAATCCTTACTTGTTTTCATCACTTTCTGTAATTTAGGTGTCAACCTTATTTACAAAAAGACAAGTTATGGTGAAAAACAAGTGCTATTTCACTATAGCAGTAAAACTATTCCAATCATATCAAGAAAAATGCGCCAAAATATGCATTTTAGGATATAAAAACGGAAAAAAGTGGTGAAATTGATTCTTTTTCGCTTCAAGCGATGGGGTAAGAACACATAATGAGGAGCAAAACGAAGGGTTCTCCGTTCTAGATTGAGAATTTTATTTGTCTTGATTTTCGAAAAAAATAAAAGGAAAAACAAAAAATAGAAAGGTGGAAAAAGAGGAGAAAAAGACTTTTCCAAACAACAGAATCTTTTCCCCCTCTCGGCCAAAGGATGCTTGCTAAGCAAGCCCCCCATTAATTATTCTCTTTGAGAATTTTTTCTATGTTTTACCACCATCCAGATGATTGCCAGAAACAGTAGGCCAAAGATAGTATAAACAATATAGTGATTGTACTGTTCGATAGTGGCTTCAAGTTCGTTTTCGGGCACTACGGCATGCATGTACCATCCCATTAGGGCCAGGATAGAGTGCCAGGCACCTGCGCCAATCGTGGTGTAAAGAAGGAATTTCCAGTAGTTCATACGAGCCAGACCGGCTGGTAAGGAGATGAGATGACGAATACCGGGAATGAGTCGGCCCGTAAGGGTTGCTGCGATACCATGTTCATCAAAATAACGCTCGCTCTTCTCAACCTTCTCCTGATTCAAGAGACACATCTTGCCCCAACGGCTGTTGGCAAACCGGTAGATGACAGGACGTCCCACATAGAGAGCTACAAAATAGTTGATGGAGGCACCAAGATCGGCTCCGATAGTGGCAAAGAGTACTACCAGAAAAACATTGAGCGAACCGCCTGCTGCATGATAGGCTGCAGGAGCTACAACTAATTCAGATGGCACGGGGATGACGGTACTTTCCAATAGCATGAGCAGTAGGATGGTACCGTAGTTCAGGTTATTAAGTAAAGATGTTATCATATTCAGTTGTTTGTTACCGATGCAATGACAGTTGATGATTGTGTTGCATCGTTTTTAGTTGTCGTTTTGCATTATTGCTTCAACCGCTCTTGAACATACGAGTAGTAGTTCTCAGGGTCTATGTCTTTGGGGAATAGGTGGCCAAGCACCATCTGGCACTCTTTCGGATTGCAGGCGCATGCCTTTTTCAGATATCTGAGGTATTCTTCATGTCGCCGCAAATCATGACAGATCAAGGCCATGTAAGCATATCCCTCATTGCTGTTTTCGCCCGCAAGCTGGAAATACCTGTGCATCATTTCGTAACTACCCTCTAAGTAGTGGTTGTCGTAGAGTGAAACAATGATGCGCAACAAGGTTTGCTGGGGCTCGTCGCTACTGACTACTGCTTGACGGAAATATTCCTGAGCTTCATTCACACGGCCTGCCTGAAGCATGACGTGACCTTTGACTACACACACCTGTAGGTGGTCGCATTCAAGGGTGTTGGTCATGTCGAGATAATTAATAGCCTCGTCAGGATTCCCTTTCTCGCTGTAGGCAAAGGCAATCTCCTGATAGATGTCGGCCAGATAAGGTGAGTCAGGTGGAGCCACCTGGACGGCTTGCTGCAGGCGTTGAAGCGCCTCATCGTTTTGTCCTGTGTTGATAAGGCATGTGCTTTCGTGAAGAATGGCAAACTCATCGTCAGGCACTTGCTGAAGGTATCGGCGATAATACTCCAACGCTTTCTCGTAATTACCCAATCGATAAAGGGCGTTTGCTTTTGCCACGATGCCTTCAGGATCGTCAGGATCAATAGCAATGGCATACTCACTGCTCTCGATAGAACCTGAGTAGTCTTCGTTCATGAACTGGGTAGTGGCCAGTGCGTTCCAATAGCGTTTTTGAAACGGATCGTGCTCAATGAGCTCATTCCACAAACGCTGGGAATCTTGGTATTTGCCAAGTCCGAAAAGGGTACGAGCCATGAGTTCCTTGAACTGTGGCGTGTTCTCGGGTTTTGCACGTTGCATCCATTCCAAGGCTTTATCGCTCACACCGTAGTCGCTGTATATGTTGGCCACATCGACTACGTAGTCCTGACTCTCTTCGGGGGGGACATTCTTGAATTCCTCGAGAAAATAGGCATCGGCCTCGTCGGTGCTTCCTTCAACAATCATAATCTCGCCACGATCGTAGATGTAGTCGGGCTCGTCGCGTTCAGTAATCTGATCGAGTAATTGCCAGGCTTTTTTCGTATCACCGCAGTACAAGGCTTCGTGAATACAATAGGTGAGGGGAGCAATGGCACCTGGCGACAGACTCAAAGCCAACTGGATGGCCGACTTCGCCTCAGTGGGGCGGTCGGTCATCTGGTAATAGTCGGCTATCTCGGCCAGTTCATCGGCATCGAGAAAAACAGGCTCGTTGTTCTGCACGGCCTTTTCATATTGGGCCAGCAGATCGATAAATTCTTGTGAGTCGAAATATTCGTCGCCAGTATTCTTCATTCTTTATTTCTTCCAAGTATCCTTCAGACCTACGGTTTTGTTGAATACCGGGTGTTCGGGTGTAGAATCAGGATCGACGTTGAAATAGCCAATGCGCTGGAACTGCAGATAGCTTAGCGATTTCATCGTGGCGGCAAACGGTTCGATATAGCAGCCCTTCAGTACGTGGAGTGAATCGGGGTTGATGATTTGTTTCATCGCAGTGATAGCATCGCACTGTTGCTCGTCGCGAATAGCAGCCATGTCATCACGAGGATTCTCAACTTTCCATAGACGGTCGTATAGGCGAACTTCAGCCTCTACGGCATGTTTGCAACTCACCCAGTGAAGGGTCTTGCCCTTAATTTTTCGATCGGCACCGGGCATTCCGCTGCGAGTTTCAGGATCGTAGGTACAGTAGATGGTGGTTACGTGGCCATCGGCATCCTTGTCGCAGGGGTGCTCTTCGTCACACTTGATAATATATGCGTTCTTTAATCTAACTTCCTTGCCAGGAGCCAGGCGCATGAATTTTTTCTCGGCCACTTCCTGGAAGTCGTCACGCTCTATCCACAACTCGCGGCTGAACTCTACCTCGTGAGTTCCATCGGCCTCGTTCTCAGGATTGTTCACAGCGGTGAGTTGTTCAACTTTGTCCTCTGGATAGTTGGTAATAACCACCTTAACTGGATCGAGTACTGCCGATACACGGATGGCACGTGAGTTCAAATCATCGCGTACTACACTCTCCAGCAATGCCATGTCGTTCAGAGCATCGAGTTTGGTATAACCAATTTTGTCGATGAATTTTACAATACTCTCAGGACTGTAACCACGACGACGGAATCCGCAGATAGTTGGCATGCGGGGATCGTCCCATCCGCTCACCATGCCGTTCTGTACCAAAGCCAGGAGGTTACGCTTAGACATGAGTGTATAGTTCAGGTTCAGTTTGTTGAACTCAGTCTGACGGGGACGGTTGTCTTCAATATCCGTAGTTTCGCCTTTCCATTCTTTCATCCATGTTACGAACAGGTCGTAGAGGGGGCGATGTTCAACAAATTCGAGTGTGCAGAGTGAGTGGGTGACTCCTTCAAGATAGTCGCTCTGACCATGAGTGAAGTCGTACATGGGATAGGCATTCCACTTATCACCAGTTTTCACGTGGGGAATATTCAGTACACGATAGATAAGTGGGTCGCGGAACAACATGTTCGAATGGGTCATGTCAATCTTGGCACGCAGTACCATCGAACCTGGTTCACATTTGCCGCTGTTCATAAACTCGAAGAGACGAAGGTTCTCCTCAATGGGGCGGTCGCGGAACGGTGAGTTGGTGCCGGGGCTGGTGGTTGTACCCTTTTGCTGGGCAATCGTTTCGGCACTCTGCTCATCAACATAGGCACGTCCCTGCTGGATGAGCCAAACGGCAAAGTCCCACAATTGTTGGAAATAGTCAGAAGCATAGTAAACATTTGACCACTGATAGCCCAACCATTTGATGTCCTGCTCAATGTTTTCTATATACTCGGTGTCCTCCTTTACAGGGTTGGTGTCATCGAATCGCAGGTTGCATTCGCCGCCATATTTCTTAGCCAAACCGAAGTCGATAGCGATGGCCTTGGCATGGCCTATGTGCAAATAGCCGTTGGGTTCAGGTGGAAAACGGGTCTGGATACGTCCGCCGTTTTTGCCGGCCGCAAGGTCGTCACGGACAATTTGTTCAACGAAACTAACGGATTTTTTCTCTTCGCTTTCAGTAATTACTTTCTCTGACATATTCTAATTCTAAATGAAGTGTTAGATTTTATTTCAGTATTTGTGAATATATATATTCGCTTTGCGCACTATAATAAATACAATGTAATAATAAATAATGTGCAAAGGTAAGAATAATTATTGGAAAACGGGATTTTTTGTTGTTAAAAACAGAAAACTGCTAAATAACATATAAAAAAGTTTTGAACATTAAACTGTATGATTTATCTTTGCAGTGTTATCCTGAATACAATCTTTTTACCTTAAAAAGACTAATACCTATTGAGTTAAATGCTCTGCACTGTGAAGTGCGGGGCATTTTTTTATTATTCTATACCTCGTTCGTTGAGGGCTCGGGCATAACGGGCTGCATTCTTAAGATGGTCGTTATAGGAGTGGGCAAAATTGTGAGTGCCTGAGAAATCTTCTTTTGCACACATGTATAAATAATTGTGGGATACACGGTTTAAGACGGCATCAATACCTTTGATACTGGCAATTTTAATAGGACCAGGAGGAAGACCTTCATATTTGTAGGTGTTGTAAGGACTGTCGGTGTTGAGCATTCCATGGCGGATGCGATGGATGGCAAAATCGCCCAAGGCAAACTTCACCGTAGGATCTGCCTGGAGAGGCATTCCTACATGCAGGCGGTTCAGGTACATACCGGCTATCATCGGCTTTTCCTTGGTGTTGGCAGTTTCTTCATCGATGATGCTGGCCAGGGTGCATACTTCGACAGGGGTGAGGCCAATAGCTTCAGCCTTATGAAGACGTTCGTAGTTCCAAAAAGTGTCGTGTTCACGTTTCATGCGCTGAAGGAACTTGTCGATATTGGTGTCCCAATACACTTCATAAGTGTTGGGCACAAACATGGCAGGAATGGTCTGTGTGGTATAGCCCAGTGAAGCACAGTAAGCCGAATCTGTCAATGAGCAGGCAATGGTCGTGCTGTCAATCATGAGTTTCCTACTCAATACACCAGCCAATATCTGTATGGTTCGACTCTCAGGGATGGTGAGCATTACAGGTGCCTGCTGACCGTTGCGTAGACGGCGGAAAATGGTTATCACGCCATCGTTGGGATTAACAGCAAAGCGTCCGGTGCGGATGTGATTTTCGTAATCGCTGTGACGCAGTAGAGTGCCAAGGGCAGTCATTCCATGACGTGAGCCAACAGTGGAGAATTTATTATATACAGAGTCGATATTGTCATTGGCATCGATATATACATATTCTGTCTGGGTGTGATAAGTGAAACCTGTGAAGAAATAGTAATAAATAATTACTAACAAACCGACAAAGCATATACCGGCAGGCAATAGATAGAAATATTTTTCGCTGAATAGTTTCTTGTTGATCATATTTGTTCGAAATTTTATGGTCTTTTTTTTATGGTGATGTGTGGTGCTATAACGGCAGTTGCATCACAAAACGAGCTCCTTTGCCTAGACCGCCATAGGTGGTGTCGAGTGTGATGTCACCTCCCAGACGGCGAGCCAGTGAACGAGCTACGGTTAGACCGATACCTGTACCATCGTAGTATTCGTTCAGTTGAACAAACTCTTCAAAGATACGCTCAGCATCTTTCTCAGCAATTCCTATGCCAGAATCTTCAATAGTGAAGAAAATACTGTCGTTGCTGACTGAAAGGCAGAGATGCACCGTTTGCTTTGTAGTGATTTGAACGTCGCCTGTTGCCTCGGCTCCACGAGTGAATTTGCGGGCATTGTCGAGAAGGAGCGAGAGGGCACGTGTGGCACTGGACAGATGAGTGCGTACCATTTGCGACTCGGCTTCGGTCGTCAGCTGAAGGTCAAAATCAAGATGGGGGGCAGAGGCTACTCCGCTGGCCTCAATGGCTTCGGCTGCAATCTGAACAGCAGGAACCTCATCGGTACGCTCAATGGTGGCACGACTGTTAACATCGCTTAGCTCTAACATCTTATTGACCAGTCCGGTGATGCGGTTGGTATTGTCGATGATCTGTTTGTTGATATCGGCACGGGTGGCATCGTCAAGTTCCATATTTGGGGTGGTGATAACCTGAGTGAAACCAGAGAGGATGTTCAATGGGGTTCGTATCTCGTGTGAAACTTGCTGAATGAAGTTCGTCTTCATCTTTGAAGATTCCTCAGCACGAGCATTGGCAATGGTCAGTTGGGCATTGCTTTCAGCCAGTTTGTCGTAGGCTTTCTGCAGCCGTATGGCAGAGCGACGTCTATTGACGCTATACACAGTGAGGAATACGATAACCAAGGTGAATACAACAATTGAGGTGAGTAAACGTTGCCGGTTGATGTCGGACTGCTGTTGGGCTATCTGCATCTCTTTCTGCTGGGTGTCGTAGATAATGGACAGTTCGGCGGCATCGTCGTTCTTTTGCCAAATAATAGCTGAGTCGAGGGCAGTACAAATATAGTCTGCTACGGCAAGAGCACTGTCGGTACGATGAGCCCCCAGATTGGCACGGAATTTTGGAACCAGTTGGTTCTTGATGTTATCGAGATTGGGCTTAAATCCGTGCAAGCTCATCTGACCATCGAGAATCTGAAAGTTGTCGGCAGCCTCGCTCCATCGATGGGCGGCAATGAGATAGTTGGTGGCTTCCATCTTTCCATCCCCAGTTTTTGCATATTGGGTCTTAAGGGCAGCATGATAGGCCAGAGCAGCCTCTGCTTTACGTCCTAAACCTTCGAGGGCACAAGCGCGGTACAGATAAAGGCGAGCACTCTGCTTGTCTATAAAAAAAGGCTTGGCATCGTTCTGCTTCTTGTATTGGTCGAGAAGTTCTGCGAAACGCTCGGTCCATATGAAAGCCTCTGAATAATACTCGAGATGAAGCAGATTGTCGGTAATGGTGATAATGCCGATAATGGCATTGGAATAACTTTCGGACGAACCATTCTCCGTTTGTATGATGTCTTGATAGATTTCGTAGGCATGTTCGTAATTCTCTTCGGCTTCTTTCTCTTTGCCAAGATGTAACTGACAACCGCCTATTGAAGCATGCAAGCAGGCATAGTCAGGATTCATTGTGTATCCTTTTTCTTTCAGAGTAGCCAAAACGGGGATGCATACATTGATAGTTCCTTCGTAATCACCTTTCAACAAAAGAAGGGTGGAGAGACGGCTGGCTGCCATACCATAGAATTTCGCGTCCTCGTCGGTAGATATGTTGAAAGTAAGGGCTTTTTTCCAGTAAGTCTCGGCCTGACGGTTCATTTGAAGACGAGAGTAAGCATAGCCGCGCCAATAGCTCGATTGAATGCCTTCCACTGAACCAGAGTCTTCCTGTTGGTCGAGGATGGTGAGCATTTGATGGTAATCACGAGCATCATAGGCAGTTTTGATAAGACTGTCTGTGTGAGGTTTAAGTTCAGTATTCTTGCTGTCAGGGCTACAAGAACAAACGAATATGGAAGAGCAGGCAACTATCAGACCTGTGATGTATAGGTGTATTAAATGATTGAAGTGTGTTCGCATCTTCTCAGAGTTATTTCGTTGGTCGTTGGCCACAAAGGTACAAAAGTTCCAGAACAAAACGAGGATTTATGCAAAAAAAATAGGACAAAACGTTTTTTTTTATTACTTTTGTAGCGTAAATAATGCCTTGAAAGGAATGAAATTCAAATTTTCAATCAACTATAGAACGGAATGGGGGCAGCAGCTCATTGTTTGTATGACTTGTCGGGCCAATGATGGAATAGAACGATCGGTTCAACTGCCATTGAATACGCAGGACGGAGAATACTGGGAAGGGGAGACGGTCTTGCTGGAATCGAGAAGAAATGCCATTGACTCTTTTACATATTATTATATTGTAGCCGATCAGGAAGGAAACGAACTGAGAAGGGAATGGACACGGATCGGAAGGAAATATGCTGTCGATGAATCGAAAACATTCATCTTTCACGACCAATGGCTGGATATACCACTGAATAGTCATCTCTATACTTCCGCTTATGAAGTGACAACTGCTCATTCGAATGCTGAAAAGAAACTTCCTTCCTCAAAGTTGCCATTATTTCGAAAGACTGTACTTTTTCATGTTCTTGCTCCATTACTGAAGAAGGGGCAGAAACTGGCTATAGTGGGAAGTCACCCTGCTTTGGGCGCATGGAATACAACTCGTTTCCTGCCAATGGAACAGGTTGGCACGAACGATTGGATGCTGACGCTGAATGTGGACTGGATTGGTATGCCCATTGAATATAAGTATGTGGTTACTGATGAGGCAACCCACGAACTAGTGGAATGGGAAGAAGGTGACAATCGCATTGTGGATGGTGAATTGGCTGAGGGTGAGGTGCTTGTGCTTTGCGGGGAACCTCTACGCCTGGCCGATAAAACTTGGAGAGCGGCCGGTGTGTGTGTGCCTGTGTTTGCCTTGCGTAGTGAACAGTCTTGGGGAGTGGGCGATTTCGGCGATTTGAAACGCTTTGTTGACTGGGCCGCACTTGTGAACATGAAAGTGATTCAGTTGTTGCCGGTCAACGATACCAGAAATTCCCATAGATGGGGTGACAGCTATCCTTATAATATTATGTCGGCCTTTGCACTCCATCCACAGTATCTGGACTTGAACCAGTTAGGCAAACTGAAAGATAAGAAACAAATGACCTCCTTCCTTCGCAGACGGAGCGAGCTGAATGCACTCAGCTATAGTGACTATGAAGCGGTGGAAAGGGTAAAAACAGAATATATACATCTTTTTTTCCATCAAGAAGGGGAAAAAACGCTGACTTCGGAAGAGTTCCTTTCTTGGCGTGAAACGAACAAGATCTGGCTGGATGATGAACCGGAAGAACAGTTCGTACAGTTTCATCTGCACAAACAACTGAAGGATGCCTCCGACTATGCCCGCCAAAAGGGCGTTTTCCTCAAAGGTGATCTGCCTATAGGCGTGAGCAAGGACAGCAGGGAAGTGAAGACTTATCCGACTTTCTTCAACATAGAAAGTCAGACAGGTGCTCCACCTGATGCCTTCTCAATGCAGGGACAGAACTGGGGATTCCCCACATACCATTGGGAACATGATGGGGAGAAAGTTGGAACAATGACAATTGAAGACTGGTTTAGAAGTCGTCTGAAGCATCAGGAACAGTATTTTGATGCTCTTCGTATAGATCACGTATTGGGCTTTTTCCGTATTTGGGAAATTCCTAACGACCAATTGTTTGGAACGATGGGGCATTTTTCGCCAGCACTGCCTTTCACACCAAGTGAGATAGAATATTTCGGACTACCATTCAGGAAAGATTTCTTGACTAAGCCTTTTATCAACGATCGGATAATAGACAAGTTCTTTGGGATTCATGCTGTCTATGTGAGAGATACTTTCTTGGAGAGGAAACCTTATGGTATGTATGAACTGAAACCGGAGGTGAATACGCAAAGAAAGATACAAAAGGCCTTTGAAGGGAAAAATGATGAGAACAGTCTGTGGATACGCGATGCATTATATAGACTGGTGGCTAATGTACTTTTTGTAGAGGATCCCTATCAGGCTGATATGTATCATCCACGTATCTCCGCCTATAAAGAAACTGTGTTTGAAGCTTTGAATAGTGAGGAACGAGATGCCTTTATGCGTCTATATAATCATTTCTTTTATCAACGTCATTCAATGTATTGGGGATCGATTGGTTATAAACGGTTGTCCGATATTCTAAGAGATACAAGAATGATGATTTGCGCAGAGGATTTAGGTATGTTGCCCGACTGCGTGGAACCTGTGTTGGACGCACTCCGCATCCTGACTCTTGAAATACAACAAATGCCTAAGCAGAGTGGGGTGGAGTTCGCTCATTTGGATGGCAATCCAGTGCGAAGTGTGGCAACTATTGCAACGCACGATATGGCTCCCTTGCGACTGTGGTGGGAAGAGAGCCCGGAGCGTACTCAGCGATTTTTTACAACGATGCTTCAGAAACAGGGACGTGCTCCTGAGCATCTGCCTGCCCACCTGGCCGAAGAGATGATTGCCCGACACTTATATTCACCATCGATGCTCTGTGTGCTGGCCTTACAAGACTGGTTGGCTATGGATGGCGAATTGCGCAGAAAGAATCCGCGTGAAGAGCGAATTAATGTGCCAAGTGATCCTTTCAATCGTTGGCAGTATCGCATGCACTTGAATATTGAGGATCTGATGAATGCTAGTCGTTTTAATGGCAAACTGAAAATGATGATTACTCGTAGCAAGCGCTGACCTCATGATATCCTAAGGGAATCCACCCGATGTCTTATGGGAATCTACCCGATGTCTTATGGGAATCTACCCGATGCCTTAAAGGAATGTAGAAGATCTAATGTTTGAATGATGAAAGAATACAATACATATATATTTGACCTTGACGGAACGCTATTGAATACACTTACTGATTTGGCAACTTCTGTCAATTTTGCACTTCGTTCTTATGGAATGCCTGAACATTCAATCGAAGATGTTAGGCTATTCGTGGGAAATGGAGTTAAAATGTTGATGAAGCGTGCTGTTCCTGGTGGTGAGGAGAATCCACTGTTTGAGGAGGCTTTTCAGACTTTTCGTGAGCATTACCTGCAGCATTCACTTGACACTACCTGTCCGTATGAAGGAATTACTCAATTGCTTGAGGAACTGAAATTGCGTGGCAAGCATTTGGCTGTGGTAAGTAATAAGTTCTATCTGGCCACTCAAGAACTCTGCAAACATTTCTTTCCTCAGACCATACAGGTGGCCATTGGCGAACATGAGGTTGAAGGCATTCGCAGGAAACCTGCTCCTGATACTGTGATGGAAGCCCTTAGACAGATGGGCGTTTCAAAGGAGAATGCCGTGTATGTTGGCGATAGCGATGTGGATATTATGACTGCCCGTAATGCCGGGATTCCTTGTATCAGTGTGCTTTGGGGGTTCCGCGATAGGGAGTTCCTTGAAAAAAATGGAGCAACCACTTTCGCAGTTGCTCCACGTGATATTCTCTCTATATAGCGGTTTCTATAGTGCCTCGTCATCAGGGCGAATGGGCTTGCGAGTCAATTTGGGCAGATGTCGCTTCTGTCTCAAATAGGCCTCCTTGCGGGCCTCATAGTCTTCAAGGCGCTTTTCTATAAATCCGTCTGCCATATCTTTCTTTTGTTTTGTAACCTGTATTCTTGCCGTTTGCAGGCTTCTTTCGCATCGTTTAGAAGTTACTGTTTAATGCTTGAACTTAGCAAAGACAGTGCTTATCTCGATGGGCGAATCCTTTCCACCTACCAGTTTTGTACTGCGCAGCGACAAATCGTGGGCAATACTGGTGACTGTTGAAGAACTGGATGCCGTTGTATAGGTAACAGGAACGAGTACAACTTTGTAATGGTCTGACTTCGGATCTGCCCAAGTGGGATCTTTGTCAATGTGCTGCTTGCGCATGTTCCAAAGATGGGTAACCAGTTTTGAAATGTTAGTAAACGAATAGATGTTATATGTTGAATTGAAACTGGTCAGATAGGAAGTCTTGCTATCGGGCAGTGATTTGTGCTCAAAGAAAGCATGCAGACTGTCTTTCATTACCATCAGAAGGTTCTGTGGTGTACCAAGGGTACGCTCGCCAGGATTCTCGATGTTCATACGTTGGAACGAAATCTTTGCAGCAAGTAGGGAGTCGTTCTCATGGCCATTCCAAATGCTGGCTATTGGTAGGGTGGCTTCGGTGAACAGTCCGGCAGGAGTCTTCAGATAAGTCAGCGAATTGTCATTGGCAAGTGTTGTCAAGTTGGACTTGTCGTTGCTGATCTTGATGGTCTGCATCACTTCTTTAGTACCTGCCATTGTGATAGCAGCGCTGAACAATGAGTCGCGGTTTACACGATAGTAAACGCGTAGTCCGATATGAGGTACTGCTGCATGAAAACCAACACCATTTGTAATCTCAAAGAACAGACCTGGACAGATGTCGCGTGCAAAAACGTACGAGTTGGGGAATTGGCCGTTGTGAGATTTCTTATAGGCCAGCAACTTTTGAAGAATGTAGGTGCCGTAATTCTTATAGGTCTTGTTGTCTTTGTCTGTGTAAGCCTGATTAAGTGGAATGTGGATATTGTTCAGGTAGGAAGTAGAATTACGTACGCTGTCATTGTCAGTCTTGTTGTCGTAGGTGAATACGTGATTATAGTCTATGCCTCCTTTAGAAGTGCGCAACAAGTCTTTGACATCATAGTTGGAATAATAGCGAAGAGTCGGATCAACTGCTGTTCCCAGCTCGCGTACTCTGAGCGTCATTGCATTCAGGTTGTCAGTGCTGGAGAAAGGATTGGTGATAAAAAGGATTATATCGCAGGAGTCGGCAACAATTTCTCCATTCTCTTTGCTCACAATATACTCTTCGTCAGAGACATACATGTTGGAGAGAAGATTGAATTGTGTACTGAACTCACTTTTTACCTCTGAGTGAGTTTCAGGGTCTTCAATCTTTCCTAAATAGCAGGAACTGGCAGCGGAAAGAACAGAGTCGGCGATGAGTGTGTTTGTGTAAACCCAGTCTGTCTTGGTGTTGACAGAGAGTTCGTCGCTCTCATTGGTCAACGTGTTTCCTACCGTTAACGTATCTTCATCACAAGAAGAAATGGCTATGGCCGCCATAACGACCCCAGCCATGTAAAATAGTCTATTCATGTGTAATTGAATATTCAAAATCTAAAATACAATCTGCAAATTTGTTTTTCTGTGTGGCGTTCCAATTTTGTTCATGGATTTTATTCCACGTCTGGACAAATCTGATCATAGAATGCTTCATAAGCATCGGCAAAATCTTCTTGATACCCAAGCATAGGAATCTTTTTCTTTTCTACATGCTTCAGCAAACTTGCATTAACATCCTTTTCAGCCAGAATGATTCCATCGCTATAGTCGATAGCCAATTTTCCTAATTCTTCGAAATCAAAGTCGTCCTTATAGTCTTTTAGTAATTCTGCCTTTGCTTCGCGGAATTCCAGGCACTCTTTGAAATTGGCACCAAGATCCTTCTTCAGTGATTTTGCAAATAGTGAGGTTACCACCTTTGTATTGGCAAATGATGGCTCTTCATGATAGGCAGTTTTAATGTATAGGGGAACGACAGCACTCATCCATCCCTGACAGTGGATAATGTCTGGAGTCCAGCGAAGTTTCTTCACGGTTTCCAATACACCACGTGCGAAGAATATGGCACGCTCACCATTATCGGGATAATCTTCACCCATCTCATCGGAAGACATTTGACGTTTGGTAAAATAGTCATCATTGTCAATGAAATAGATCTGAATGCGAGCCGACTGGATACTTGCAACTTTGATAATCAGTGGGTGGTCGGTCTCATTGATGATGAGATTCATACCCGAGAGGCGCTGTACTTCATGTAGTTGACCTCTTCGTTCATTGATATTTCCCCATTTAGGCATAAATGTACGAATCTCGTGACCTTTCTCTTGGATTGCTTGAGGAAGAGCGTGGCCCATTAAAGACATGTTACTATCAGGTACGTAGGGGGCAATCTCTTGATTGATGAATAGGATTTTCTTCTTTTCCATCGTTATAGATGATGATTATTTTTCGCAAAGGTACAAAAAAAAACTTGCAAAAGATAATAAAATGCGCGATTTTAGGAAAAAGTGACATTTTATAGGCTTATTTTTAGTGTTTTTTTTCCTTATTTGTGAAAAATGTTGTTATTTTGCACGCTCAAATTGAAAGCAATGGAAATTTTTAAGAAGATTGTCGAACTTCAGAACGCATTGTTTGAGGCTCGTAAGGCCGGTAAAAAGATTGGACTAGTTCCTACTATGGGAGCACTTCATGAAGGACATGCTTCGCTGGTGCGTCGCAGTATGAAAGAGAACGACTTGACGGTTGTTTCTGTGTTCGTGAATCCAACTCAGTTCAATGATAAAAATGACCTAAAAAACTATCCCCGTACGCTGGAGGCAGACTGCAAATTGTTGGAACAGTGTGGAGCAGACTTCGTGTTTGCACCTGAAGTGGAAGAAATGTATCCAACACCCGATACACGTTCGTTTGAGTATCCTCCTGTGTCAACAGTAATGGAGGGCGCACATCGTCCTGGACATTTTAATGGTGTTTGTCAGGTGGTTAGCCGCCTATTCTATATTGTACGGCCTGATAATGCTTATTTTGGTGAGAAAGACTGGCAGCAGATAGCAGTGATTAAGGCTATGGTTCGACACCTTCAGTTGGATGTTCAAATCGTGGAATGCCCAATTGTGCGTGATGACGACGGATTGGCTCGCTCCAGCCGTAATACTCTGTTGGCTCCTAACGAACGTGCTATTGCACCTACCATCTATAAGGTACTTAAGGAAAGTGTTGACTATGCTAAGAAACATTCGTTGAAAGAGACTCATCAGTTCGTGGTAGAATCTATCAATGCTGTTGACGGACTAGATGTAGAGTATTTTTCAATTGTAGATGGTGATACCCTCCAGGATGTAGCCGATTGGAATGATTCGCCTTATATAGTTGGCTGTATCACAGTTTATTGTGGAAAGACTCCTATCCGTTTGATAGACCATATTAAGTACAAGTCTTCTGGTAAATAATGATATCGGACAAGAGTCTTGTTGATAGTTCAAATTAATTAGAAAATCTTGAATTGATAATAGTATAGTGACAAGTAGTAAATCGTAATTCAAAATGATGATACAAGTTCTGAAATCGAAATTGCACTGCGTTCAGGTGACCGAAGCAAATCTGAATTATATGGGCAGTATCACTGTTGATGAAGATTTGTTGGATGCTGCCAACATGATTGCCGGTGAGAAAGTGCAAATCGTCGATAATAATAACGGTGAACGTTTTGAAACGTATATCATTAAAGGCGAACGTGGTTCTGGATGTGTGTGCCTGAATGGTGCAGCTGCCCGTAAGGTACAAGTTGGCGACACCGTAATTATTATTTCCTATGCCTTGATGGATTTTGAAGAGGCAAAGACCTTCAAGCCTACGGTCGTGTTTCCAAAAGAGAATAAAATAGTATAGTGTTTTTCTCTATTGTCCCTTTTTAGATATTAGCTATTTAGCATCTATAGTTCTGAAAGGATAATACACTCTTGCTGAATATAAAAAGTTTGAATAACAAATGGGTAAATTCACAATGAATTTACCCATTTGTTATTATTGCTTTTGCGAAGCCTTTCTATGTATGCGTTCAATCTAAGAACGCCAGTTGTTTAGTTTAGCTTTTGGGAAACAAATTCAGAAAGTTTTTCACCACGAAGACCTTTAGCCAGAATCTTTCCATTTTCATCAACTACTACCATGAAAGGAATGGAATTGACCTGGAATAGTTGACCAGCCTCTGACTGCCAGCCTTTTAAGTCACTTATCTGTGGCCAAGTAATGCCCAGTTCGGCAATGGCTTTCAACCAGGCATCTTTATCGTCATCGAGTGAGATGCCTACTATGCCTAATCCTTTTTCGTGATATTTTGCGTAGAGTTCTTTCATAAAAGGCATTTCCTGACGACAGGGACCGCACCATGAAGCCCAGAAGTCCAAGACTGTTATCTTGTATTTGTTTACCTCGCTCATCACATTAAGACCTGTTCCGTCAGGTGTGGGGAGAGTGAAATCGGTAATGGTGTTACCTACAGCTGTTGTCTCGCTCTTTGCAAGTTCTTCCTCAAGCTTGACGATGGCTTGGCGCTTACGGAACGATTCAGGCATGCGACCAATCAGTTCCTTGAGTTTCTCAGGAGTGAATGTTTCATCATTGGTCGACATATTAGCGATGATGAAGTAGCCTAGTTCGTTGTCGATGTTCAATTCGGTCTGCTCAACCAACTTCTGTTGCAACTCGCTTTCCATTTTCTGCAGCTTCGTGAAGGCGGCCTGTCGGTCTTCTTCGCTAAGGCTATCTCGATACAGAATTTCTACCTGTTCTTGAGCACGTTGACCGTATTCATTACTCATTTCGGTGATTTTCTGCCAGCCATCGTTGGCTTTTGTGCCGCCTACATGATTCTTGAAAGGATCGACAGAAATGGTGACATCGATAGTGCCTTTTTCTGTAAAGAACATTACCGAGGTTCCTTGCTTCAGTCCAACAATCAGTGCCAGTTGCACTGAGTCTGCAGGGCCGCTGAAGGTAAAATGCTCGTTCTTCACCAAAATGGTGTCGCACGGAGTCATACTCTCTATGTCGGTAGTAATGATAATGGTATCGCCGTCGGCAAAGCCTTCAGCGGTACCATTAATCTTATAACCGTCTTGCTGACAGGCTGTAAAAAACAGCGCTGTTGCAGCAGTTAGGATAAGGGAACGTATTTTCATTGTTTATACGATATACTGATCACTGATACTCTCATTCTCGATGACACGGCGAATTGTCTCAGCAAACATGTCTGCTACTGAAATCTGCTTCACCTTGGCGCAACGCTGAGTGTATGGGATGGAATCGGTGAATACAATCTCCTCAAGAGCTGAATTCTGAACACGCTCGCTAGCAGGGCCACTCATAACACAATGGCTGGCACATGCACGAACGCTTTTGGCTCCGGAAGCCATCATCAGGTCGGCTGCTTTTGTGATGGTACCTGCGGTATCGACCATATCATCGATAATCACAACATTCTTGCCTTCAACATCACCGATAATTTGCATAGTGGCTACCACATTGGCACGGGCACGTGTTTTGTTGCAAAGCACTAACGGACAACCTAAATACTTGGCGTAAGTATTGGCACGCTTGGAACCACCTACATCAGGTGATGCGATTACCAACTCATCGAGCTTCAAGCTCTGTAAATAAGGCAGAAGTACGCCTGAAGCGTACAGATGATCTACAGGAACATTGAAGAAACCCTGAATCTGGTCGGCATGGAGATCCATAGTAATCACTCGGTTTACACCGGCAACACTCAGCAGATCGGCTACCAACTTTGCTCCGATTGACACACGGGGCTTGTCTTTACGGTCTTGACGAGCCCATCCGAAGTAAGGAATGACGGCGTTGATGGTTCGAGCAGAAGCACGCTTGGCTGCATCAATCATCAAGAGCAGTTCCATCAAGTTGTCGGAATTGGGAAAGGTACTCTGTACAAGGAATACATCGCGTCCGCGAATTGATTCCTCATAGCTTACGGCAAACTCTCCATCAGAGAATTTAGTCATAACCATTTTGCCGAGTGGGCAACCCAAACTTTGGCAGATTTTCTCTGCCAGATACCTCGTGGCAGTGCCCGAGAAGACCATGTAAGAGTTTTGTGTACTCATAATTTATGTTAGGTGTTCAAAAACTATTGCTTCAGGCTTTACGAAACGGCTTTCTGGAGTTTGTGGAAATGATCAATGATGTCATTGAAATCCTGACCGTGATGAATGCTGAAACGGTTCCACAGGTCTCCACATATTACTACTCCGCCAAATCCTAATTCGCGACACAGACGAATGTTGTCCAGATTGATGCCTCCCATCGCGTAGACTTTCTTATCAATAAGTCCCCGACGCGATGCCTCCTTCAAAGTCTCGTAGCTCAGCGTCTGCTTGTCGTCGGCGTTACTCTGACTATCAAATATGGTCTTAAGAAAAACGTATTTTGATTCTTTCTTGGCATTGCTTAGTTCTTCAATAGAATGACATGTGCGACTTACGTTACCCTTATAGCCAATAGGCAGACTGTCGTTGGCGTCATTTAAGTGAATGCCTCGCAAACCATACTCTTCACGAAGGTAGAAATGATCGTGAACAGTTATCATTTTGTAATAATCGTCGGGTAGGAGGGTGAGTAACCTTTCTGAATAGATGGGCTCTGAACCGGGTTTGAATAAGTGCAGGTTCTCCATACCTTCTTCAAAAAGGGTAGTAAGAATTTTGTCTTCTTCCACGAAAAACGTGGCTTTGGTCATGATGATAAGTTTCATCTTCTCTTTAACTCTTTCGTTTTGCAAAGTTACGCAAACTTTTTGAGACAACCCACTGTTTTATGGAAAAATTAGATAAACATACATTTTTTTTATATCGAAATGCAATAATAAAAAAGTTCATCCCCCGATTCACATCGAGGGATGACACAACACAAACACAAAATAAAAACACAGTCATTAACGACTGGTAAATATCGTTATAGTAGAGTATTACTGAATGCCGTCTTCACGCAACTTCTGCTGCCAGCGCCAAGCAGTTTTCAGTACCTCTTCTGTAGGAGTCTCAGCTTTCCATCCTAATACTTTATTGGCCTTGTCAACATTGCCCCATACCTTCTCGATATCGCCTTCTCGACGGGGAGCATAGGTCCAATTCAGTTTCACACCTGTTGCCTTCTCAAAGCCTTCAACAACTTCAAGTGTTGACAAGCCCTTGCCGGTACCAATGTTGAATACTTCAACTGCATCGGTGTTAGGATTGTCCAAAACACGTTCCATTGCTTTAACATGAGCTTTAGCAAGATCTACCACATAGATATAGTCGCGGATGCAGGTGCCGTCTGGAGTACCATAGTCATTACCGAAAATCTTTAACTGTGGACGAATGCCGATAGCTGTCTGAGTGACAAAAGGAATGAGGTTCATGGGCACACCGTTGGGCAGTTCGCCAATCAGTGCAGAGGGGTGTGCACCAATCGGATTGAAGTAACGCAGAATAACGCTCTTGATGGGCGCACCGCTATGAATGAAGTCTTGGATAATCTCTTCGTTCACTTGCTTGGTGTTTCCGTAGGGTGAAAGGGCTTTCTGAATAGGTGCGTTCTCAGTGACAGGCAGGTTCTCTTCTGAAGGCTGACCATAAACTGTGCAGCTTGAAGAGAAGATAATTCCTTTAACATTGTATTTAGGCATCAGCTCAAGCAAGTTGATGAGCGATGTCAGGTTGTTACGGTAGTACATCAGAGGCTTCTCAACACTTTCGCCAACTGCCTTAGAGGCTGCGAAATGGATGATACCTTCAATTTTTGGATACTTCTTAAAAATTCCTTCCAATGCTTCCATGTCGCAGCAGTCCACCTTCTCGAAGGCAGGACGTTTTCCGGTGATTTTCTCAATACCATCAACTACGTTAGCGTTAGAATTTGAAAGATTGTCGATTATTACTACCTCATAGCCTGCTTCCTGCAGTTCGACAGTAGTGTGGCTTCCAATAAAACCGGTGCCACCTGTAACCAAAATTGTCTGTTTCATTTATTTTTGTAATTTAAGAACTTTCTGCAAAGGTAGGTAAAATATGCGAGAGCACTCACAGATTAACACATATTAATACATAGTGCCGATTACGCTTTCCTCTCTTGTTTTAGTATTTAAGTTTCATGAATACGGGATAGTGGTCGGAATAGCTCAAATCCTCTTTATGATAGCTCAAACCACTTAACGACTCGTCGTGGAAAATATAGTCTATGCGTATCTTTTTGTTTCCACGCATGGTGTACATGAATCCTTTTCCGCATTCCTTGAATCCGTCAACCAGATTCCCTTTCATTGTGTTGTACACATACGAATAGGGCACATCGTTGAAGTCACCACAGACAATTACTGGGTAGGGACTACTTTGAATTTCCTTAGCCACTATGTTTGCCTGAATGGCACGATTCACCATTCCAAGGGTGTAGTTATCGAAAAATGCGCGTACCAAAGCATTCTCTTCAATGGGATTACCGGCTATCTCTCGTTTGGCTGCTCTGTGCAGTGTGCTGTTGATGCCAGTAGTCTCAAGGTGTACGTTGAAAACACGAATTGTCTTTCCCAGTACATTCACATCTGCCCACATGGCACTATTGTTTGTTTTGTTGTTAAAGTCAATACATTTCGAATCAACGATAGGATAACGGCTGAAGATAATCATGTCATCTTTGCCTTTTGCCACGTTTCCAAAGAATTTCTTGTAATTCTCCGTATTGTCTTTGTTGCCACTGTGGGTCATGTATTCCTGAATGCAGAGGATGCTCACGTTCTGACGTTTCATGGCCGAAAGAATATCTTCAGCCTTAAAACCTGTCAACTCCCGTCCGAAAAGGGCTACGTTGTAGGTA
The DNA here is from genome assembly GCF_022024015.1 of Prevotella sp. E9-3. Lineage (NCBI taxonomy): Bacteria > Pseudomonadati > Bacteroidota > Bacteroidia > Bacteroidales > Prevotellaceae > Prevotella > Prevotella sp. E9-3. The sequence continues at coordinate 1,387,118 of NZ_CP091786.1, forward strand.
GAAACCGTAAAACTCTCAGGCTCGTCTTCATCGTTCCAGAAACCAAACTGAAACAGTGTTCCGATGAAAGGAATGCAGCACAATAGCGTGATTGACGGAATTACTACCCAATGCCATCTTCTTCTGATAATCCAAAAAAGTAATGTTATGAAGTTGGCAATAATAAGTAAGGGTAATGCGTACACAATGAGAGCCATAGCAGTTTCGTGTACAGGATTTGCATTTCCACCAAAAAGTCCAATTATCGTAAAAATGGAAATCAGCAGTGTGATAACCAATAGCATGAACGAGAAGTATTTGTATATGCCCAACTTAGCCATAAACCTTATTCTCCAATGAATTTCTTGATAATTTCAATAAGGTCTTCTACTCGGAAAGGTTTGGCCATGAATGCATCGCATCCTGCTTCTTTAGCTTCACGTATGTTCTCTTCGAAAGCGTAGGCACTCAATGCAATAATCGGGGTGTCATGATCCACCTCTTTTATAATACGCGTAGCATCGAGTCCGTCCATTTCTGGCATACGAATATCCATTAGGATAAGGTCAGGGCGCTCGTCTTCGTTCATGGTAACGGCTTCTATGCCATTATGAGCACGCAAAAGTCTGTAACGTTTCTGGAGAACGATGCGTACCAGTTCAAAGTTACTCTCTTCGTCTTCTGCCACCAACACGGTCTTCATGTTCGACTCGTCAATATTACTATCTACACGGATTGTACGAACATTCGTTGAAGTACGATTGCTGGTCGCTATACCGCCGAATGTTCCATGGAATGGCATTTCGAAAACAAAGGTGGCTCCTTTGCCTAATTCTGACTCAACTGAGATATGTCCACCCATCTTTTCGACGATAATCTTACATAGTGCCAGTCCTAAGCCATAGCCTTTCTGTTGATCAGCATCTTTTGAGGCATAGACGTCAAAAATATGGTCAATGAATTTGGGATCAATACCGGAACCTGTATCTGATACGAAGAACTCAATATTCTGCCCCTCGTCCTTCATGCGGTATCCGTATGTTATTTCGCCCTTCGGCGTATGCTTTAATGCGTTTGATATGAGATTCGAGAATACCTGTGTCAGTCGATTTTCATCAGTGGTCATTACTACTGGCATCCCCGGCTTGTTAATATTCAATTTTACTGTCTCAGGACAACGGAATTTGAACAGCTGCTTAATGCTGTTCATCAAGGTGTTAAGGTCTGTTGGAGCTTTCTTGATAACGATTTCTCCCGACTCCACACGACTTAAGTCTAGAATCTCATTTACAAGACTCATTAATCGTGTGTTATTGCTCTCAATGATTTCCATATATCCCATACGGTCTTCAGGAGAGTCTGTTTCAACCATGATGCGTGAGAATCCCTCAATGGCATTTAGGGGAGTTCGAATTTCGTGAGACATGTTTGCGAGGAAAAGAGACTTCATCTGGCTTTCTTTAATAGCCTTTGCAGCCTTTTCCTCGTATTCTTTTAGTTTCTTGTTGGCTTGTTCCAAACGATTATTTACCTCTGCCAATTGGTGAGTAGCATCGGCTAACTTTTGGAGCAATATTTCCTTTTCGTCTTGATTCATCATCAATTATTCGTAATCCTAGTATTACTTCACTGAAATTTCGGCACCAAAGTTACATGTTTTTTCTTAAATGTGTGTCGATTTTTCGTGAAAATGTATCGATTTTACGTTATTTTTATTCTAAAACATGTATTTTTACTCGAAATGCTTCAAAAATGATGATTTTATATTAAAAAATATTGTTATTACATCGGAAGACTTTTAGCCTCTCTTTGCTTTTTCCCATGCGCCACTTGTGCTGTGAGTTCTCAAGTATTTGATTCCTCTAAATACATTGATGTTCATAAATAGGAAATAGTAAGGTACGTACAGCAATTTCTGTTTTTTACCTTTTATTGTAAATAAATATCCGGCAAAAGCGGCTAAATAAAAGGCTACCTGCAATATCCATACCCATGTATAGATGGTTCCTGCCTTCATGAATACCAGTAGTACGTTCAGTGGAATCAGTGCCATTAGGGCAAAGGGAGTGATGCTCCATCGTAATACACGGTGTGATACAAAGAAGAAACTTACTTTGGGATATTTGAATGGATTCATCAAATCTTTGAGCCACCAGATGCTTTGCAGTCCGCCAGCTGCAATACGGCGTTTACGCTTGGATTCTTCTTCCATGTTGGCCGATCCGTATTCCATTGCGTATGCTTCGCTGGTGTAAGCTATCTTGTATCCCTTTTTCAGGATGAGCATCGATATCATGAAATCGTCCAGTAAGGCATTACTTGGGGCTTCCTCGTAAACGCTCATGCGCACGGCAAACAGTTCGCCGGCTGCTCCCATGGCTGAGTATAACTCGTTGTCCCAGCGTTTTAGTGTACTCTCGTATTTCCAGTATAATCCTTCGCCTTCTGATGCAGTCTGACCTTCATGACGGGCACGCACTCTTTTCTCGCCACTCACGCATCCTACATCTTCTCTCATGAATTGTCGTACAATTTCTTTGATGCATTGTGTATTGAGCATCGTATTTGCATCTGTGAACACCACAAACTCGGCTTTGTTCTCTTTGAGTCCGTGCTGCATGGCTGCAGCCTTTCCTCTGCGCTCTGGCGAGAACACCAGTTTTATCTCATCGCCGTATTCGCTGAGCAATTCATTGGAATGATCATTACTGCCATCTGTTACCCACATCACGCAGAACTTCTCTTTCGGATAGTCTATCTGACGGATGTTCTCCATCTTCTCATGGATGATGTCTTCTTCATTGTACGCACATATCATCAGTGTTACGTCTGGCCACTGTGTCTGATCCGAAGGTAATTCTACTATAGTAGTTTTCTTTCCGAACAATCGCTTCAGTTTCAGAATTATCCACAACAATAGTCCATAGCCTAAATAGGTGTAGAATACAAGTGCTATGCAAACCCAAAAGATGATTTTAAGTGTAATCATAAGCCAAATGTTAAGTTAGAAAGTTAATAATTATGGTTTTTGTTTTAAAGTCCGAAGAGTACTTTCAGTCCGTTGTCAACACCCGAGAATCCCATGAAGGCAAGGCTCAGCAGTCCTGCTGATACCAACACGATGGCCATTCCCTGCATGCCTTTCGGTACGTTCGACAGTTCTAACTGTTCGCGAATGCCTGCAAATACGGTTAGTGCAAGTCCGAATCCAATAGCTGTTGACAATGCATAGACCACTGAATGAATGAGGTTGAAATCTTTCTGTACCACGAGGATGGCTACGCCAAGCACTGCGCAGTTCGTAGTAATCAGTGGAAGGAAGATGCCCAAAGCCTGATATAGGGATGGTAACGCCTTCTTTAGTACAATCTCTACCATCTGCACAAGTGATGCGATGACCAGGATGAAGACAATGGTCTGTAGGTATTCAAGTCCGAAAGGAGTGAGTATGTAAGTTTGAATTGGCCAGGTCACGATGGTGGCCAGTGTCATAACAAAGGCTACTGCTGCCGACATGCCCAGTGATGTCTCTATCTTCTTTGAAACACCCAAAAACGGACAGATTCCTAAGAACTGTGCGAGTACGATGTTGTTGACGAAGATTGCCGAAATAAAGATAAGTATGTATTCCATAATCCTTTATGCCTTGTTGATTCTGTTGATGATAGCGATAAGAAAGCCTAAAGTGATAAAGGCTCCCGGCGGTAGTACGAATAGAAGAATGTTGTAGGCCTCTGGTATCAGCACAAAACCGAAAACTGAACCTGAACCAAGAATTTCGCGAAATAAGCCAAGGAGTGTCAACCCGAGTGTGAAACCCAATCCGATGCCAATACCGTCGAACAGTGAGGCTACTGGACTTTGTTTGGCAGCAAAAGCTTCTGCACGTCCAAGAATGATGCAGTTTACTACAATCAGTGGAATGAACAGTCCTAATGCTGTGTCTATGTCGGGCAGATAAGCCTTGATCAACATCTGAAGGATGGTTACGAAGGCTGCGATTACCACAATAAACACAGGGATGCGCACTTTGTCTGGAGTGACATTCTTCAGGCATGAGATAACGAAATTAGTACATATCAGCACTGTCATTGTTGCCAGTCCCATGGCCATACCGTTTGTTGCGCTTGTTGTTGTGGCCAGTGTAGGACACATTCCCAACATCAGCACAAAGGTAGGATTCTCCTTTACTATGCCGTTTTTGATAATATTGATATAATTCATAGCTTTATTCCTCCTTCTTTTGTTTGCTGGCTCCACTTTCGCCGTCTGTGTTATGGGTCTTATAGGCCAGATAGGCGTTGTTTACTGCTTTCAGGAATGCACGGCTTGTAATGGTCGAAGCGGTAATGGCATCTATTTGTCCGCCATCTTTCGATACACTCAGCGGTTCTGATGGATTCTTGCCTATGATGTCGCCTTTTTCTCCTTTCTGGAACCATTTGTCGGCCTTGGCACCTAATCCTGGCGTTTCAGCGTGTTCCAATATGGTATAGCCGAGGATTGTTCCTTCAGGATTAAAGCCTACCAGCACCTTCAGATCACCGCCAAAACCTCCTGTAGTACTTTCAACAGCGGCACCTAAATTATTCCCGTTTGAGTCGTTCGCCTTGTAGATGATATAGGTAGTTTCCTTGCCTTTGTCATCTTTTTGGCGGATTGTGTCAGTCTTTTCCACTATTACGTCGTCGCTTTCCATCACTGTCATGATACCATCTGCCAGTGCTTTCTCCTTCTGAGCCTTGATAGGACCACTTGTCAGGTTGTTCACATAGGCAAGAATACCACCCGTGATCACTGCTACTCCAGTGAGCACCAGCGTCATGTTTAGTAAAGTCGATTCAAGTTTCTTCATCTTTCTGCCTCCTTTACTTTTCTGCCGGCTCTTCGCCAAAGCGTTTGGGTTTCACATAATTATTAATAATAGGTGTAAAAGCATTCATGATCAGGATAGCAAACGACATGCCTTCGGGGTATGAGCCCCAGTTGCGGATGATGACAGTCAGCATACCGATACATACACCATAGATAATCTGGCCTTTGTGCGTCATGGGTGAGGTTACATAGTCTGTAGCCATGAAAATGGCTCCCAAAAGCAGACCGCCTGTCAGTATTACTGTTGTTGGATCGGCATAGATAGGGTTGCTCAGGTGAAGGAGTGTGCTGAACACAAATACAGTTCCGATGATGGACACAGGAATATGCCAAGTAATAATCTTTCTCCAAAGCATAAAGGCTAGTCCGGCCAATAATGCCAGTCCACAGATTTCACCAATCGTTCCGGCACCTCCACTTAGGGCGTTGTCACCCAGCAACAGACTGAAGGAGTCTGGCAGTTGGTCTAATATCTCCACATCACCACTCTTGATAGCTTGTTTCATCAGTGCCAGAGGGGTGGCTCCTGTTTCTGCATCGGTATAACTGAACCATTGTCCCTCAATAGGCCATGATGTCATCTGGGCGGGAAATGCCACCAGTAGAGCACATCTGCCTACCAGGGCAGGATTGAAAATGTTCTGTCCAAGTCCGCCAAATGCCATCTTGCCTACGCCGATGGAAAACAACGCTCCGATCAGGATAATCCATATTGGAAGATTTGAAGGTAGGTTCATCCCCAACAACAGTCCGGTGAGAATAGCTGATCCGTCGGAAATGGTGTTTTGCTGATTCTTCAGCATATATTTGTTGATGGCCCATTCCAGTAATACACAGGCTATCACGCTTGTGGCACACACGATGATGGAGCCAATGCCAAAATAAAAGAACGATACCAGTAGGGCGGGAAGTAGGGCGATGATGACACCATACATGTTGCGCTCTACGCTGTCTGTTCCATGTGCGTGTGGCGAAAGTGAAACAATTAGTTTACTCATAGTTATTTCTTTGCATTTCTGTTTCTAATGATTCCCATGACGGTAGATTTTCCCTGACGGATATTGTCGAGCAGTGGACGGTGTGCGGGACACGTGAACTGGCACGAACCGCATTCTATGCAGCTCACAATATCTTCCTTTTCGGCTTTCTCCCAGTTTCTCGTCTCACTGATTTTTGCCAGCAGGTATGGCTCCAGTCCCATCGGACATACGCTCACACACTTAGCACAGCGGATACATGGCTGAGGGTCTTTCCTTACCGCATCATTGCCGCTGAGAATGGTGATGGAGTTTGTACCCTTACACACTGGTACCTCTGTCGAGGTAAGTGCTTTTCCCATCATCGGACCACCAGCGAGCAGTTTGTTGTCGCCTTCGGGCATACCACCGCAAGCATCGATGAGTTCTTGCATGGGTGTTCCCATCCTTACAAGGAAATTGCCAGGATGCTTTAGCTGTTTGCCTGTCACTGTGGTGTAACGCTCAAACAGCGGTTTACGCTTCATCACTGCCTCATATACTGCAAAGGCTGTTCCCACGTTTTGTACAATGGCACCTACATTTACGGGAATTGCGGGTGGGGCAGGGACCTGACGGCCTATCACTGCATCTACCAGTTGCTTCTCACCTCCCTGAGGATAGCGTTGTGCCAGGGCTACCACCTCTACATGGTAGTTTGAAGAGGCAAACACCTCGGCGCATTTCTTAGTGAACAGTTCGATGGCTGCAGGCTTGTTTGTCTCTATGCCGATGTAGCCCACTTTTACTTTTGCTGCCATCATCAACAGCTCCAAACCTACGAGTATCTCGTCGCTCTTTTCCATCATCAGTCGATAGTCTGCTGTGATGTAAGGCTCGCATTCCACTGCATTGATAATCACACATTCTGCTTTGGCTGTTGGGGGAGGGCAGAGCTTAATGAATGTTGGGAAACCTGCGCCGCCCATACCTGTAACACCTGCCGCCTTAATGCGTTCCACAATCTCTTCGGGGGTCAGCTCTGGGTGTGAACTTACCGTTTCCAGTTTTTCTGATATGTCAATTGTATCTTCCCATTCGTCACCCTCCACATTGATGATGATGGCAGGTTTCCGATAGCCTGTAGCATCAATGGCTGTATCTATTTTGAATACTGTACCGCTCACAGATGAGTAGATGGGGGCCGATACAAATCCGCCAGCCTCTGCTATCAACGTACCTACTTTTACCTTGTCGCCTTTCTGTACCACAGGTTTTGCTGGCGCTCCAATATGCTGACTCAGTGGAAAAATGGCTTGTTTGGGCAGGGCTGCTTTCACAGTGGCCACTTCGTGTGTCAGTTTGTTTCCTTGAGGGTGGATACCTCCTATGCTGAATGTCTTGATCTTCATGCGTTAGCCTCCTTTTCTTCAGTTTTTGGCTCAATAGGTTTAGGGACAGGGAAGTTTACTGCTACAATGGCCTTCGTCGGACAGATGTTCACACACTTCCTACACATTCTGCATCTGTTGAAGTCTATGTACGAGCAGTTATTCTCTATAGTGATAGCTCCAAAGGGACATTCTTTTTCGCATTTGCCACAACCTATGCAACTTTGTTTGCATGCTTTCATTGAGACCGCACCTTTGTCTTTGTTCACACAGCCAACATATACTCTGCGGTTTTTTACCCCTTTCTTTCTTAGTTCGATAATGTTTCGCGGACAGACTTTTGTACATGCTCCACATGCTGTACATTTGTTGTCATCAACTTCGGGTAATCCAGTTACCTCGTTGATGGCGATAGCTTCAAACTGGCAAGCGCTCACACAGTCGCCACAACCCAGACAACCATATCCGCAACCTGTTTCGCCAGCTCCGCAGGCATTCATGGCTGCACAGGTGCGCAGACCGTTATATTCAGCTATCTTCGGACGAATTTCACAACTGCCATTGCATCTCACTACGGCCACCTTCGGCTCTCCATTGGCAATGGCCATGCCTAAAAGGTTTGCTACCTGTGTCATTGTCTCAGATCCTCCTACAGGGCACGATAGTCCCTCGATGCTTCCTTCGTTGGCTCCTTTTACCAGCGCATTGGCCATACCGCTGCATCCAGGAAAACCGCATCCGCCACAATTGGCACCGGGCAGCAGACTGCCAACCTGTGCTATGCGCGGATCTTCATAGACAGCAAATTTCTTGGAACATAGGAAAAGTACCAAAGCGGCAATAAGGCCGATGGCTCCAAGAACTATTACTGCAATTAAAATAAAATTCATAATTATTTGTTAATATATAAGTATATCTGTTTTGAACTTTTTGTAGATAGTAGCTAAATCATTCTATAGTAAATCGTACTCTGTTTTCTATCTTATTTTTGTAAATTCCTATTATTATATAATAAGGTATAAGGGAACAGATAGCAGTCAGAGCTGCTACGCCATCGCTGCCGCTATACCATTTGGCAACAATCAGCATCGTAGTCATAAGGGCGAGTGGAATGCCAAAACTAAATAGGATAGCATCACGTGCCGCCTCGCCAGAGATGCTCACAACTACTTCATCGCCAGGAGCCAACGCTCTCGCAGGCGTCTTTATCTCCACAATCTTCTCCTGCTTTTCCGAAGCGGTGCAGTGTTGCGCAATCTGACAGGTACCACATGCCGAAGCTTGGGTTATCCTGACTCTAACAGTGCCCTTTTCTACACTCACTATGGTGCCGGAATGTTTTATGGAGATATTCATTGTTTGCTTAGTAAACTGTATTATTGCACTGCAAAGTTATAATTTTTATGTGTTTTTGTGGTATAGATTTTTGATTATTTTTAAAAAATAGTCTTAATCGTTTGCGTTTTTCAAACTTTTTTGTACTTTTGCATCATCAGTAAATATCATCTTATGGAAACGACAGAGCAGACATTGCAACAAATAGATAGAGCAATCCGTAAAATAGCCGATAAGTTCCCCGCCCAGCACGAGGCTACTCAACTCACCGATATTCATATTTGTGTTTCACAGGATACGGGTGAACTGACGGCTTTCGATGACGATGATAACGAAATCACCCGTTGTGTTATTGAACAGTGGATTGATGAAAAGAGCGATGATTTCTATGAGCAGGCAGCATCTGTTCTTCGCCAGTCCCTTCAGGCTCAGTCTGAACTCGTTGAGTCTATGTCTGTGTTGAAGCCCTTCGCCTTCGTACTCGAAAACGATGAGAAGGACGAGCAACATGAACTTTATGTCGTTGACGATGATACCATCATCATCGATCCTATCATGATGGACAACCTGGATGAGGATCTCAACACCTTTTTTGAGAACTTGATGAAAGATTGTTGAACTAAAAAGCCTACGGAAATGCATATTTATACCGTTTGCTTTTCGAAAATCAAGACAAATAAAAATCGCAAACTAGAACGACGAGGTTAAGAAAAATTGCCTAAATTGTAATTGAAACGTCCTCTATATTGCAACTGAACTCATCTTATATCGCAATTCTTTAACTTTTATACTGCAACTGAACGTCTCTTGCAGTATAACTGAATAGCAATTGCAGTATAGGTTTTATTCAGTTGCAGTATAACTACCATTCAATTGCAGCCTATATTCGGGGAATATTAAGAAAAAAGAGACGCCTTTTTTAATATCATAAACGTAATTCTTTAATTCTCAGTGTGTTGTGAATAATTTGTAACATACCCCATAATTCGCGTGTAGAAGTTCGAAGTAGGAGTTGGTGAATTTCGTGCGATTCTCGCGCGTCTTGACGTAATAAATATGCATTCGTTTAGTGCATATAAATACTAAAGACGGCGCTATACAAAGAAATGAGTGATTTTTGACTTTGTCGGTGAGTCGATTTCTTTCTTTTTGAGTCAGATTTATTGCCCTATATATATAAAAATAAGGTGAGTTTTTTCTCGTTACTCCGATAAAAGAAAAAATATCACTTTTTCTTGAAAAAAGTTTGCAATAGTTTTGGTAGTTTGAGAAAAAGCCGTACCTTTGCATCCGCTTACGAGGAACACCTCCTCACAAGCGACTAAGAAAGAGTTCTTTGAAAGATTTACATAGACAGTGAAGTAGTACAAGAAGCGAGTACTTTTATTAGTACTTGGGTAACAAAAGTCAAACCGTTAAATTCTTGAATGAATTACTGGATAGTTGTTCTGAGACAGAGTAAGAGATACTGGTTCTACTAGTTACACTAGTGGTACTAGTTCTAGAGATACAGATTTTACAATGAAGAGTTTGATCCTGGCTCAGGATGAACGCTAGCTACAGGCTTAACACATGCAAGTCGAGGGGCAGCATGTTGGTTGCTTGCAACCAATGATGGCGACCGGCGCACGGGTGAGTAACGCGTATCCAACCTTCCCCCTAGTAGGGAATAGCCCGGCGAAAGTCGGATTAATACCCTATGTTGTTCATTGAAGGCATCTGATTTGAACCAAAGGTTTTCCGCTAAGGGATGGGGATGCGTCTGATTAGGTTGTTGGCGGGGTAACGGCCCACCAAGCCCACGATCAGTAGGGGTTCTGAGAGGAAGGTCCCCCACATTGGAACTGAGACACGGTCCAAACTCCTACGGGAGGCAGCAGTGAGGAATATTGGTCAATGGACGGAAGTCTGAACCAGCCAAGTAGCGTGCAGGATGACGGCCCTATGGGTTGTAAACTGCTTTTGTCAGGGAATAAAGTGAGGCACGTGTGCCTTTTTGTATGTACCTGAAGAATAAGGACCGGCTAATTCCGTGCCAGCAGCCGCGGTAATACGGAAGGTCCGGGCGTTATCCGGATTTATTGGGTTTAAAGGGAGCGCAGGCCGGAGATTAAGCGTGACGTGAAATGCCGCGGCTCAACCGTGGAAGTGCGTCGCGAACTGGTTTTCTTGAGTGAGTACGACGGAGGCGGAATTTGTGGTGTAGCGGTGAAATGCTTAGATATCACGAAGAACCCCGATTGCGAAGGCAGCCTCCGAGTCCTTAACTGACGCTAAAGCTCGAAAGTGCGGGTATCGAACAGGATTAGATACCCTGGTAGTCCGCACGGTAAACGATGGATGCCCGCTGTTTGCGATATACAGTAAGCGGCCAAGCGAAAGCGTTAAGCATCCCACCTGGGGAGTACGCCGGCAACGGTGAAACTCAAAGGAATTGACGGGGGCCCGCACAAGCGGAGGAACATGTGGTTTAATTCGATGATACGCGAGGAACCTTACCCGGGCTTGAACTGCAGGAGAACGATTCAGAGATGATGAGGCCCTTCGGGGCTCCTGTGGAGGTGCTGCATGGTTGTCGTCAGCTCGTGCCGTGAGGTGTCGGCTTAAGTGCCATAACGAGCGCAACCCTTTTCATTAGTTGCCATCAGGTGATGCTGGGCACTCTGGTGATACTGCCACCGTAAGGTGTGAGGAAGGTGGGGATGACGTCAAATCAGCACGGCCCTTACGTCCGGGGCTACACACGTGTTACAATGGGTGATACAGAGAGCCGGTCGTCCGCAAGGACGATCCAATCCTTAAAGTCATCCTCAGTTCGGATTGGGGTCTGCAACCCGACCCCATGAAGCTGGATTCGCTAGTAATCGCGCATCAGCCATGGCGCGGTGAATACGTTCCCGGGCCTTGTACACACCGCCCGTCAAGCCATGAAAGCCGGGGGCGCTTGAAGTCCGTGACCGCAAGGATCGGCCTAGAGCGAAACTGGTAATTGGGGCTAAGTCGTAACAAGGTAGCCGTACCGGAAGGTGCGGCTGGAACACCTCCTTTCTGGAGAGGACACTATACAGTGGTTTGACAACCCATTGCTTCTTTACTACACAACTGTTTAATAAAGAATAGAGAAAAACGAGGCTGGGCAGAGGCACCCCCTCTGACCGACTTATGAGAGTCCTATAGCTCAGTTGGTTAGAGCGCCACACTGATAATGTGGAGGTCGGCAGTTCAAGTCTGCCTGGGACTACTCTGAGGTAATTGTCAATTATCAATTTTCAATTATCAATTCTCTTAACGGGGGATTAGCTCAGTTGGCTAGAGCACCTGCTTTGCAAGCAGGGGGTCAACGGTTCGAATCCGTTATTCTCCACTATTCGGTTCAGATCACTCAGACAACTCTGAATACTCAGAATACTCAGAATACTCTGAGAGGAACCGAAAGAGATCTTTGACATATTGAGACACAAGACTGTAAGTAAAGACTTTTTAGAAGTCACAAGATTAGAAATAATCTCAATACAGCTGAAAGTATGAGCGATTCTTTCTTTTGCCAGGTATTGCGCTATGTTATAGCGCTGTTACCGGCACGAGTTGGAATGTAGGCGAAATCGAGTTAGGGCGTCTGGTGGATGCCTTGGCTCCCGGAGGCGATGAAGGACGTGATAAGCTGCGATAAGCCTCGGGTAGGTGCAAATGACCTTTGATCCGAGGATTTCCGAATGGGACAACCCAGTCATATGAAGTGTGACTATCCCTGCTTTAGCAGGGAGGCTAACCGAGGGAACTGAAACATCTTAGTACCTCGAGGAAGAGAAAATAACAATGATTCCCCCAGTAGTGGCGAGCGAACGGGGAAGAGCCTAAACCGCCGGTGTAGCAATGCACCGTCGGGGTTGTAGGACCACGCCGTGGCATGTTGATGTGGAGTAGAACCGTCTGGAAAGACGGATCATAGAAGGTGATAATCCTGTATACGAACATAGATTCAGCCTAGTGGTATCCTGAGTAACGCGGAACACGAGTAATTCTGCGCGAATCTGCCGGGCCCATCCGGTAAGGCTAAATACTCCCGGGAGACCGATAGTGAACGAGTACCGTGAGGGAAAGGTGAAAAGCACCCCGATGAGGGGAGTGAAATAGTCCCTGAAACCAGGCGCCTACAAGCGGTCGGAGCTGCATTTTGCAGTGACGGCGTGCCTTTTGCATAATGAACCTACGAGTTACCATCACCAGCGAGGTTAAGCTTCTATGTAGCGGAACCGCAGTGAAAGCGAGCCTGAAGAGGGCGTTGAGTTGGTGGGGGTAGACGCGAAACCGAGTGATCTACACATGTCCAGGATGAAGTCCCGGTAACACGGGATGGAGGTCCGCACCGATAAGCGTTGAAAAGCTTCCGGATGAGGTGTGTGTAGGAGTGAAAGGCCAATCAAACTCGGAGATAGCTCGTACTCCCCGAAAGGCATTTAGGTGCCGCGTCGGATATTCACCGTGAGAGGTAGAGCGACCGATAGGTCAAGAGGGCTTCACCGCCTATCGAGACCTGACGAACTCCGAATGCTCACGGTCTGCAGTCCGGCAGTAAGGGGGCGGGTGCTAAGGTCCGTCCCCGAGAGGAGAAGAATCCAGACCGCCGTCTAAGGTCCCGGAATCCTGTCTGAGTTAGTCTAACGAAGTGTGGCCTCGATGACAGCTAGGATGTTGGCTTGGAAGCAGCCATTCATTCAAAGAGTGCGTAACAGCTCACTAGTCGAGAGGCCGTGCATGGATAATAATCGGGTATAAGACAGGTACCGAAGGCGCGGGATAGCAATAGTAAAAGTATCGGTAGGGGAGCATTCCTGCGACGCCGAAGCCATGGGACGACCCTTGGTGGAGTTTCAGGAAAAGCAAATGTAGGTATAAGTAACGATAAGGAGGGTGAGATTCCCTCCCGCCATAAGACTAAGGTTTCCCGGGCGATGTCATTCAGCCCGGGGTTAGTCGGGTCCTAAGTCTCAGCCGAACGGCGAGGGCGATGGCAGACACGGTTAATATTCCGTGACTTCCCTTACGGGCGATTGTGGAGACGGAGCAGTGACACTGCCGCGCACCGACGGATGTGTGCGTTGACGGGTCTAGGCTGTGAGGATGGCAGGCAAATCCACCATCCGAGCTGATGCCCCATAGTACGGCACTCCCTTCGGGGAGAGCCGATAGTGCAGGTAATCATACTCCCGAGAAAATCCGCTAAGCTTAACCGTTGGGGAACCCGTACCGGAAACGGACACACGTAGTCTGGTAGAACATACTAAGGCGTTGAGAGAGTCGTGGCTAAGGAACTAGGCAAACTGACCCTGTAACTTCGGGATAAAGGGTCCTCCCCTCCGGGGGAGGCGCAGAGAATAGGTCCAGGCAACTGTTTAACAAAAACACAGGGCTGTGCAAACTCGAAAGATGATGTATACAGCCTGACACCTGCCCGGTGCTGGAAGGTTAAGAGGAGATGTCATACGCAAGTTGCAGCATTGAATTGAAGCCCCAGTAAACGGCGGCCGTAACTATAACGGTCCTAAGGTAGCGAAATTCCTTGTCGGGTAAGTTCCGACCTGCACGAATGGTGTAATGATCCGGACGCTGTCTCGGCCACGATCTCAGTGAAATTGTAGTATCGGTGAAGATGCCGATTACCCGCGATGGGACGAAAAGACCCCGTGAACCTTTACTACAGCTTAGCACTGACCTTGGTCATCGGATGTGTAGGATAGGCCGGAGGCTATGAAGCGGCGTCGCCAGGCGTTGTGGAGCCATCCTTGAAATACGGCCCTTCTGCTGCCTGAGGTCTAACGGGTGATAATCCGGACACTGCTTGGTGGGTAGTTTGACTGGGGTGGTCGCCTCCAAAAGCGTAACGGAGGCTTCCAAAGGTGCCCTCGGGCCGATTGGTAACCGGCCTTACAGAGTGCAATGGCATAAGGGCGCTTGACTGGGAGGCAGACATGCCGAGCAGGCAGGAAACTGGGGCATAGTGATCCGGCGGATCCGTATGGAAGGTCCGTCGCTCAAAGGATAAAAGGTACTCCGGGGATAACAGGCTGATCCCCCCCAAGAGCTCATATCGACGGGGTGGTTTGGCACCTCGATGTCGGCTCGTCACATCCTGGGGCTGGAGAAGGTCCCAAGGGTTGGGCTGTTCGCCCATTAAAGTGGCACGCGAGCTGGGTTCAGAACGTCGTGAGACAGTTCGGTCTCTATCTATCGTGGGCGTGGGAGTCTTGAGTGGACCGGTCACTAGTACGAGAGGACCGTGATTGACCGACCTCCGGTCTGCCGGTTGTACCGCCAGGTGCACCGCCGGGTATCCGCGTCGGGTTCGGATAAGCGCTGAAAGCATCTAAGTGCGAAGCCGGCCACAAGATTAGGGCTCCATATAGGGTCGTCGCAGACTACGACGTTGATAGGGTGCAGGTGTAAAGACGGTGACGTCAAAGCCGAGCACTACTAATTGCCCGAATGGTTTCTCCGATTGGCGCTTACTTTCAACTGTATCTTCAGTCTTTGTGTTGATATGTCATAACCTATATTAAGGTGGTTATTGCAGCGGGGTCCCACCTCTTCCCATTCCGAACAGAGAAGTTAAGCCCGCCTGCGCCGATGGTACTGCAATGCAATGCGGGAGAGTAGGAGGCCGCCGTCTTTTTTGAGAAAGCCCTGTTTCAGAAATGAGACAGGGCTTTTCTGTTGTTGGTTATTTTTATTTGTTTCTTTTATTTGTTCCTTTCATCGACTTTTATTAACTTTGCTCCTAAATTTTACATAAGTGTTTGCTTAACTTTGGTCATTAGTAATTAGTATTCATAGTAGGCAAGAGGTCCGAAAGCCTCGTTGCATACTATAAGTGAATCGTTGCAGTCTTGGTGCTTGTCGTGGATATGGCCATTACGATGTGAACAAGCTATGAATGGTTTGCGATCTGGTTAGAAGTCTGGTTTAAAAGCAATGGCACAGCCAACCACGCATGGATTTGTCTCAATAATCTTGCGACAGAAAGCATACATTGTGTCGGGTCTGTTGAGTAGTTTGTGGAAATTATAGTAAGAATTCCCTGCAGTCTGTTCAATACTGAGCATGATATTGTCAACATTCACCATGGCACCTTCAAGCGTTTGAGAAGCACGGTGCAGTGCATCCTCGTTTGCATCTCTTTTTGATACGTAGAACATGATGAGCAAAAAGAATTGCCGCCGTAGTTACCATCAGACTGAGGCGCAGAGACAGGTTCTTTCTGCAATATCTTGTGGGCATTAACAATAAGTTAGTCCAATTGATCATATTACCATTCTGCTTGAATAGGCAAATTTAGTTTTTATGTGAAATTTAAAGTTTCTGCAAAGTTACCACTTTTTTCTGAATAGCACAATTCTTTGAGTGCTTTTCTATCGTATGATTGTCTAACAGATATGTAGAAAAAGATAAATTGTTTTCCATAAATAGCCTTTTGTGTTCCAAGTAAAAAGTGTACCTTTGCACCATCTAAAACATTATTACTTGAGAAATGATCAACCTGAATTCTATGAAACTAACGTTGTTGTGGATATTTGCATTAGCTTCAATTTCAGCCAATGCTCAGCAAGGTGCTCAGATGGTAAAGTCTGTGGCATGGGATAAACAGAGCCTGCTGATAGACGGACGGAGGGTATGTCCAGTGATGGGCGAAGTGCACTACAGCCGTATTCCTGCCAATGAATGGCAGCGTGAGGTAAAGAAAATGAAAGAGGGTGGAGTGACTATACTAGCTACCTATGTGTTTTGGAACCATATAGAAGAGGAAGAAGGCATTTTTCGTTGGGATGGTCAGCGAAACCTTAGACAATTCCTTGAAGTCTGTCAACAGGAGGAGATGCCCGTGATACTACGTATAGGTCCGTTCTGCCATGGAGAAGTGAGAAACGGCGGTATGCCTGACTGGCTGTGGAGTAAAGACTTGAGAATGCGCAGTATGCAACCAGCATTCCTCGTCTGTGTGGAACGACTCTACCGACAGATTTTTACTCAAGTACAAGGACTACAATGGAAAGATGGCGGTCCAGTCATAGCCTGCCAATTCGACAACGAATATCGTGGCTCGGGTGACTACCTGATGGCTTTGAAGCGCATCGCCAACAACATAGGGTTCGACCTGCCTTTCTATACCAGGACCGGATGGCCAGAATTGTCAAAGCCCGTACCCTTTGGAGAGATGATTCCTCTTTATGGTGACTATGCCGATGGCTTCTGGGATAAAGAGGTGAAAGAAGGAGTGGGTAACTATTACAAGGCATTCCAGTTTAAGGAGAGTGAAAAACCGGCCACTGCTATGGGCGAAGCTCCATCAACTACCATCGAGGGTACTTCCTTATCGCAGAATCAGACAGCCTCTGCAGAGACGGAAAAGGGAACTGCTTATCCTTACTTCACCTGTGAACTGGGAGGAGGCATGGCAACAGCCTATCATCGCCGTCCGTTCCTCTATCCCGAGGATGCCTATTCGATGGCATTGGTTAAACTGGGATCAGGGTCGAATCTTCTGGGCTACTATATGTATCACGGTGGTACCAATCCGGAAGGAAAACTGCACACCTTGAACGAAGTACAGACATCACCAGGAACAGCCAATAACGATCTTCCTGTGGTAACCTATGATTTTCAAGCTCCGTTAGGTGAGTTTGGACAGCGCTATGCCCACTACTATAAACTTCGCCCGTTACACTTGTTTATGCAGGATTATGGCGAACAGTTGGCTACGATGGAGGCTCATTTCCCAACTCCTCAAAATTTAAAGAAAGGCGATGATGGATTCCTTCGTTGGTCGGTAAGAACCAATCACGCTTCTTCAAAAGAAGAAAAAAATGGCGCTTTTATTTTTGTGAACAACTATGAACGTTTCTGCCAGTTGTCAGCAAAGAAAAATGTACAATTGGAGGCCGGAGGAGTAAAACTGCCTAAAATGACTATCCCTTCAGGTACAATGGCCATTTTCCCTGTGAATATCGATGGTATCAGTTATGCAACGGCTCAGCTGGTGGCTAAGCGCGAGGGGAAGATCATTATGATGCAGATACCTGGCATTCCCACAACTATTTGTCTTCAGAACGGCAAGATACTGAAGAATGTGAAGGCCAAGGGAATGGCAAAACCTGTCTGTGACAATATCTACTTACTTACTCAGCAAGAGGCAGAATATTTTGGGTTGAATGAACAGCAAGCAACAGACGCTGAACAGATAGCGTTGAATTGCGTTAAAGTAAGAGAGCCCGGCCCACTTCGCAAGATAGTGAAGGGTAGGGCAGAAGTGGCTGAAGCACCCTCAGAACACGACTGGGATAATGCTGCAGTGTATAGCATAAAACTGCCAAATCAAAACGCATCACTATTGCGTATTACCTATCGTGGTGACTGTGCACGTCTGTATGCAGGAGGAAAATTAGTGGCAGACAACTTCTACTATGGCCGACCGTTCTACTATGCACTATGGAGACTGGCAGAACCAGTGAAAGAACTGGAACTGCGCATCCTTCCTCTGCAGCCAGAGGCTCCAATCTACCTGCCAAGAGAGGCAGATACAAGAGCGGGAGAAGAAGTAATGAAAATAGAAATCGTTAACCAAGAATAATTATGAAAAAAATACTTTTAGCATTCTATATGACTTGTGTCCTGTGTGTACAAGGGCAACAAATCATCTCATTGGAAGGCGCATGGGACTTTCTTCAGGGTGATCCTATAGGCTACAGCGGAGGGGTACCCTCCTGTTATAACGACTATGTTATGCTGCCAGGTTCAATGCTCACTAACGGAAAGGGTGACCCCGTAAGCGTAAAAACCCAGTGGACTGGTTCTCTTTACGATTCGAGCTTCTTCTTCAATCCCTATATGGAGAAATATAGAAAGGAGCAAATAGCAAATACAATGGGGCAACAGGATAATACAATGAAGTTTCCATTCTTTCTTACTCCCGATCGCCACTATGTTGGTGCTGCATGGTATCATCGCTCTGTCTATGTTCCCAAAGCATGGAACGATCAGCGCATCACCCTTTTCCTGGAACGCCCCCATATTGAAACGAAGGTGTATGTAAATGGTCATGAAGTGGGTAGACAGATGAGTCTGTCGACCCCTCATCGGTATGATGTGACGAAATATATATTACTTGGCGAGAAAAACGACATCAGTATTCGTGTATATAATGGCATAGAAAATGTATGCGTAGGACAGGATTCGCATAGCGTGACCGATCAGACGCAAGGTAACTGGAACGGTATTGTCGGGCGCATTGAACTACAGGGACAATGGAAGAAGTTATACATCAAGAAAGTGCGTATTGTGCCGAATGTAGAGAAACAAAGTTGTGAAGTGGAGGTTGAATTGAAAAACGACTTCAAAGGTATTCGTGTGTTGCCCATGAACGAATATATGGTGTCACTGCGTGTGCGCCCATTGAAGCCTGGTACAGGTCCATATATTGCCAATGAGATGCGTCAGGCTTATAGCAGCAAAGAACGTTTCATAGTGAATTTGGGCAAGAACATGCAACTGTGGGACGAGTTTTCCCCCCAATTGTATCAATTGACCGTTGAAGCTGGCGATGATGTCTATGAGACAACCTTCGGAATGCGAGACATTAAGACCAATGGACGGCAGTTGTCCATTAATGGGCGCCCCCTCTTCCTTCGAGGAACAGTGGAGAACTGCTGTTTTCCATTGACAGGCTATCCACCTACCAGTGAGCAGGAATGGCTGCATGTGTTCAGAAAATGCAAAGAATATGGACTGAACCACGTTCGTTTCCATAGTTATTGTCCGCCAGAGGCAGCCTTTGCTGCAGCAGACCGTGTGGGCATCTATCTGCAACCTGAAGGACCGTCATGGCCAAACCATGGAGTGAAACTGCACAGAGGTATGAAGATAGACCAGTACTTACTGGAAGAATCGAAACGTATTATAGATGAATACGGTCATCACCCTTCATTCGTGATGATGGCTGCTGGCAACGAACCTGCTGGCGACTGGGTGGCTTATTGTAATGACTGGGTGAAGAAAATGAAGAAATACGATCCTACTAAGATATATGCCGGCGCATCTGTAGGTGGAGGATGGGCCTGGGATGACGGCTCAGAATACCATGTGAAAGGTGGTGCCAGAGGGCTCGATGAATGGAATAGAAAGGCTCCAAGCAGTGATGATGATTACTATAAAGGAATTGAATATCCGCGTAATTATAAAGTAGTTACGGATGAAAATGGGAATGCGGTCCCAAACCATTCGCCTATCATTACTCACGAGAAAGGACAGTGGTGCGCATTTCCCGACTTCAACGAAATTCCTCAATATACCGGTGTGTATAAGGCAAAGAATTTTGAAGTGTTCCGCGACTTGCTTCGTGATAATGGTATGGAAGGTATGGGACCAAAATTTCTGCAGGCTAGTGGAAAACTTCAGACCCTATGCTATAAGTATGAGATAGAACGAAATTTGCGAACCAAAGACTATGCTGGTTTTCAACTCTTAGGACTGAATGACTATAGCGGACAGGGAACTGCCTTGGTAGGTGTGCTCAACGTGTTTTGGCGTGAGAAAGGATATTGTACGGCGGCAGATTGGCGAGAATTTTGTTCAGTCCTGGTACCTTTGGCTCGTTTTCCAAAGTTTGTCTATTCCAATAAAGACACCCTGCGCGTACCAGTAGAGGCATACAACGCTTATAGCATGCCCATCACAGGAGTGAACGCTACGTACAGTATTACTGATGAGAAAGGCAGACTGGTAAAAAATGGAATACTCTTTACAGGTATGTTGCCGGTCGGAAAGAATATCCCCTTGGGCACTGTGCAGATGGCGTTGGATGGTATTCAGAAACCGACCAAAATGATCCTTGCCGTTCAGTTGTCAGGACTAATGCAGAATCATTGGGAGTTCTGGGTATATCCTAGTACCTTTAAACAAGTGTCGAATTTCAAAGATCAAGGCGTGTATGTTGCTGATTCACTTGATGCCAAAGCAGAGAAAGTGCTAAGAAAAGGAGGAATGGTGCTGCTGACAGCTGCAGGTAAGGTGAAACTGGGCAGTGACGTAAAGCAAAACTACCTGCCAGTATTCTGGAACACCAGTTGGTTCAAGATGCGCCCACCACACACCACTGGTGCTTATATAAACCAAAAGCACCCACTGTTTAAATACGATTTTCCAACAGATGATTGGAGCAATCTAAACTGGTGGGAACTGCTGAATAAGGCACAGGTGATGAATCTCATGGAGCTTCCACGTGACTATCAGTCACCTATACAGCCTATTGACACCTGGCATGTGTCGCGAAAGTTGGGTATGCTCATAGAAGCAAGAGTAGGAAAAGGCCGATTACTGATGACCACGATGGATATCACCAACAACTTGGAACATCGACTGGTGGCATGCCAGATGAGACAGGCCATTCTAAACTATATGAAGAGTGACGACTTTCAGCCACAACTGCAGTTGGATATGGAAATCATACGCCATTTCTATACCCGTCAGGCTCCTGCCGTGAATATGTTTACAAACGATTCTCCAGACGAACTGAAACCGAAAATAAAATAGGTAGAATCAGCGTATTAACAACTGAAGAAACTGTTTGCTGTGAATAATGGCAGGACAATTATTCACTTTTCTTACCAAACAGTTTCTTCAGTCTTTTTACTCCCTCTACGCCAAGGATAGTCAGTCCGCCATACTGAAAGGTCTTTGCCATGCCAAAGAGGATGAACCAGAGTACGCCTTTAGCTTCAACACTGATAGGCAGTGCCATCTGAGCGAAGGAGAGTATGTAACAAGGGATACAAAGCAGTAACACTATTACACCAGTGCGGAATGATAATCCTGAGAGCCACTGCTTACATCTTAGTAATAATTCTTTCATACAATCTTTTTCGTGTTAGCGCATGCAAAGGTAAGAAAAAATTTGGGGATGACCAAAAGTTGTCGTATCTTTGCATTCCGTTAACAAACAACAAACACAAATAATTTATGGACTACAAAAGAGTTTTTGAAACCATGGTGAGTGAGACAGAGAAATACCTCACTACCAACAACCTGAAGACAATGGTGCTGGGACTTTCCGGCGGCATTGACTCGACTGTTACAGCTGCCATCTGCCATGAGGTGGTGAAAAGAAATCCGGAGGAAGAACTTAAATTTATTGGCGTTAGTCTGCCTTGCTCCACAAATAGTGTAGAGGAGAACGACTCAGCCTATATGGCTATGAAGGCTTTCTGCGATGAGTATTGGGTGGAAAACCTGCAGAAGGAGTATCTGCTAATGCGTGCCACTTGCGAGCAACACTATGCTTCGACCCATCTGTCGCAGGGAAATATCAAGGCTCGCCTTCGCATGATATATCTTTACAATATTGCTTCAGTGACAGGAGGAATGGTAATGGATACCGACAACCTGACGGAACACTATCTGGGCTTTTGGACTATTCATGGCGATGTGGCTGACTATAACCCTATAGGCGGACTGTGGAAACATGAGGTGTACAATCTGTGTAAATATCTGTTTGAAGAGGTTTATACTGACGAAACACAGGCTCCTTACAAAGCTTTGCGTGCAGCCTATGGTATCACTCCTACTGATGGTAATGGTGTGGCAGCAGGTGGAGATATGGCACAGATAGCTCCAGGACATACCTATGAGGAAGTGGACGATATACTGAAAAGCTACATTCAGACCAAAGATAATGCTGAACACTGTGAGCAGGAACTGGCTCGACTGAACAAGGCATATGGTGCGGAAACTGTAGAACGTGTATTGAAGCGTCATCGCAACTCAGAGTTCAAACGTAAACGTCTGCCTATTGCTATTGAAAGAGGCCTGTATGCAGATTAGAAATAAATATGGACAAGCGTAATGAGCGTTTGTCCATATTTTTTTATTCCCTCAAAAATAGGAAGTTGCTATATTATTTCCCTAAGAAATGGGATGTGAGATAGTCGTTGAACTGTTCCTTGTAGTTGTCGCCAATAGGGAGAAATGTATCAGTGTCCATAATGATGCGATTCTTGTTGACCTCCTGTACCATGTCTAGATTGACTATATAAGAACGGTGGATTCTCATGAAATTCTTTGGAAGGAAATCTTCCATCTTTTTCATCGAAAGAAGAGTGATGACTGGTTTAGGCTGATTGGCCAGGTAGATTTTCAAATACTCGCTCATACCCTCAATGTACCGAATGTCAGAGAGAGTGATACGAATGGTTTTGTAGTCTGTTTTGATGAAGATTGACTCAGAGGACTCACCTACAGTATTAACAGGCTCATTACTGCTAATTCCCTGTTGAGTATGAACAGATGACAACCTTTCTTTGATTTTCATTGCAGCTCTTTGGAAATCTGTAAATCCGAAAGGTTTCAACAAGTAGTCGATGGCATCAACCTTATAGCCCTCGATGGCATACTCACTATAGGCCGTAGTGAAAACAATGAGCGGACGTACGGGCAGTTGTTTGACGAAGTCCATCCCTGATAGATCTGGCATGTTGATATCGCAGAAAATGGCATCAACAGGCTCACAATCCATTATCTCACGTGCCTCAATCGCGCTCTGACACTGGGCTGTTAGTTCAAAAAATGGTATTTTGCTGATGTAAGTGACCAACTGTTGAAGGGCCAGTGGTTCATCGTCAATGGCAAGTACTCTGATCATCTGCTAGTTTCCTTAGTGGTTAGTAAGAATGTTTTCAACATTATAACGGGATTTCAAGAAGAATATTATAAGCATCTGCTTGCTCATCGATGTTCAAATGGTAGCGATTGCCATAGATGAGTTGCAGTCGGCGTGTCACATTCTTCAAGCCTACACCACCTTCAGAAGCTGCCGTATTAGTCTTTTTCTCCGTCTTACTGTTGCGACAACTGAAGAGCAGACGGGGACCTTCTGTCTGCAATTGTATGTCGATAAACGAAGGTTGCTTGTAGCTGACACCATGCTTGAAGGCATTCTCCACAAAGGTGATGAAAATCATGGGAGGAATTTGGAAGTCGGGCAAATGGTCGGGTAGTGTGACAGTGATAGCCACCTTGTCGGTATAACGTAGTCGCATCAGTCGGATGTAACTGTTTAGGAAATCAATGTCACGGGCCAAAGGAACCACCTGCTGAGAACCCTCATAGAGTGCATAACGCATAATCTTAGATAACTCTACAATATTCTCCTTAGCCCGTTCGCTGTCAATGTCAACAAGGGCATGGATATTATTGAGCGTGTTCATCAGAAAATGAGGGTTGATCTGATAGCGCAGATACTCCAGTTGCTGCTTGAGATTCTCTTTCTCTAGTTCCTTCATTCTCGACAGGTCGTCACGCTGCTTGAAATAGAGCTTCACCCCGACATTCATGCCCAGCATCATGATAAGCATAACTGTGGAAATGAAATCCCTCTGGCCGAAGAAGAACGGCGGCTTGTCAATATGATGGAGACGAGGGCGCCTGTGGTCGTCATGTTCTTCAAACCTGTTACGCTCGAAATTTTCCGTTCGCTCTGGGAAATGCCTTTTGTGAGGATGTTCGGGCTTGTTTGCGCATTGAAGTACTATAAAGCAAGAAATGAGCACTACGATGCAGGAGAAATAGAGCACCTTTCGCTGCTTATAGACGAGTAGGGGAGCTAGTAGAATATTGTGGACGAGGAAAGCCAGAAAGAGGTTGAAGGTATGCAGCCATACATTGAACAGCTCGTGCCAGGGGTATGTATCTGTATTGCTGTGATGGAACGCAATACTGATGAGGGGTGCTAAGAACATTGCTATCCATAGCATCACATAGACGAGTATCTCTTGTTTGTGAACAATGCGCAGTTGCATACAATCTTTTACTTACCGATAACCTTGATGGCTTTTCCTTCTTTTCTGATGATAAACAGACCTTTACCTGTGGCAGCATTCGCTTTAAGTTGACGTCCTTTGAGGTCGTAAACGGCAGCAGAGTTGGCAGCAGAAGCCTGGCTGACCGTCTGAATGTCTGTATAAGTCTCAGTATCGTCTGTATTGAAATTGCGTGTTCCACCGCTGTAAGTAATAGATCCATCGGTCTTGATAGCTTTTCCCTGATAATCACTAATAGTCAGTGTACCGGCAGTCATATAGAAATTGCCGGTATTCTCTTCTTCATGCTCAGTGGTGATGGAAGTGGCGGGATCACTGCTCAGCTCAACCTGAATACCATCATCACCAGCTCCATTGAGAGATATGTTACCACTCTCCAAAAGGAAATATTCCTTACAGTGGATAGCATCTTTGATGGAAGTGTTCACATTGAGTGTCATATTCTTGATCTCCAGATATTCTTTGCTATATATACCATGCTTAGAATTGCCAACGATGTTCAGGGTTCCCTTTCCCTTCATCTTGGTATGTCCTTTGATGTGCAGACAGCCATTGTATGTCTCGTTTGCACCATCAGTCAGCGTGTTGACCGTTCCCTTCTGAGCACTGACAGCAATGCGTTTGCCATTCTGAATGTTGATGGCAGGACCGCTGGGATTGGTTAGTGTGAGACCATTCAACTCGACTGTACACTTGAAGGCACCTTCCATGTAGAACTCGCCATCGTTGGATGAACCAGAAAGTGAATAGATGATTTCACCGTCTTCGTTGTCGAGCGTGGCATCGATGCCTTCGAAGGCTTCGCTCTGCTTGATGATAACGTGAGAGGAGCTACCACTCGTAACCGTTACATAGCTACTGATGTTGGAAGCTACGCTGACAGTTGCAGTTGTACCATTGTAAATAATCTCAACCGTGTTCTTGTTAATGGCAAAAGTTGAGATCAGACTGGTCATAAAGACTGCAAAGCTAAGTAGAATTTTTTTCATATTGTTTATACTATTAATAGTTATTGTTTTCTTATTTAATAATGGGCAAAGATACATGAAGATGCCTTGTTTCTCAAATACATTCAACGAATGGTTCGTTCTTTTCTGTGAAAATAGGCAAAAATCGGCACAAAAGTAGAAAATAAAGTTGAAATGCACAAAAAATGTCTGCTATCTTTTGGAGAATCATTATTATTTTGTTATTTTTGTGGCACTAATGAACTGAAAATGACTATAAATGCCATGATTAGAAATAGCATAAAAACTAAAGTTGTCGGAGTGGATGTCGGTTGCGAGCAGACCGTGTTTGCTATTGTCGATGTTCGAGGCAATATATTGACAAAGGAAAGCTTCCCTATGAGTGCGATGAGTAATCTGAATAAGTTTATCTCAGTTATGTGTGAGCGACTTACCACGATGATTGAACAGAATGGGGGCTTACAGAGTATTCGCTCTATAGGAGTCAGCACTCCTAACGGCAACTTTTTGACTGGCAATATAGAGAATGCAGCTAATCTACCTTGGAAAGGGGTTGTCCCGTTAGCCGCAATGATGCGTGATCGTCTGGGGTTAGCAGTCTCCGTAGCCAACGATGCCCATGCCCGTGCTTTAGGTGAATGGACTTATGGATGCGCTCATGGAATGAAGGATTTTATTTTCGTATCAATAGGTCATGGGCTTGGCAGCTGTTTATTTTCTAATGGGCATGTTCACTTAGGTAATGATGGTTTCGCAGGCGAATTGGGACATTGTTATGCCTTTGCAGGTAATCGTAAATGTTCTTGTGGAAACTATGGTTGTTTGGAAGCCTATTGCGCTACGAATGGTATTATACAAACGGCCAAGGAATTAATGGAAGGAACTGATAGACCATCACTGATGCGTGGCGTAGAAGAGTTGACGCCAGAATTGATTCAGCAGTTTTGTGAACAGGGTGATGAACTGGCAATAGATGTTTATCGTCGTACAGGTTTCATATTGGGGCATGTGCTGGCCAATTATGCTTCTGTGTCCAACCCGGAAGCAATCATCCTTGCAGGAGGCATTGTCAAAGCTGGTAAATGGCTTATTGAACCTGCGAATGAGTCTTTTGAGCAGCATGTGTTTCATAATATTGAGAATAAGGTAAAAATAATGCCTTCACTGTTGAATCATGAAGAGCGGAATGTTCTGGGGGCCAGTGCATTGGCTTGGAGTGTGAAGGAATATTCCTTATTCAAGTAATCACATAATCAGACATGTAACCATGGAAGAGAATGTAAAAAGTCGCGTAGTAGGTGTTGATATCAGCGTAAAACGTACCACAATGGCTATTGTGGACATTCGTGGTAATATTATTGCTAAAGATCATTTTCCTACCAGCGATTATCCCAACGTTAATGAATTCGTTTCAGTATTGAGCGAGAAAATTATAATGCTCACTGAAGCTAACGGCGGATATGATAAGATACGCTCTATAGGTATGAGTGCGCCAAGTGCCAATTTCCTGACGGGATGTATTGAAAATGCAGCTAACCTGCCTTGGAAAGGAGTTATTCCATTGGCAGCAATGCTTCGAGACCAAATGGGAATCGCCGTGGCCTTGGCCAATGATGCTCATGTGACTGCATTGGGTGAGTACTCCTATGGCAGTGCTCATGGAATGAGTAATTTTATCATAATCACTTTGGGACATGGAATTGGCAGTTGCGTTTTCTCAGATGGAAAAGCTCATCTGGGAGCTGATGGGTTTGCTGGTGAGATAGGCCATATTTGTATTGAACATGATGGATGGTCGTGTGGTTGTGGCCGTAAAGGTTGCCTAGAAGCTTATTGTGCTCATAATGGAATTGTGCGTACAGCCAACGATTTATTAGCAAGCACTGATAAACCTTCTTTGATGAGGCAGTTGGATGATATTACTCCACGTACTATCTCAGATTGTTGTGCTGCCGGTGATGAATTGGCTATTGAAGTTTATCGTTTGGTAGGTGAGCGTCTGGGTGGGGCAATGGCTGGTTTTGCAACGCTCTTTGATCCCGAGGCAATCATCTTTACTGGTGGCATAGCCAATGCTGGCGACTGGTTGTTCAAACCTGCTCATGAGGCATTTGAATGTCATGTGTTCCGTAATATCAGAGGGCGTGTAAAGTTCCTACGCTCTATGATTGACGATCGTGAGCGTGATGTGCTTGGAGCAAGTGCACTTGCCTGGGGCATAAAGGAATATTCATTGTTTAAATAGATGAACATAGACAGAATTAATCAGATAATTAAAGCCAAACCAAATTTGAGTACCGCCCTCGGGATGGAGTTTTTCTCCACACCCGAGGACGATACGTGTATGGCCCGTATGAGGGTTGATGAGCGTAATCGCCAACCATTTGGTTTCTTGAGTGGTGGCGCTTCGTTGGCTTTGGCCGAGAATGTGGCAGGTGTCGCTTCGTCATCGCTTTGTCCTGGATGTGCCTGTGTAGGTATCGAGGTTAGTGGCAGTCATGTCAAAGCGGTAGCTGAAGGTGATATTGTAACAGCCTACGCAAAATTGTTGCATAGTGGAAAAACTCTTCATGTATGGCAGGTTGATATCAAGGATACTGCTAATGAACTGATATCAAGCGTGAGGGTAACAAATTATATCATAAGGAAAAAATGAAAGTCTTTGCCCAATATAGACTTCCCTTTTCTAAGGTATATACTCGCGTAGAACAGACCGAGGGGTTACCTTTGGAATTACATTCATGCAAGGAATTGAACGGTAAGAGTGGCTTTGTAGTGGCTCCGTTCAGTGTAAGCGAGTATCAGCCCATTTTGTTGATTTTTCCTAACAAGATTGAAGTGCTGAATGTTGAATCTTCTTCCTATGTTGCACCTGATATCATCCGAGAAGAGTTGCACAGGAGCGAATATGCTGTTGACTTTGCCAAATTCCATGGTCAGTTGGAATCAGACATTTTTAGAAAAATAGTCCTTTCGCGTTGTGCATCATTCCAGATGTCAGGAGAAGTTGATGCGCAACAGTTGTTCTTGTTGGCATGTCAATTATATCCACGTCTTTTCATCTCCTTGGTATCATTGCCTGATGGCACTTGTTGGCTGATGGCAACACCAGAGATTCTTCTTGAAGGAATAGGAAAGCAGTGGCGTACCATTGCATTGGCTGGTACCATGCAGCTACAGGGAGATGAACTACAAAGTGAGGGAGAATATGTGAGATGGTCAACGAAGAATATTCAGGAACAGCGATATGTGGCAACCTATATAGCCGAATGTCTGGAAAAATTCTCGTTGGATTTCAGTGAAGAAGGACCGCGTACAGTACGTGCTGCCAATCTTGTTCACCTTCGAAGTGATTTCACTTTCTCACTGGATACTAACGACCGGGTTGGCGACCTGCTGGATGCACTCCATCCCACACCTGCAGTATGTGGATTGCCCAAACTGTCTACTTTCCAGTTTATTTTGAACAATGAGCATACACCAAGGAAATATTATAGTGGTTTTATGGGTCCATTGTCCTTAAAGGGCGATACTCATCTCTATGTCTCTTTGCGTTGTATGCAGGTACAACAAAACTGTTGTCGTCTCTATGCAGGTGGTGGATTGCTGAAAGACAGCCAACTGAATTCTGAATGGTCAGAGACAGAGGCTAAGATGCAAACTATGAGAAACCTTCTTAATTCATAATTTACAATTCATAATTCAGAATTTTGCTTGTGTATTCAGAAAAAGAAAACGTCAATATACTCACTTCACTACTCGTGAAACATGGTATTCGTCATGCTGTTGTTTGTCCTGGAAGCAGAAATGCTCCCATTGTTCATAACTTATGTGAATGCCCTGATATAAAATGTTATCCAGTGACAGATGAACGCTCGGCAGGCTTTTATGCGTTAGGTCTTACACAGGCATTAAAGAAACCAGTGGTCGTATGTGTTACCAGTGGAACGGCTTTGCTCAATCTTGTTCCTGCTGTGGCTGAGGCCTACTATCAGCATAAACCTCTGGTGGTGATAAGTGCTGATCGTCCTCAGCAGTGGATAGATCAACTTGACGGCCAAACTTTACCTCAGCCAAATGCTTTAGGGAATTTCGTGGAAAAAGCAGTCTGTCTTCCTGAACCTCATAACGATGAAGAACGCTGGTATTGTAACAGGTTGGTAAATGAGGCGCTGTTAAAAAAACATGGGCCTGTTCATATTAATGTACCTATTACGGAGCCCCTTTTTGGCTTTAACGTTAGTCAGCTTCCTAATGAGCGATTAATAGAGTGGCACCCCGCCGAGATGTCATCAACTATGCTGTCGCATGTGTCGCACATGTTTTTGCAGGCGAAACGCCCCATGCTGATTAGTGGTCAGCCATTAAATGCTAACTATGATGAGGCAGTGATGCGTGTTCAGGACGATGAGCGCTATGTGCCAGATTTTGTACTTTATATAGGTGGTTCTATTGTGAGTAAACGCTTGAAGCATTTCCTGCGAAGGGCAAAAGAAACATGGGTAGTTAATACTACGGGGGAGGTAACGGATACTTTCATGAATCTAACCAATGTGATTCAAGGCGATGGGGAAGTTGTGGCTGATTATATCCAGTTCATGCTTGAGCAACAGCCACATCCTTTTGTGCAGCTATGGGATGAACTTCTGGAGGATATTCGAGAAAAAGCTGAAAACTATCATCCAGACTATTCCCAGATGGCTGTAGTGAATTATTTTGAGCAGCAAGTGCTTCAGACTTCATCACCTGTGACTCATCGCATAGCACCTATCATTCATTATGCCAACAGTACTGCCATCCGGTTGGCTAATATCTTTGCCCGTCATCTCATTTATTGTAATCGTGGCGTAAATGGCATTGAAGGGTCACTGTCAACAGCTGCTGGCTTTTCATTAGTTACCGATGAACCGGTGTTTTGTGTGATTGGTGACTTGAGTTTCTTCTATGATCAGAATGCTCTTTGGAATCAGAACTTGAAGAATAGTCGATTGCGCATTCTGTTGTTGAATAACGGAAAGGGTGGAATTTTTAATATGCTTAAAGGCTTGGAACAGAGTCCTGCACGTGATGGTTATGTGGCTGCAGCCCATGAAACCACAGCTGAAGGCATTTGTCGGCAGAACCATGTTGAGTACTTGTCAGCAAAGGGTATGAGCGAAATGCAACAAGGCATCGACCGCTTGCTTGCTGCCGATGCCTTGCAACCCATGCTCCTTGAAGTGTTCACCGATGCTTCTGAGGATGAACGGGTATATCGCGATTATTATTCCTATATCGTTAAATAAAAGGAATAGACGGATTCAAGAGTCTAAAGGAGGGGAATAAGCAGACAAAGTCCGCCACAGAAGTATTTCCCTTGCTGCATTGATGCCTGCACTTGGAAGTAGTGGTAGATGGTACAGTCTGCTCCAATATTAACATCTTTTCCATCATATTCACCGATGAGACGCAACTCTGGCAAAAGCGTAGGACTTAGTGTGAGACCACCCACTAAACCATTCCATTTGTTGTTGATGTTGAGTTTCCACTCTCTATAGGTGAGGTGAGTGCCCAAACGTACTATTCCCCATAAGTCGAAATGTTTAGACAGGGCTGCATAATAGTTTCGATAGAAGTTGCTCTTGGACTCTCCTTCTTCTCCAGAACCCCATATGTCGTTGCTTCCAACAGCAACTGCAGGCCAGTATTTACCTTCTTGTATGGGTTGTAAGCGTAGTGAAAAGTATCGGTCTTTTGCATAGAAACCAACCTCACGTTTGGGATCCTTGTTTTTGTGAAATTTCCAAAGGGTATAACCATAGCCAATATTAATCCATCGGAAAGGTGTGATACTTAGGTAATTTGTCCATGAGTCAAACTTCTCACCATCGATTTTCATTTTGTCTGGCATCATCACTTTAGGAATGAAGTGGGCACCTATGCGTGCTACACCAGCGGTATCCATCTCAGCAGTCGGGACATGAATAAGGCCCTGTGAACCTATGTACTGTTGTGCGTTTGCACCCATCAGCATCGAGCATATATATAATAGGATTAATAATCTCTTCATAGTCATCAGTATATTCTCATTGGCAGTACTCTCTCATTCTCCTCAGGATCGGTGGTGTACATACGCATAGCGTTGGCATCACTCTGAGCAATGTAGGTAAGACGGAAGTTGGAAGCAGGCCTGAAGGTCACCATCTTGTCTTTGGTCTTTGTGTTCCAACCTTTTCTGTCGAGCATCACGATAATCTTGAAACCTCCACTTTCTTTATCGTTCCATTTCACAAAGTCATTCTTCTCATGCTTTTGGGCATAGAGGGAAACAGTGCAATACTTGAAATGACGCATTACTTCCATTTGAACTCCAACGTCTTTTCTAAGGTATCTGCCACCAGTGAGCACAAATTCCGTGTCCCAGGGCCTTAAATATACTCTAGCACCTAATACACCCGTAGGCACCCATTCCTTTGGCATATTATTCTGCTCTTCTTTAAACTCCGACTCGTAGGTTCCGTCCCAATCAAAACCTAAGGCCCAACGCTGGGTCAGTCCGGCCTGTGCCTGTAGCATCAGCCAACTGTTCACAGGCATCATCCATTTAATGTCTGCTCCCCAACGCTCTTTACCAAAGAGTCCTGCCGATAGTTTCAAATGTTGACGGGCAGAAGGAAAGTGGAGCTCTTTCGATAGTGCAAGCGTTGACAAACGTATCATGTTGTAGCGCTTATCATAGCCATTGTTGTCAATTGGTAACCATGCTTGAGCAGCCAGTTGCCAGTCCTTTCCCATGTTCCACTTGATGCCAGGCGTTAGATAGACAAGCGTGTTGTAGAGGCGTAGGAAGTTTACATCGGCATAGTGAAGATCCATTCCGCAGAAAATGTCAACTGGAGTGTCTGAAATCTTTGGCTGCACTTTTGCCGGCCAGATTTCGGAGGCCTGTTTCTGTAAGCATTCTGACGTTTGCACTTGGGCTGAAACTGTCAGTATGCCACTACAGAACAGTAACATAATCAGTAGATGTTCCCTGATTGTTACATAAGAAAGCCTGTCTGTCATAACTAAATACTACTTGTCGTTTAAATGTCTGTACGTTTATTGCAGGACACGATAGAGCAGAGAACCTAACGATATAGTGATAGAAACACCGCGTACCCATAGGCGTGTGGTAGTTCCAACCTTAGAATTCTCTATCATTGCCTCATTGGGTTCCACATAAACGATATCTCGCTGTTGCAGATAGTAATATGGCGAGTTTAGAATGTTAGCATCGCGCATATCGAGTTCGTGCACTTCAAAAGTTCCATCAGTAAGTTCACGCAGCACCTTCACTTTGTCACGACGGCCATAGACGGTCATGTCGCCTGCCTGTGCGAGAGCCTCAAGTATAGTCATCTTGTTGCGTCCCGTGTTGAAAGTGCTCGGTTTCTTAACCTCACCCATCACACTTACGTCATAATTGTGTAAATAAGTGTTCACCTGATAGTCAACGTCTTCTTTGACATAGGGAGCTATTTTCTCTTTGATACACTGATTGGCCTGCTCGATAGTGAGACCTTCAATATGTATTTTTCCTATCAGTGGAAATTCAATATTGCCATCGTTGTCAACCAGATATTTATGAATACTTTGGTGACCAGCGATTCGGTTGGCTGTAGCAGTATTACCTGTTGTAGCAGTTTCGTCTCTCACTTGTTGAGTGCGCAAGTTGAATATCGCTACTGCGTCTTTGTTCATTCCAGAGAATACAAGGATAGACAGTTGATCCTTAGGCTTTATATGGATATCGTACATTCCCGATTCTCCATTGTCTTTAAAGTCTTTGGCATTCTGGAAATAGGGAATGTCCTTATAGTTAGAGCATCCCAGGAATATCAGGCTGATTAGCGCAAATAGAATATTTTTCATCGAAAACAATTTTTTTTGTTGCAATGACATCTGATGTTATTATAGTGTATAGAACTTGGCATACCATTCTGCAAAGGCACGCAAACCTTCACGAAGAGATGTTGATGGCTTGAAACCATAGTCACGTTCCAGTGCTGTGGTGTCGGCAAAGGTCACAGGAACATCACCGGGTTGCATGGGTACCAGCTGTTTGTGGGCTTCAAAGTCGTAGTCTTCGGGCAGCACTTTGGCACGAATAAGTTCCTGCTGCAGTATATCTACAAAGTCGAGCAGATTCTCAGGACTGTTGTTGCCGATGTTATAGACTGCGTAAGGAGGTAAGGGAAGTCCGTCTTCACCGTTCTTCTTTTCAGGAGCGCCCTGCATAATACGCACCACACCCTCCACGATATCATCCACAAAAGTGAAGTCGCGTTTGCAGTTGCCGTAATTGAAAATCTGAATAGTCTCTCCCTTGCGCAACTTGTTTGTAAAGCCGAAATAAGCCATATCTGGACGACCAGCAGGACCATATACTGTGAAGAATCTCAGACCTGTTGAAGGAATGTTGTAGAGTTTCGAATAGGCATGCGCCAACAGTTCGTTGCTCTTCTTTGTGGCAGCGTAGAGCGATACCGGATTGTCCACCTTGTCGTCGGTAGAGTAGGGCACCTTCTTGTTAGAACCATATACCGACGATGAAGAAGCATAGACCAAATGTTCAACAGGATAATGGCGACAAGCCTCCAAAATATTGTAGAAGCCAATGAGGTTTGACTGAATGTAGGCATCGGGATTAGTGATAGAGTAGCGTACGCCTGCCTGAGCGGCGAGGTTCACTACAACGGCGGGCTTATACTCAGCAAACAATTTGTCGATACACGAACGGTCGGCAATGTCGCCTTTAACGAAATGATAGGTTATTCCTTCTGGTAGAAGACTCTCGATCTCTTTCAGGCGAAATTCCTTCAACGACACATCGTAATAGTCGTTCATATTGTCGATGCCAATGATTGTAGCTCCTTTTACATTGCGAAACAGTCGTTTCACCAGATTACTGCCAATGAATCCGGCTGATCCTGTAACCAGGATGGTCTTGTCGTTTAAGTCTATTTTCTGCATTTTTATCGTTATTTCATTTTACTTATTTTCCATATTTCTCTATAGCTTCATGGTAGGTGTCAAGACTGCCTATATCGAATCGTCCGGCTGACATGGGCCATGCATGCATGGTGGTATGCTCAACCATATAGTGTGCCAGATTGCCAGGAGCGTCCTTTCCACAACCGTTTTCTACCGAGTGACGCACCAAATCGAGGTCTTTTTTCTTATAAATATAAAATGGTGGAACAGCCCAATGACTCTTTGGCTGTAGCGGCTTTTCCTCCATCCCTGTCACACGATGATTCTCGTCTAATTCAACCACCCCCGTTCGTTGCAATTTCTCGATGCTTGGCTGCTTGTGACACATGATGCACGAAGAGTTTTTCTCGTTGGCAAAGTCCACGAACTCTTTGAACGAGAAAAACAACAAATTATCGGCAGCTACTACCAGGAGGTCATCGTCTATCTGCAGTTGCTCCATAGCATACAGCAGGTCGCAAACGGCACCCAAGCGCGTTTCGTTGGTCTCTGTACCGTCATCCACGATGGTGATGGGCTTTTCGTAGAATTGCTCTTCTGCCCATTTCTCAAAGATGTCAGCAAACTTATGGTTGGTAATGATGATATGTTCATCTACCTCAGGAATTTTGTCGATGTCGTCAAGCATTCTGCCTAAGATTGTATTCTCGCCAATCTTTAACAATGGTTTGGGAAAGTTCTTTGTCAGTTCTCCCAACCTTGTGGCATATCCTGCAGCAATTACGATATTTTTCATAATGCGATAGCAATTATTATTTCTTTTTACTTTTCACTCTCAATGAATCTTGCTCCATCGTCGGGCTTCACCCAGAACACTTTGAAGGTCTTTTCGTATTCAGGGAATTGGGACAGATATTCCTCAGTGAGTTTCTTTTCTATGGCTTCCTTGTTAGAAGGATTAACCAGAGCGATGCAGGCACCTTTGAAACCGGCTCCTGAGAATCGTCCACCATATACACCAGGCAGTGAACGCATGATTTCATAGATGGCAATGAGTTCAGGAGAACCACACTCGTAGTTATGAATAGAACTCTCGCATGAGTCAAACGAAAGCTTTCCGAAAAGTTTTAAATTTCCTGATTCCCAAGCTGTTACTCCTTGTCTAACTCTCCTGTACTCTGAGTAGAAATGTTCTGCTCTGCGGGCAAAGCGTGCAGGCATGGCAATACGTGTCTTGTCGAAAGTGGCCTTAGGAATATCGCGTAGGAACGTCTTGTCAAATGTCTTTAGTGGCTGGTCGGTATAGGCCAGCATATTCCATGCAGCAGTCTTGCATTCGAACACACGAAGGTTATAGTCGCTATTCACCAACGAGCGGGTCAGTCCTGAGAAGAATATGCCAATCTCAAATTCGGGCATCTCGGGGTTGCGTTTAATAATGCGCCACTCGTTTGAGTCACAATCAAGGAACAGTAGTCCATCCTTCTTGCCTAAAGCTATGCAGGCCTGATCTAGCAGTCCGTTGTTCAATCCAATATATTCTCGTTCAGCCTCAGAGGCAATCTTCACTATTTCAAAGGGCTGAAGGGTAATCTCGTTGGCTTTGGCAAAGGCCATCACGTAGGCGATGAGTACTGCAGCACTAGATGACAGTCCGCCAACGGGCAACGACCCTTTGATGACTCCCTCAATACCTCGAGATAGTTCAAAGCGCTTACGTAGGGCATATTTCGCCCCTCGGGCATAGTCGCCCCAGTTATGTTGTTTTACCAGTGAAGGTGTGGCTACATGGAAATTAACTTCTCCTTCGAAAGTCATGGAGGAGAGCTTTACTTCGCCGTCTTCCCTGATGTTGAACCATAGATCAACACCTTTGTCAATGGCAAAACCTGTGACCAATCCATGTTGATGGTCCACATGTGCGCCAAGCGGGCAAACTCGGTATGGCGAGAAAATGTGATATTGGTAGTTCATTTTATAGGTCTGTAGTTTTTATCAGATTAATATTTGAAACTTGAGCCACCCACGAATTCGCGCATGATGCTTGTGGGGGGTATCTCTTTATCGCTCACGGGCAGGAAGAAATGTATGAACTTCATCAGTCGGTGGGCTTCAGAATATTCAGGACAATTCTTTGGTACAGATGCCAGGATGATTTCGGCATGAGTGCGCAATACGGCAAACTCGATGTTGAGGGCCGAGTCGAACATCGCATCAGCAGATTCCTGGAACGGGAATATCCATTTATCCTCGGCATCGCACACATTTTTCCATTGGGCGATGGTCTGCCTGGCAGTAAAGGCCCCTTTGTTGTAGTCGCGAATGATGCGACGAAGCAGTCGGTTGTCGCGCACTGGAATCCAGTTGTGGTCGTCAAGCGAAATACTGGTCAGGGCCGAGATGTATATTTTGTATTTCAGATTGTCGTCGATATTCTTTGTGAGCAGTGGGTTCAGGGCGTGAATGCCTTCAATGATGAGCACCGTATCGCCAGCCAGTTTTAGCTTCTTCCCGTTCCACTCGCGTTTGCCGGTAGCAAAATTGTATTCTGGAACTTCTACGCGTTCACCTTTCATCAGACGGCTTAGATGATCTTCCAACAGCTTGTAATCTACAGTTTCGATGTTGTCGAAGTCATAATCGCCATTAGGCAGTTTAGGCGTGTCCACACGGTTCACGAAATAATCGTCGGTCGAGAACGACAAGGGTCTGAGTCCACAAGCGAGCAACTGAATGGACAATCGCTTGCAGAACGTTGTTTTTCCCGAACTGCTTGGCCCCGTGATGAGTACCAGTCGGATGGGGTTCTTGGGCGCATGAAACCTTTGGTCTATCTCTTCGGCTATCTGTACAATTCTCTTTTCTTGAAGAGCCTCGCTCACTTGGATTAGTTCTGATGCATGACCACGCATGATGGCCTTGTTCACATCACCAGCATTCGACAGTCGCATGATGATGTCCCAACGAGTTTTTTCAGCAAACATGCTAAAAGTCTTGGGCATATCGACCTTTTCCGCTAGTTGTGAAGGATTGTTCCAATCGGGCACTCTTAGCAGCATACCTTCCTGATAGGGTTCCAGTGCCCATACTTTCAGATAGCCAGCTGAGGGAACCAGTGGTCCATAGTAGTAGTCAACCGTATCACCCAGAGTGTAATAGTCTGTGTACACATGTCCGCTTGTTTCCAGAAGTTTTGTCTTGTCGGTCATTCCTCTGTCTGCAAAAATACGTACCGCTTCCTCGTTTGTGGCTTCTGTTCTGCGGAATGGCATGTCACTGTCTATAATCTCCTGCATTCGCTGACTGAATCGTTCTACGTCGCCATCGGCCAGTCCTTCGCCGTTCTTCTTCTTGAAGTTGCAGTAATACCCTCGTGAGAGCGAGTGCTCTATAAACAGCTTTGAGCCGGGAAAAACATCCTGAGTTGCTTTAAAAAGAACAAAACACAGAGATCGCACATATACTCTGTAGCCGCTGCCGGCACGGGCATCGAGAAACTCAACATCGCGGTTCTGGTAGAGTCGAAATTTCAATCCTTGCGAGGCATTGTTCACCTTTGCAGATACCACAGGATAGGGCAGCTTGATGTCGTCAGCAAATTCCTGATAAACATCGAGCAGCGATGTTCCTTCTGGGAAGCTCTTGGTTACATTGTTGTTCTTGCAGCGTATTTGGAGCATGAGAATATAGATATTTTGCCGCAAAATTAATAAATATTTCTCAAATTATTCGTATCTTTGCAAAAAAATATAGACATCGCTTCATATGAGTGCAAGAAATTGGAAAGAAATCAGACAGTTTGAAGAAATTCTCTTCGAAGAGTATAATGGTATAGCTAAAATTACTATCAATCGTCCTCGTTATCGTAATGCCTTCACGCCGAAGACCACACTTGAGTTGAGTCAGGCGTTTGCAATGGTCCGTGAAATGCAGCGGATTCGTGTCGTACTGCTTACTGGTGCTATGAGTGAAGTGCCTGAGGGTAAGACGCTTGCCGATGTGAAACATGCCTTCTGTAGTGGTGGCGACATGCATGTAAAAGGGCGTGGCGGCTATATCGATGATGAAGGTGTTCCCCGTTTGTCGGTGCTGGATGTGCAGATGCAGATTCGCCGACTTCCCAAGCCCGTTATTGCTATGGTGAACGGCTATGCCATTGGCGGAGGACATGTGCTCCACTTGGTGTGTGACCTTACTATAGCTTCCGAGAATGCCATTTTCGGGCAGACAGGCCCCAAGGTGGGATCCTTCGACGCTGGCTTTGGCAGCAGCTATTTGGCACGTATCGTCGGTCAGAAGAAAGCCCGTGAAATCTGGTTCATGTGTCGTCAGTATTCGGCCAAGGAGGCTGAACAGATGGGAATGGTCAACAAGGTGGTGCCCATCGACCAGTTGGAAGATGAGTGCGTGAGTTGGGCCGAAACCATGATGGAACGTTCGCCTATTGCCTTACGTATGATTAAAGCTGGACTGAATGCCGAACTTGACGGTCAGGCAGGTATTCAGCAGTTGGCAGGTGATGCCACGATGCTCTACTATTTTCTCGATGAGGCTCAAGAAGGTGGCAAAGCCTTCTTGGAGAAGCGTAAGCCAGATTTTGACCAGTATCCCCAGATTCCTTAACCCCCCTAACAATCAATTCTATGAAGATAACAGTTACCGAGCGTGTGTTCCACTTTAAACAGCCAGCAGGAACATCGCGTGGCATCTATACTGAACGCCATTCCTGGTTTGTTGAATTAAGAGACGGCAATCGTTGTGGCGTGGGCGAGTGTGCTCCATTGCCCGACCTTAGTTGTGATGCAATGCCCAACTATGGTGAAGTGCTGAAAGCAAAGAGCAAGGTCTTTGTTTTTGCCATTGAGCAGGGCAGTGATGCATTGCAAGCTTTTTTTGAGACCCTGCGCAACTATCCCTCGATGCTTTTCGGATTTGAAACAGCATTGATGAATTTTGAGAGGGATGGTAATAGCCAGTCGCTTACCACTCGTTGTTGTCCTCAGCTCTTTAACACTGCTTTTACCCGTGGCGAGGTGGGCATTCCCATCAACGGTCTTGTGTGGATGGGCTCGTATGAAGAGATGCTGGGGCGCATAGAAGATAAATTGGAAGAGGGCTTTCGCTGTGTGAAACTGAAAGTGGGTGCCATTGACTTTTTGCAGGAATTGGATTTGGTGAAACGTATTCGTCAGCGCTTCTCGTTCCATGATGTTGAATTGCGCCTTGATGCCAATGGCGGTTTCAACCCCGATGAGGCACTTTATAAACTGGAGTTGCTCTCGCAGTATGCCATTCACTCTATCGAACAGCCTATCAAACAGAAACAATGGGCTTTTATGTCAGCACTCTGTCGGGATTCTCCACTGCCTGTTGCACTCGATGAAGAGCTGATAGGTGTCAATGATCCTGATGCTAAACGGCAGATGTTGAATATCATCAAACCTTCATATATTGTTTTGAAGCCCTCACTTCATGGAGGTATGATGGGATGCCGTGAATGGATTCGTATTGCCCACGAAGAAGGTATCGGCTCATGGATAACTTCGGCTCTTGAAAGCAATGTAGGACTCAATGCCATTGCCCAATTCTGTAGCGATGTGTATGGCGATGAGATTACTTTCCCGCAAGGCCTGGGTACAGGGCGGCTGTTTACTGATAATGTGGAAATGGGGTTGGAGGTGCGCGGTGATAAATTATTTATAACTAGTTAGTTATAGTATTTTGTTCAAAGTAAATCGTGAAACTTGAAGAATTCCTTGCCGAATGGCAAAATGACAGTCCTACCGTCTTGGTTCACACCAGTGGAAGCACAGGCAAGCCGAAACCTATGTGGGTAGAAAAACACCGCATGCAGGCCTCGGCTCGTATCACATGTGAGTTCCTTGGACTGCATGCAGGTGATACTGCCTTGCTGTGTCTTCCCCTCGATTATATTGCGGGTAAGATGATGGTGGTGCGCAGTGTTACGTGTGGATTGCGTTTGGTTGATATAGAACCCTCTGGGCATCCCTATTGGGAAGGTGCTGTTGACTTTGCGGCCATGGTGCCTTTGCAGGTTTGGAACCTTTTGCGGGATAAGGACAGTCGTGAGCGGCTGTTGCAGATTAGGCATCTGATTATTGGCGGTGGGGCCATTGACGATTCTCTGGCTACTGAACTGAAATCGTTCCCTAATGCCGTTTGGAGCACATATGGTATGACGGAAACTCTCTCCCATATTGCCCTTCGCCGACTTAGCGGGCCTGATGCGTCCGATTGGTATTCTCCATTTCCCTCTGTTGAAGTGAAGGTGAATGCCGACAATTGTCTTGTAATCAATGCCCCCTTGGTGCACGACGGTCTTCTGGCCACCAATGATATCGTTGAGCTTGCCGATGGGCGGTTCAAAGTGTTGGGACGGAAGGATAATGTCATTTGTTCTGGAGGTTTGAAGATTCAGATAGAGGAGGTGGAGCGATTATTACGCCGGCATCTGTCCCAACCGTTCATGATCACCAAGCGTCCGGATAAAAAATTTGGTGAACAGGTTGTTCTGCTCACCGAATCTGTGGATATCGCCGATGTGGAAGAAGTGTGTCGGCAGGTGTTGCCCAAATACTGGAAGCCCCGTTTCGTTCTTCATGTCAGTCAGCTTCCTTTAACCGCTACAGGCAAACCGGCACGCAAGGAAGCAGAGCACATAGCGGAAGACCTTCTTAATGGATGAGACATCTCCCATCATCCAACTCACATCTTCCATCATCCCTCTTCCATCTCTCCTCTCTCACTGTCCTTCTCGGTAAAAGTCGAGAGCTTCTTCAATCTCCTCTTTTGTGGCCGTTTGGTTGATACGTATATCACCCACATTGCCTAATAGCGTGAAATTGATGCGTCCGGCTATGTTTTTCTTATCGTGAGTCATCAGTTCGAGCAGAGTGGGGTAGTCATTGCAGGTGATGGGCATGCGTCCGTAGTGTTCTATAATGAAGTTGACCACTTTGCACATTTTTTCTGTAGGAAATCCCGTCTTCAGCACACTCAAGTATAGTTCGCAAACCAATCCCCATGCCACGGCATAACCGTGCAGAACAGGCTGGCGCTTCATGGCCAGTGACTCGAAGGCATGACCAACGGTGTGTCCCAGGTTCAGTGCCTTGCGAATGCCCTGTTCGGTTGGGTCCTCCAGCACGATGCGTTGTTTCACCTCCACACTTTCTGCCACCATATGCTTCAGTTGTGTCAGGTCGGGCTGCTCTACATCAAATGCCAACAAACCGTTCAACATTTTCTCTTCGGGGTTGATGCAGCCGTGCTTGAGCATTTCGGCATAACCAGAGAGGATGTTTTCCTGGTCCATTGTCTTGAGGAATACTGTGTCCAGTATCACCGACGATGCATTGCGGAATACACCAATCTCGTTTTTCAGTCCTCCAAAGTTAAAGCCCGTTTTGCCTCCTACAGAAGCATCGACCATGGAAAGTAGCGTGGTAGGAATGTTGATGAGGCTGATGCCACGCTTGAAGGTGGAGGCCGCAAAACCTCCCAGATCGGTTACCATACCGCCACCCAGGTTCACCAGCAACGAGTGGCGGGTAGCACCCTGTTGTTGTAGTTCGCTCCACACATGGCCAACGGCCTCCAGTGTTTTGTGGGTGTCGCCGGCCTCTATCACTATTCGTTCTGCTCCTTTCAAGCAGTCGAATCCTTCTACTATAGGCCAGCACAAACGTGCCGTTGTGGTGTCTGAAAGAACGAAGATGCGGTCGGCTCTGCATTCAGCTATTGCTTCATTCAACGCCCTTTCCAGGTGTTCAGATATGACAACTTTCTGCTTTTCCATTGTTGAGTATTTGTGTCTGTTTTTAAAAGAATAGCGAAGTGATTATTTCACCTCGCTATTAATGATACTCTTTCCGGCGCCCCAGGCGTTGCCCACCTTCTCGCCTACCACACGATACTCCCTCTTGGCAGAGTCGAAGATGACAGGCTGAAGTTTGCCCAAATCGATCTTACCGTCCTCGTCCAGAATACTCTCGTCGGCACTCATGTTTACGATTTCGCCTACTACACGTGCACCGCCGCGGTCGTCCTCGTCAAAGGTTACACATTTGCACTCCAATGTCAGTTTGTATTCATTGATGATAGGAGCATCCACGTTAGGACTCTTGGTAATGGTGAAGCCAGCCTTGGCCACCTTGTCGGGCACTTCATTGGCCGACACGATGCCGAAGTAGTCGCTCTGGGCTATGTCGTCTTTTGTGGCAAAGCTGATGGTAAACGCTTTCTTCAGGCGGATATTCTCGGTTGTTTTGTGGGCTGATAACTGGAAAGTGATGTGCTTTGGTCCGCACTGTCCGCCCCAGGCTGCCATCATCACGTCGGGGTTGTTGTCCTTGTCCCATGTGGCTATCATGATGGCAGGCAGTGGAGTAATAACGGCCTGGTCGCTGAAGTTCTTGCGGCCTTCCACCTCTACCACTTTAATTTTCTCGTTGGAAGCATTTTCGTTCATGGCTTCGTTGCCTTTCTGCTCCTTGTTACCGCAGGCAGTAAAAAGGAGAGCACCTGTCAGCATTATTGCTGAAATTTTCGAAATTGTTTTCATATAAAACTTTGATTATGTGATTGTTATATGTTTTGTGTTAAATGTTTTTGTAGTCAATACTATTGCACCACTTTAAACCTGATGCGGAACGAGCGTTCCTGTTCGTCCCAGTTAG
Organism: Prevotella sp. E9-3; assembly: GCF_022024015.1. Classification (NCBI taxonomy): domain Bacteria; kingdom Pseudomonadati; phylum Bacteroidota; class Bacteroidia; order Bacteroidales; family Prevotellaceae; genus Prevotella; species Prevotella sp. E9-3. The sequence goes on from NZ_CP091786.1 coordinate 1,430,136, forward strand.
TGCCCAGAAGTTCGAATCGTCCTATCTGACTTGTACTTCTCACATGTTTGCCTATACAGGGACACACGTCGTAGTTGCCTATGCGCACCAGTCGGATGGTCTCCGATGCATCCTCGGGCAGTCGTGACAGTTCCACCCCCTCGGGCAGATTGTCGCGTGTGGCAAATTCATATGTAACAGGCAAGTCCTCTTCTATGAGCTCGTTCATCCGCTGCTCTATCTCGCGCTCGTCCTTTCGGTCGGGCTTGTGATCCAGGTGAAAACTCATCTTGCTCTTTTTCCTTTCCACGTGGGCATTATAGCTGCGTCCACAGCCGAACATCCTTATCATGGTCTGGTTCAGCAAGTGTTCTGCCGTGTGTGCCGGCGGAAACTCGTCCTTATTGTGAGCGTTGAGAATAGGGTCTTCGTTCATTGTCTTTGCAGAAATGCTTTCTCTTTTTTACTCTTTCCAGCGCAAAGGTAGTGCAAAAAAATGATTTAACGAAAGGAAATATCAAAAATGTAAATCATATATCCAAGAAACTGCTACCCTTTGACGGATAGCAGTTTCCTAATTTCTTACTGTGTGACTGTTGTCTTCACTTTTCCTCGCAGATAAATACCGCGACGTGTCGGCTTGTGCTGCAGTTTGATACCCTGCAGACTGTACCAGCCTTCCTCTTTGCCTTCGTCGGTTATGATGCTGTTAATGCTATCATCGGTATTCTGGAGCTCAATCACCAGAGGATCCCACGGAGTACCGACATTACCGTCGCTACTGTAGGTAATCGAGGCGTTCAGCGTCAGAATTTCTTCACCATAGGCAACGCGCAGTTCAATAGGCTGACCGCTTCCTTCTCCTGCTATAAGCAGGTAGTAGAGCCCTTCGCTACATGTGGCAACCCCTCGGCATTCATCGTTAATGAAGGCAGCCACCTCGGCCTCATCAACAGGCTCACCATCATTGACAAGCCTGATAACCATAGACATATTGTCCGGATAATTGGTAGGATCTACCGGTTCGAAGACAGACGGAGCCCTGTGTGCTCTGTTTATTCCGAGTGTCCTGTAGTGTTGGTAATCAACAGTAGGATAGGTAAATACCTTTTCCCGGCTATCTGCGCTATAGTAAAGGTATCCCTTTCCGCTCTCCATAGCTTCCAGATTACCTTCCCATCCATAGGGGCCGTAGTATGCAAATGCGAATTGTGACTTTACTTGATCGCCCGGCTGCGGGTTAGCACCGGCCAGTGCCTCGCCAAGTGGCATTGTTGCAAATGGCGTATAGGGAATCCAGTTCCATCCATTCTTAATCGTTACTGATGAGTTGGGAGATTCTATCTGTTCACCAATCACAATCAGGGGATCAGGTAATTCATGGCTTCCGTCCTTTCGGCTTAGGAACATCTTATACATCGTATTGGCAGACATTTTAGTCAGGGGACCAGACCAGTAAACACCATTGCAGTAGGAGATTCCTTCCGTCTGATCTTTCAGACGCACATTCCATGATGCCACGTCCTTGAAGACCACAGATACAGAGTCGTTTGCTGGAGTTACACCCAGTGATAGCCAGTTCCAGCCCTGCTTCAGACTGAGCGGCTGCTCCACGTACTTGCTCTTGGTGAAGATGACGGGGGTGTCAAACGTACCGTAGCTTTGTGTGGGGTTGAATATTAATGTATCCTGGCTTGTTCCGTTTGGCAGGATCAGACTCACATTAGTGTATGTAATGCCCGTATTCGCATCCCAGATGCGGAAAGTAACAGGCTGGTTCTGGTCTAAATCACACATCTTTCCGTTGATCTCCTGCTGTGCAGTACCATATACAGACAGGGGGATGTAAGCGGTTCCGCGAATCTGCTTGGGAGCAGCCACACCGCGGCATACGCCTTTGATGAAAGCAGCCACGCGACTGTCGGGGTTCTCCATCAGCACACCTCCTATACGCACCTGTCCCGTAATAGTCATCTGATTCTCGTACTTCATCGGGTCAACGGCCCAGTCGGGCATCTGTCCGCGCACCTTCATTACAATGCGCAGGGGCTCCAGAATCTCGTTGTTACCCTGCAGACCTATGGTCACGTCATAGTTACCGATACTTACTAGTGGATTGACCTTGAAGCGTAGCGTTTTCCTGCGCAGCGGCTGCACATTGTCGGTCTGATCACTATCTACAATCGAGAGCCACTGGGGCATATTTAATAAGGTATAGTACTCTACGCTACCGCTCTTGTTTTCGATATTCACGTCGAAGATATAATCATCGCCGTACATCTTATTGATATTCACCGAATCTTTTGTCCACGTCAGCGTGTTCTGCTGTACATAGGCCGTCCAGCGTATGGGCAGTGATGTGTTGCCGTGCAGGTCGTGCACCTGATCGACGGTGATGTTAAGTGTCGTTCCTTCTATGTCACGTGGGCTGATACCGGCTCCCGTCAAGTTAATGACCACTTTACGCTCCGATGCTACGGGCGAGGCTATTATCCGAGTTTCCTCAGGTGCGTTCTTTACGGGGGGAATGGCACGTACGAGTTCAGAATTGGTCGATGAGATCTCAGTATTATGATGTCCTTTTGCCATATTCTGCATGGTTGGCACCTTAGTCTTTACACCGTTCACGTTGTCAGCCTGTTCAAAGGGATAGTAGGCCACCAGTCCGCGTGAATAGACGTCGGCAGTGTCGATTGCGTTGTAAATATTGCCTGTGAGGCAGCTCTCGCTCAGTGCCGCATGCCAGATACGCACCTCGTCCACTTCGCTATCGGTGGTGTTCTTACCTATAATGAGCTCGCTACCCTGAATAGGGGGCACGTCGGCTTCGGCGATGACTGCCGTTCGCTGACCGTCCAGATAGAAACTGGCTGCCTGTCCGCGAACTACATTCAGTGCCAGATGGCGCCATACATTATCCTCGGGGAAGTCCTCGTGGCTGGCTACCGTCTGTTTCTTCTTTCCGTATTCCAGCACCAGGTTCTTCTGTTCATCGTAGTTCAACTGCAGACTGTCCGTCTTGAAAACTACCTGAACAGCAGGGGTGCTATCATCGTGGGTGTTATCACGTTTATACCACATTTCTATAGCATAGCTGTCCCCACGTGTAGTGTTCAAATCTGATATGTTGGCTTTGGCGCCTTCTTTATCTTTAATATGCAGGGCATAGTTCACGTTCTCCAGCTTCCACGAGTTGGGCACCACAAAATTGTGGGTACGTCGCAGGTCAGCGGCCACGTTGCCGTGACCCTCGTCCATGGGCCAGTAGTTGACCAGTCCATACACATAGCCGTCCTTGCTCTGATACATCGTGGAGTAAGCTTCGTTCACATCGTGACTGATATCGTAGAGGCTCAGTGCATGCATATCGGCATTGATATGGCCCAGATAGAGGTAGTTGTCACTGGCAGCGCTGAGGTTCTGCATGCCATCCGTTGTCACGGGCATGTTGTCGAACAGTTTCAGATTTTTACCATCATAACTTGCCAGTACGTCAAAGACAAGATTGGCAGCCTTGAAGTTCAGCGCCAGGAAAATCCACTCGTCTTTGGGCAGCGCATCGGTGCTGATGAACTGATTGCCGGCAACGGTGATTACAAAATGGCCTTCTTCGTCAATACCCAAGGCAAATTTTGTTCCATCTTTACCACTATGCAGAAGGGTACCGCTTTCATGCCAGTTGAACCAGAAGTCCACGGCAAAGTCACCGCTCAGGAATACGGGGTTCTCCGTTTTGGGAGCATCTCCATTGGACTGCAGGCGTAGAGCCACCTCGTGGTTCACCGTCTGCTGGTTCAGTTTGGCCGTTATAATAACATTTTTATCGCTCACATAGCCAGGAACAATATCCTCGTTGAACTCGATAGCCAATTGGTCACCATAATATAGAATACCGTTTGACGGTGCAGGCGTGAAGAGACTTCGCGGACGAGTCAGGTCTTTAACAACCTTAGTCACATCGCTGTAAACGCTCACCAGCTCCGTTCCGTAGGGCGTGGTAGTAAAGGCTCGGAACTCATAGTTGCCTTCGGGATAACTAAGGTTGCTTGACATATCTACGTCGTAGCGAATGTCGCCCGTAGTAGGCAACAGGTCGTTGCTCACACCGGCAGTGTCGGCAGCACTGGTCCACCACGTATGCAGGTCTATCCACTGTGTGTTGCCCTCAAAACGGTATTGTACGCCCACCTTGCGCAGGTTCTTGAACTGACGGTCGAAGTTGGTCAGTTTCAGTTGTAACGTACCGTCCTTACTCTCAGTGTTCAGCACCGGCTCTGTGATAGCCAGTTCGACGGGTGACGATGAGGGTTTGAAGTGGGCGTTGATGGTTACGTCATCATGGATAAGCCCTGGCTGATACTGCGAACAGAAACGCAGGCGTATGCCCTCGTAGTCAAGTATGCTTTGGTCGGTCTGTCGGATGGTGATTTGCTTCGTCACCGTCTCACCCTGAGGCAGCATGATGGAGCGTCCGCTGATGGGCACACCATCCATCAGAATCTGTAGGCCTTTGGTATTGGACGTCTCAGGTACCACCACATTGTAACTGAAGTTCGTTCCTTGGTGCACGCGCGCCATATTAGTGCAATGCAGCGTCAGATGCGCCTCCTGTCCCGAGGCTATGTCGGTCACGGTAACATTCTTCGAAGGGTTCTGCCCCGTGATGCTGATGCTCATGCTGGGCTGTTCCATCTGTTCTGTGCCGTTGCCAAGGGGAGTGCCAGGTTCATAGTATTTAGTCACTTCCTTGTCCTCAAAGGGATTGTATGTCTGTCCGCCATAGAGATAGAAAAAGTCACTATAGCCATTTGTATCCGAGGCATATTTGTTGATGGAGAGGTCGGTGTCGCGGTTTCCATCCTCTACATGATACTCCCATTCGGTGAATGACTCGGTTTTGGTGCCTTCACCAGTGGTACGTCCACCACCATTTTCTGTACTTATGGTTGTGGATACTCCAAATAACCCCAACATGTCGGTTTCCCATCCAAATTTTTCGCCTAAAATACCTCCTATTTTCCAATTAAGAATTCCACTTTTGTTTTTTGTTACAGCATCGCGTTGAGAATAGATATATGATGTACCGCCATCGATGGAGAAATTCTCTGCCACTTTGTTCTTAATGGAGTTAACCTTATTCTCCTCGTTATCCTTGATGCACTTGCGCCAAAGCTCTATCTGATTATTGCACCACTGTACGCTGTCAATACATATTTCGTCCGGGTTCTTCGGTGCCACAAAGCGGTAGTTCCCCTCTTCACCATAACCCGCCTTCCCTTCTTCTATCCACGACAGATAGACTGTTTTTTTGCTGGTATTCTGGTATGCTTCGGCATCTGCTTTTGTAGCGACTGGCGTCAGGAAAGCGTTACGCTGTTCCACCCACTTGGGTATCATCACCGTCTCTATCTCATACTGGCTGTACTTGAAGGACGTTGCTATCTCCTGACCCAGCGAAAGGGCGTCCTCCAGCGCAATGACATACTGCTGGGTGTCGGCGTCCAAGCGTATCAGCAGGTTTCGGCATGAACCCACAATCATGTTGTAAGAGGTACCCACATAGACGTCACCGGCACTGCCTACATAGGGATAGGATGCACTGGTAGATACGGATTCAACCGTAGTGACGGTGGTGGTGGTGTCTCTGTTGTCTTGGCGCTCCCATGTATAGCGACAGCCTATACTAAAATCATTAGTCACTTTCTGTTTATTTATTACCATTACTCCAAATCCAGTAGCTGATTCCGCATCTACACCAGTTAAACAATCAAATACAAGGCTTTCATTGCCATAACCTGAACGTGTAAAATAGTGCGTCTTACTGACCACTTGACCTTTCTTCAGTGTGGTCCTGGACTTTGCCCCTGGCGGGTCGCGTAGCACAAACTGTACAATGTCGGGTCCTTTGGTAATGAAGTTGTTGCCGTTGGTGAGAGCACCCAGCACAATGGCATCCATGTCGTGGAGCACATAGGTACGGTTGTTACGCACCATGCTGACAGAGAAATGACGTGTGTAGGGGCTGGTGATGTTGGGGTATCCCACCTGCCAGGTCAAGTGTCCGCATCCTATACTGTCCAGTTCCATTTCAATGTCCTGAACATCCACAACCTCACCTTCCTTATATTCGATGTCGGGATCATCCACCCGATAAACCACTTTCTGCTCAGAACTCATCTCGTTGGTTATTTTCAACGTTTGGCCCTTCAGGGCGATGATGTCTTCCACAACTTGTTCACCGTCGTGGTTGACGTACCGTTCATAGGCATAGAAGTCGTAGTAGCGCATATCGCCTGTCTCGTAGATGGGGTACCCCAGCAGATAGCTGACGGAGCCGTCTTCTTGAACCGTCCAGATGTTGTTGATGGTGTACTTGTTGCCATCTTCGTCGTTGCCGTAAGTCTTCTCCCTGATACCAAAGACACCAGGCTTATATCCTGTCTCGCTGATCTCAAGTTGCGGTTGTGCATAATAGGTCCACACCTGCTTGGTGTTATAGGAGTAAGCTTGGCTATCTAATGAGTCGTTCAACTCTTTTCGCGGATTGGTGAGGTCAATCTCGGAAAGGGACGAGAATTCTATACCGGGATTGCTGTCTATACTGACGCTCTTGGTGAAGTACTTCAATGGCGGCAGTAGGGCAGAGAACTCACCTGTCAGCGAGTCGGTGCGGATATATATGTATTTAGAGTCGGCACCAGTACCTGTCCAGGCAGTACTCTTGATAGTCGTGGTGTCGCTATCCCAGATGCGATTGGTTGCAGCGGTGCTGATGTGGTCGTCGGCGCAGTTGAAGGATAGCGACTCGTTGTTCAACTCCAGCTTCACAGTGGCAATACCTATATTGTTCTTAGACTCACCGAAACCTACGGCCAACGTGTCGTTGCGCTCACCACCGCCTACGCGGCCCACGAAGTTCACCAGCGTGGAGTCGGCAAAGTCATACGTCACGGCACGGTCAAAGTTGAAGGCGCCTTGTGTGGGAAAACGGCCTTCAGCCACCATGGTGTGGCCGTCGAGCTTGGCCTCCACATAGTGTTTGCCAATGGGCACGCTGATTTTGTAGTAGCCTACGGCATCGGTTTTCTTTACCTCGCCATTACCCGTCACCAGATCACCGTCAACATAAAGCATAATGCCCTCGGCAGGGATGTTTGTGCCCGCATAATAGACGTAACCTTCCATAGGGAAGGAGGAGACGTCCTCGAAATCAGTCTTGTTGTGAACCAGCGCGTTCTGACCAACGAAGAGTACACTCTTTCCGGGATTGAACTCATGGATGCCAAACAACGGTGTGACTGTATAGGTGGTGCCTGCCTCGCTAAAGGGTACACCTTGGATGACATAGTTGCCGTCTGCATCAGTCTTGGCTCTTAGCGCTAAAGCTGAAGGCGTACGGTCTGAAGAAGTAGCATTTTGGATATCCGTACCATGGTGCTTATGATAATCGGTGCCGGTGCGTGAATAGTCGAAAAACTGTGTGCGGAGACCCTCGTCGAAGGTCCAGTAAGTTTCCAGCCCATCCTCATTGCCCACAAGCAGGTGGTTGTAATTCTCCATGATGTCATCTTCGCTGAGGCATTTCGTCCACAGGCGGAACTCGTCGGCCGAGCCTTTGAAATGTCCTAGCTCAAACTGCGTGGCATTGCCGAGTGACAGCTTGTCGGTTAGGGGGATGCTGGCTTTCTTAACAACAGGCTCGTTCCTTTCATTGATAGTCATGACGTAGCACGTCATTAGGGTGCCGCTGCGGGTCAGTGCCACGTGGTTATAGTTGTTCACATTCAACTTGATGCCCTCGAAGGATTGGTAGGTGGCGCTATCGCTGAAAGTCAGCTCTCCGCTGGCGGTCATGTTCAGGCTCACACAGTTGTCGATTTTAATAATCTGTCCATTGCTGAGCGATTCGGGGTACAGCCATAGCTGAACGGAAAAATCACCGGAAGAGAATTTCTCTGTAGCATATTCGGTTGAGGGGTAGTCCCATTTCACAAAACCTGATGAATCATTGAAATACATTGAATAGAACTGGGACTTTTTATTGTCGCCAGAACTGTTCTTCGTCATAATCACATCCACCCCCTTCACGGCAATGCCCGACGAGCCGTAGGCGATACGTCCGGTCACGGTACCGGTGCTCTTGGCGAATCCGATGTCTTTAATATCATTTTTTGACTCAGTACCATCAGAGCACTTATCTGCCACGGAGATGTTGTAGTCGTAAAATACGCCAGGCAAAGCCGTCTCATCAGTATAGAACAGATATTCGTCGGCACTACTCATTTTGGTCAGTTCATTATATTCAGAGCCATTATTCTCCGCTTCGCGACGACTTATGGTGTAAGTCTTTGTCTCGGAACCTTGATTATTGACATGCCACGTCAGTTTTACCGCACCCTCATACACCCCTTTCGATGCATCTAAGTCATAGAACTGCGTACCCTGACCAATGGCTCTCAGAAGGATGGAGTCTTTGTTGAGCACCGTAGAACCAATGAGACCCTCAATGCGGTAGTTGTGAGGAGAACATACACTCAACTGTTCTTCAGTAAAAGGAAATCCGCTATTGGGGTCAATTCCGTTCTGGCGGTCGCTGTGCAAATCAGTGGTGCGGTGCTCCCACCTGAAGGTACTCTGTCCATTAGACGGTATGATGGTATCAACGGGAGTAGTCTCCTTATCTATGTAAATATAGAATTTGTTGCCAATGTTTTTGGGGTAGCCGTCAGACGACCATGTGAATACGAGACGATCGTCCTGCTGTTCAACGTTGAGGTTGTTTACAGGCACCCTGCGTGTGCAGTCCACCGTCACAGATGTCTTTGTTCCATCACGTTTGTCACCTTCATTCCACTCGTTCGAAACGAAATATATATCGTAGGTATGAGTTTGTTCTGTGGTCATTTCCTCATCAACGAAAAAACAAGTGTTCCGATTGTTTGCTATAAGCTTTTTATCATCACGATAGACCACCCACTTGTAGTTGGTGAAATTGCCGGGAATGGAACCTGCGTTCCACGACAGATTTACTTTGTTTTCAACTTGGTTGAATACGCCGCTGGTACCTGTTGCCGGTGACACCCATTGTGCGTATAGCTTTACAGGGCCTTTGTCAGTAGATGAGGCAGTGATTGTAGCCTGGTCACTGTAAAAGGTGCCGCTACCGTCTGCCTTGGTATTCCATCCGATGAAACAATAGCCATCGCGTGTCATAGTACAGGCTTTCAGTTTACCGCCGTTTTCTATAATCTGATTGGTCATGGTAACGTCGGAGCCGTTAGGATAGAAAGTGATGTCCTTGTAGTAATAATCCTTATACGAATAATTTTTAGTGTTGAAGCTTACTTGTTGGTCAAATTGTAATGACTTGTAATTGTTGAAAATGGAATACACCATCATCGCAGTATATTTCCAAGAATTAGCACTGCTGGAATTCCTGTTGTCAAAAGTAAAGTGTTTTTCGTTTTCTTGTTCATTCTTACCTATACCCATTTTTGAGAGTCTTGAGAGAAGGTATTGCGATCCGCTCGCATTTTGATAATCTTCCGTCCAATCTATTGAGGTGTTCTCAATATAATCATTCTCACTAAGATATAAGGCAACAGTTTGAACATGTCCCTTACCAACCTTTGAACTGAGTACATAATTCCATTCTACCTCCCTTCGTGTATAAGATGGCACATTCTCGTTATAGGTAAAAAGTGACATGATAATCATTTTGGATTTCTTCTGGGAAAAACCCCATGTTATAAATTGGCACCCTCCTTCATATATATTATCTGTAATAAAGGTATTATTAGGGAAGCCATTATAAAGCTGGCCAAAATTTAAAGTAGGCTGATCATCATAAGAGGCCCAATGAGATTTCCAGGTCTTAAATTTCCACGGACTTGATGCATTCATTGTTCCAGCCACTAAAAGCATTACGAGTACAAGGGCTGTCTGGCTGAACAGAGAAGTAATATGTTTCATCATTTTTCAATTTATAATTCTTTTTCCAAGTTCATTGTTGCAGGATAGTATCTGCCCGCCTTCAGCGTGGCAGAGGCTGTGCCGGTGTAGGTGCCGGCACTATTGGTCACAGAGAAGAATAGTACTTGTCCGTTAATAGGGAAAAGCACCACATATACACCGTCTGTCGTTTCTGTATCAAGGGTAATATGGAGTGGCGTTCCTGTAGGTGGTAAATTGTCGGGAACTGACACCTGGGCAGGATCTGCATTGGGGACTAAAACATAAGTCTGCGGAAAACCGGCAGAAAGGTCTGTACCATAACTGATACTGAGCGTTCCGACAGGGATAGGATTGTCGTTTTTGTCCTTAAATGTGAACTTGCATGCTGCCAGCAGTGGTTTCATTTCGGCTCGGGTGGCTGTAGCTGTGGTTTCTGTCACCGATGTGACTTCAGCAACACCATAGACATAGTGGAAATCCTTTGCCATATCAGCAAGTAGGCCCGTCTGATGGGCAAGGCTAATGGAAAACTTGCCTCGGTTCTCTACAGATGTGATAGGAGGCGTGGCAGGATAAAGAAGCGCAATTTTGTCCTCCGTAATACAACAGACCTCACCTGAAAAGGACGAGGTGGCACTACCAGAGGCGGCAGTAAGGGTGCCGTAATTCATTGTGATGTCGGTGAAACTGGTAAGGTTCAGGTAAGTGATGGGATCACCGGCTTTCCACGCAGCTCCCAGCGTAGTTGTGTTGTCTGTGAGCGTAGCACGTGACAGGGGCACTTCGGCAATGGTTAGCTGGCGCACATTTCTGCCGTCACCATCTATGGCCTGACCGTCATCGTTGGAGCACGCTGAAAGTACAGCCGAAACGCACAAGGCGGTTAAGGCAGTCAGCGTTATGTTCTGCATCTTATTCATAAGTCAATTGTAAATGTTTAATTGTTTCAGTTCTGGTTCCAATTCTCTTCGTTGCCTGCAGAGGAGGGCGTCTGTATAAAACCGTCACCATCACTACCTGCTTCTTCGTAACCCGATATGGTGGCACTTATGTTCGCATCTCCGCTAGCAGAAGACAAATGGCGATGGCTGGTGATATGAACCACACACAACATGGGCGACTGATAATCTTTTTTCATCATGATAATATGCTGTTTAGTCTGATTAATTTACTTTTACGTTCCAAAGTTAGATAATAACACGTAAACTATTAATAAATCAGTTGTTGCAATATCGAAAAACAATGTTGCAAAAATGAAAAATGCAGAATATCAAGACGTTACGCTTGCATACGTTCGTCTTGTAATGGATATTGTTACATTTTTTTATTTACGAAAGGGAGGCGATAAAGTCGGTAGGGGAGCTGCCGATGAACTTCACAAAGTTGCGGTAGGCTGTATGGCGGTTGCGGAAACCTACATCAAAATAGAGGTGCTTGTGGTCCTGAGCAGGATTGAGGCGCAACTGTGCAGCCATGTAGCTGATGCGCTTCTCGTTCATATAGTCATTGAACGTCATTCCGGTATGTTCCTTGATACAACGGGCCACATAGATGCGGTTGGTGCCGATGGCGGTACATAGCGTCTCGACCGTGGTGTTGGGATTGCGCCATATCTCCCACTCGTCCATCATCTGGCAAATCATAGGCCAGTAATCGTAGGTTGTTTCATCCACTTCTTCCGTATTGACATGGGATGGGAAAGGCTCTGGAACAGAGGAATCTATTTGAGAATTGGGCGACGGAATGACGCGGATATGACGCTCAAAATAGGTGAAGTAGTAAATTCCACAAGTACCCCACAGAATATGCAGGATCAGAAAAATAGGATTGTTAATAAAGACGTTTCCGCAATAGAAAAGGGTAGTGCCCTGCGCGAAGAGTGTAAACCGACGCACCCACTGGTAGTCGGCACTCGAACGGCGCCAGTTGTAGGGAATGACAAGCAGTATGATTGAATATACGAAAAGAAAGGCAATGCTGAGAAAGCGAATTAACACATCCCATTCGAAGATATGTTCACGCAGATCGGCCCATGAATGTAAAAGTTGGAACTGAAAGCCGAAAACCACCGGCAAAGTCACAATAATAGACGGTAACCAGAGCAAAAACAGCCAGCGACCTCGCAACTGCCCCGGACGCATCACCTCAATAGGATAGCCTGTGGCAAGGGTGATGGCATAAAGACCCGCAAATGACTTCAAGGGGTCCAGAAGTGTCCATTCCCTAATATCCCACAAATCGAGGGAAATACCGGTTACAGACACGATGACACAGGCAGAGCATAAAAGGGATAAGAGGGAAAAATAGGTGCGTGAGCGGTCTGGCACCTCCTTGCGTTGCTTCCATAACAGAATGCCGCAAACCAGGGATACTGTCAGAAAAACTCCGAAGATGAATATAATTATTTCTGGAAACATGAGAGTTTGCTACAGTTGAGGATTCCCTCATGCTGTTTGTCGGTTGATGTATTATGTGTTGGCTTTGCCATTGTTTATGGACCATTTGATTTTGCAAAGATAAAGTTTTTTATTTATAAAGAAGTAGGAAATTGGATTTTTTTTAGGTTTACGGGTTCGTTACAGCAACAATATCTTTTTCGGTGTTGATTAAATATGTGCTTTGATATCTGTAATTTTATACACTTTCAGACTGTATATTTATTACGTCAAGACGCGCGAGAATCGCACGAAATTCACCAACTCCTACTTCGGACTTCTACACGCGAATTATGGGGTGTGTTACGAATTATTTGTAATACACTGATAATTAAAGAATTACGTTTATGATATTAAAAAAGGCGTCTCTTTTTTCTTAATAATCACCGAATATAGGCTGCAATTGAATGGTAGTTATACTGCAAGTGAATAAAACCTATACTGCAATTGCTATTCAGTTATACTGCAAGAGACGTTCAGTTGCAGTATAAAAGTTAAAGAATTGCGATATAAGATGAGTTCAGTTGCAATATAGAGGACGTTTCAATTACAATTTAGGCAATTTTTCTTAACCTCGTCGTTCTAATTTGCGATTTTTATTTGTCTTGATTTTCGAAAAATTTAGTGAATGAATATGCAAGATTAGACAGACTTTTTCAAAAAACGGTAGTTGCTACAGCTTCAGTACCACACCGCCACGAGGTTGCAACTTTACCTGCACGGTGGCATCGCGCTGAAGGGTGAGCGTGTGCTGAGTGCCGTTAAGAAGGTCGGTTGCGGTATAGGTTTTCTCCTCAATGCCTAGATAGTCGAAGGCATGCGACGTGAGGTTGACGGACATGTCTATGGGCTGATCGGCAAAGTTTACCACCACAAGCAGGGTGTCTTGCTTGCAACTGCGCAGGAAAGCATACTGACCGCCATACTGTTGATTGGCATACATCAGGTCGAACATTTTGCCATTGGCAATGGCCTTTTCTGTGTGGGCAATGTTAAGTATGCGGTTGTAGAGTGCGGACAATGCCTTTTCTTCTTCGCTGAGCTGCCCTTTGGCTGCCCGTACCAGCGTGTCCACCGACCAGTAGTCGAAAATCGTAGTGCGACCATCGCATCCGCTGAAGCCTTCCTGGTCCATTCCGCGCTCGCCATACTCCTGTCCGGCATAGAGCATGAAAGGATTCTGCTGCAGAAGGACAGAGATGATAAGGGCGGGGATGGCTTTGGCGCCACTGCCTGCAAAGAAATCGCTGGCGATGCGCTGTTCGTCGTGGTTCTCGAGGAAATAGAGCATGTGGTCGCGGATGTCGTCGGTGTGTTGCCATGCATGTGTGATGTCGTGTGAGCCGCGCCGATGGCACACTATGTCGCGCAGTACGTCGTACATGCCCACCTTGTCGTACAGGTAGTCGAAACCGGCTGCGATGTAGTTGCGGTATTCATTGGGATTGTACACTTCGCCAATGAACACCAGATTGGGATATTTCTCTTTTACTTGTGATGTGGCCCATCCCCAGAAAGCTGCCGGCACCATCTCAGCCATGTCGCAACGGAAACCGTCAATGCCCTTGGAGGCCCAGAACAACAGAATGTCGAGCATCTTTTTCCAGGTGTTGGGAATTGGGTTGAAGTGGCCTATGCCGCCAGCATAGTAATCGATGCCGTAGTTCAGTTTTACGGTCTCATACCAGTCGTTTTGTCCCGGTGCGTTGCAGAAACAGTCGTTACCGGTGGCCTTGGCGGGCTCTTCGTGATATGGAGTTTTCTCGCCGTGGTAGAGGTCGAAGTAGGGGGTGAACTGCTGTCCGGGACAGTAGTAGAAATTGTTGCGCTCGGGATTGAAACCCTGTGTGCTGTCATCGTCGGCCCCTAAGTCGCGCACTCCCTTTGGCGCACAGATGCTCTTATACTGTCGGGCAACGTGGTTGGGCACAAAGTCGATAATCATCTTCAGACCGGCACGATGGGTGCGGCTGACAAGTTTCTCGAATTCCTCCATTCTTTTGTCCACGTTGACGGCCAAGTCGGGGTCAACATCGTAGTAGTCGGTAATGGCATAGGGTGAGCCGGCGCGACCTTTTACAACAGCGGGGTGCTGGCGGGGAATGCCATACTTGGAATAGTCGGTCATGGTGGCATGACGAATCACGCCTGTGTACCATACGTGGGTGATGCCCTTTTCTTGCAAGCTTTTCAGCACTGATGGAGTGAAAGCGTTAAACTTTCCGCAGCCATTCTCTTCGATGGTGCCGAAAGGTTTACGCGCTTGCATGGTATTCCCATACAAGCGCGTAAAAATCTGATAGATGATAATCTTATTGGATGCCATGAGCTGTCACGGTATTGTTGATTTTTGCTATCATTCCCTGCAGAGCCTTGCCAGGTCCGCACTCGGTGAAGTCGTCGGCACCGTCGGCAATCATTGACTGTACGCACTGTGTCCAACGTACGCTGGAGGTGAGCTGGGCAATGAGGTTCTGCTTGATTTCAGCAGGGTTGGTGTGAGGCTTTCCGTCCACGTTCTGATAGATGGGGCACTTAGGCTCCTGGAACTCTGTTTTCTCGATGGCGGCCTGCAGTTCGTCCTTGGCAGGCTGCATCAGGGGACTGTGGAAAGCACCGCCTACCTTCAAGGGCAGTGCACGCTTGGCACCGGCTGCCTTCAGCTGTTCGCAGGCCTCGTTGATGGCTTCTACATTACCGCTGATAACCAGCTGGCCAGGGTTGTTATAGTTGGCACATACCACTACGTTGCCTTCGCGGTTGATGCCGGCACAGATTTCTTCAACTTTCTCATCGGGAAGACCAATGATGGCTGCCATCGTTGAGGGAGCTGCCTCGCAGGCTTTCTGCATGGCCATTGCACGGGCATACACCAGTTTCAGACCGTCTTCAAAGGAAAGGGCACCTGCAGCTACCAGTGCTGAAAACTCACCCAGAGAGTGACCGGCTGTCATGGCGGGCTGGAATGCATCGCCCATGCAGATAGCAGAGATTACAGAGTGCAGGAATACTGCAGGCTGGGTAACCTTTGTCTGCTTCAGGTCCTCGTCGGTTCCTTCAAACATAATGTCGGTAATTCTGTAGCCCAGAATCTCATTAGCTTTCTCAAACAATTCTTTTGCCTTGGGGTTGTTGTCGTAGAGGTCTTTGCCCATTCCTACGAACTGTGCTCCCTGACCAGGGAATACAAATGCTTTCATTTCTTTCTTATTCTATTAAATAATATACAAATATGGTTGCAAAGTTAGACTTTTTTTGCGATTCCTGCAACTTTTCATAAACAAAAAAGGAGGGACGAGCCCTCCTTCCATGTGTTATCCTGTGTTCTTGGTGTGTTTAGAATGAAACGGTTTCTACCAGTTCCATCATTTTGAAGAAATCGGCTTTGGCGTCCTTCAGGTAGTACATCACGCCGTTTTCGCAATTTTCTCCCAGAGCAGTCTTCAGCACCGGCATTTTCTCTATCAGTGCTCTGCCAACTTCAGGACGGTTGTCCTCTACCAATTTGCACGCAATACGGAGAGTCTGTCCTTTGAATGCGCAGATTTCTGCTTTCTGGTTGTTCTCTATCTGACGGGTGGCATTGGTTTTTCCAAAAGCCATGATGTAAATTTTGTCCTCAAAATAGAGCATGGCTCCGTAGGGACGTACACGTGGCTGGTCGCCTTCTACTGTAGCAAGGTAGAATGTTCCTGCCTTCTCCAGAAAATCGAATACTTTCTTAGTTGCTTCCATATCAGATGAATTTTTTAGAGTTATAACATTTCTTCAATTTCCTTCTCAAAATCTTTCGGCTCTGTAGTAGGAGCATAGCGCTTGATGGTTTCGCCATCTTTAGAGATAAGGAACTTGGTGAAGTTCCACAGTATATCGCTGTCTTTCTCTACGCTCTTGCTGATGGTTTTCAGCATGGCATGGGTGGCTTTGGCCTTCAGTCCTTTGTATTCCTCGGTAGGAGCCTGAGACTTCAGATACTCGAAAATAGGTTCTGCATTGGCACCATTCACGTCAGTCTTCTTCATAATCTGAAAGGTTACGCCATAGTTCAGCTGACAGAACTCTTCAATCTGGGCATCGTTGCCCGGATCCTGCTCCTTGAATTGGTTGCAAGGGAAACCTATGATTACGAGGCCCTTGTCCTTGTATTTCTGATTCAGTTCTTCCAGTCCGGCAAACTGGGGGGTGAATCCACACTTGCTGGCAGTATTGACTATCAGCAACACTTTTCCCTGAAACTCGGAGAAGTCAATCTCCTTACCTTTGCTCGTTAGAGCTTTGAAATCATAGATCTTCTTCATATTCTTTATTTGTTTATATCGTTTACGATTTTTGATGTTGCAAAGATAGAGAGTTTGTTTTATATCGCAAGCGATTTATGAAAATATTTAATAATGATTAACAAAAAGTCGTAGGCGATATATTTTGAGGAGGTCTATTACAATATAATATATTGAGAAGGTACTTTTTTTGTGTGATGCTACTTTGGCACGGTATTTGCAAATGTTATGGCAGAATTATTAAAATAAACATTTCTAATATAGAGTTATGCAAAAAGGTAATATCGGGGTTACAACCGAGAATATTTTCCCCGTCATCAAAAAGTTTCTCTACAGCGATCATGAGATTTTCCTGCGCGAGATGGTTTCAAACGCCGTTGATGCATCGCAGAAAATGAAGACCCTGGCTGAAAAGGGTGAGTATAAAGAAGAACTGGGTGACCTCACAGTTCGTGTGAACTTGGACACCGAGAAGGGTACCATCACCATCAGCGACCGCGGTATTGGTATGACCGAAGAGGAAATTGACAAGTACATCAATCAGATTGCCTTCTCGGGTGTTACTGACTTCCTGGAGAAGTATAAGGACAATGCCAATAATATCATTGGTCATTTTGGTTTGGGTTTCTACTCTTCGTTCATGGTATCAAAGAAGGTAGAAATTATTACTAAGAGCTATAAGGAAGGTTCAAAGGCTGTGAAGTGGAGCTGTGACGGAAGTCCTGCCTACGAGATTGACGATGCCGAGCGTGACAGTCGTGGCTCAGATATTATTCTTTATATAGACGATGACTGCAAGGAATTCCTTGAGAAACAGAAGATTGAGGGCCTGTTGAACAAGTATTGTAAGTTCATGCCTGTGCCTGTAGCTTTTGGAAAGAAGCAGGAGTGGTCGAGCGATGAGAAAAAGATGGTGGACACTCAGGAGGATAATATTATTAATAATGTGGAACCTCTGTGGACCAAAGCTCCCTCGTCGTTGAAGGAGGAAGACTACAAGTCGTTCTACCGCACACTCTATCCTATGCAGGACGAGCCTCTGTTCTGGATTCACCTGAATGTGGACTATCCTTTCAACCTGACGGGTATTCTGTATTTCCCACGCATCAAATCGAACATAGAGATTCAGCGTAACAAGATTCAATTGTATTGCAATCAGGTGTTCGTGACCGATCAGGTGGAGGGTATTGTGCCTGAGTTCCTTACCCTGCTGCATGGCGTAATCGATTCACCCGACATTCCTCTGAATGTGAGCCGCAGCTATCTGCAGAGCGACCGTGAGGTGAAGAAGATTTCTACATATATCACTAAGAAAGTGGCCGATCGCCTGAAGGCTATCTTCAATGAAGACCGAAAGGCCTATGAAGAGAAGTGGGACGACCTGAAACTGTTTATCAACTACGGTATTCTGTCAGAACAGGATTTCTACGATCGTGCTAAAGATTTCTCACTCCTGAAAGATACAGAAGGTAAGTATTTTACTTTCGATGAGTATAAGCAACTGATTGAGGCTTCGCAGAAGGATAAGGACAACCAGCTTGTATATCTCTATGCTACTGACAAGGAAGAACAGTACAGTTATATTAAGGCCGCGCAGGACAAGGGTTACTCTGTGCTGCTGATGGACGGACAGTTGGATGTGCCTTGTATTCAGACTTTCGAACAGAAATTCGAGAAGAGTCGTTTCACCCGTGTGGATGCCGACATCATTGATCGTCTGATTGTGAAGGATGAAGCTCCTAAGAGCAATCTGTCAGATGAGGAACGTGACAATCTGTCAGCGGTATTCCAGTCACAGGTTCCTTCACTTGAGAAAGCTGAGTTCCGTGTTGAAGTAGATGCCTTGGGTACTGAGGCTCGTCCGGTGGTGATTACTCAGAACGAGTGGATGCGCCGCATGAAGGAAATGAGCCGCTATCAGAGTGGTATGAACTTCTATGGACAGATGCCCGATTCGTTCAATCTGGTACTTAACAGCGACCACGCTTTGGTAAAGAAAGTACTTGACGATGCTCAGGCTGCACTGACCGAACAGCTGAAACCAATCGACAGTGAGATAAAGGGACAGGAAGCTCGTTTGGCTATTCTGAACCAGCAGACTGAGAAGAAAAAGCCCGAGGAAATCACTCAGGAAGAAAAAGATGACAAGGCTAATACTCAGAAGTCTATTGATGAGCAAAAGCAGAAACGCCAGCAGCTTATCGCTGACTATGCCAAAGGTAATGATATCGTTCATCAGTTGATAGATTTGGCATTGTTGCAGAACGGCATGCTGAAGGGCGAGGCACTTGACAAGTTCCTGAAACGTTCTGTTGATCTGATTAAGTAATAAGAGGATAGATACTGAAAAAGTCCGAACTGATTGAATGGTTCGGACTTTTTTATTTAAACTTAAGTTTCAGTTCCTGGAAGTCATAACTCCTTTTCTTCTTAACTTCTTAACTTATTTACATCTAAACTTCTAGAGAAACTTCAGTTAGCAACCTTTCGACGTCATAATGTTCAGTACCATTTCGTCGGTGGGCCCCATGCCGTTGGCTCCAATTGAAGTGAGATTATGAATACATTTGTCAACACAGTCATCGACAATGCCTTCATTCGAAGTGACACACTTGCCTTCCATGGATAGAAGGGCAGAGAGAAGAGCAGTGGAAACACCCGAGGTGATTTTCAATGAGCACGATGGTTTGGCACCATCGCAAATCATTCCTGTAAGATTGGCCACCATATTCTTCACTGATCGGCAAATGTGCTCGTAATCGCCACCCATGAGATAGGTGATGCCAACACTAGAGCCAATACTGGCAACCACACATCCGCAGAGTGCTGAGAGCATGCCAAGCGACTGTTTGGTATAGATGACGGTGAGATGGCTGAGCATGAGGGCACGAAGCAGTTCTTCTTCTGTGTTCTCGTTCTCTTTGGCATAGACACATACAGGATTCGTTGCACAAATGCCCTGATTGCCTGAGCCACTGTTCGACATGACGGGAATCATGGCGCCACCCATACGGGCATCGCAGGCAGAAGCTGTACGAGAAATGATGTGGGCATAGATACTATTACCGAATATGCCTTTGGCCATAGGACGCTCAATGGTTTTGCCTAAGTTGTGACCGTAGTTGCCTTTTAGGGCTTCGCGTGCAGCATTCATATTGTACTTGCGGGTTTCTTCAATGAAGCGAATCTCATCGAGTGGAGCTGTGGTGGCGAAGTCATAGACCATGCGCAGGTTGAGTGATATAGGCTCTTCACTTGGCGCCTTCCGGGAATCGTCGGCACAGGATGTGTCTTCATTGGCATCCTTGAAATGGGTATGCGTTTTTTCAATGATGGCAGTCTGGTGCTTGTCACCAGCCGTTACAGTAACCTCAACATAGAGCTTTTCGGTGATTCCCTTTTTCAATCGGATGTCTATTCGGTTCTCTTTGACGAATTGTTTCCCCTCTTCAAGAGACAATGGAGTTAGATCCTTCAATACTTCCAGTTGATACTCACTCTTTCCAATAAGTGCGCCTAAGGCAATGGCTATTGGAAGTCCTATCATTCCAGTACCTGGAATGCCTACTCCCATTGCGTTTTTCAGGATATTAGCACTTAACAGTACTTCTATGTGCTCGGGCTTACAACCAAGCATTTCAGTAGCCCGGGCAGTACAGAGCGCTACACACATAGGCTCTGTACAACCAATGGCCGGTACTACTTCTTCTTTAACGAGGGCAATGATGCGCTCGCGGGTTTCTTTATCAATCATTTTTTATAATTGTGAAGTCCAATATTCAGGAACTTCAAATATTCTTCGATATCTTCATCGTACGAACGAAGACCATTCAGAGGTTTGCCTGTGTGTGGGTCAAGGAGTACATAGAATGGTTGGGTGTTGGCACCAATCTTTGTACGTTGCAGGTAGCTCCATTTGTCACCAACAGTGCGAAGGGTACTCTGACTGCCATCGGCCTCGGTCACCTCAATGGGATGGGGAAGAGGAGTTTTGTCGTCAACATACAGCGAAATAAGAATATATTCGTTGTTCAGAATGCTCTGTACCTTCGGATCAGTCCATACAGCTGCTTCCATCTTGCGACAGTTCACACATCCGAAACCAGTGAAATCCACCATTACAGGCTTGCCTTCAGCACGAGCTGCTGCCATACCGATGTCGTAGTCTCGGTATTTTGCCTCGACAGACCCCTGATAGAGGTTGAAGTCCTGAGTGTTCATAGGAGGAGTGAAGGCTGAGATGGCTTTCAGGGGAGCACCCCATAATCCTGGAATCATATAGATGGCAAACGACAGTGAAATAAGAGCAAGGAAAAACTGTGGTACATTGGTATGTTGATTGTCATCATCGTGAGGGAATTTTACCCATCCCAACAGGTAGAAACCTAAGAGGGCAAACATAACAATCCACAAGGATACGAATACTTCACGGTCGAGTAGATGCCAGCCGTAGGCCAGGTCGGCAACAGAAAGAAACTTCAATGCAAAGGCTAGCTCAATGAATCCGAGTACCACTTTAACCGTGTTCATCCATCCGCCAGACTTTGGCGCACTCTTCAGTAGTGAGGGGAAAAGAGCAAAGACAGTGAAGGGAATGGCCAGTGCTATGGCAAAACCAAGCATGCCGATAGTAGGTGCTATGATGTCGCCTTGTGTGGAAACGGCTACTAATAGAAAACCAATGATAGGACCTGTGCAAGAGAATGACACCAAAGTGAGTGTGAAGGCCATCAGGAAAATTGACAACAGTCCCGTTGCAGATTCTGATTTCTGATCAATCTTGTTCGACCAACTGGAGGGAAGTGTCAGTTCAAAGGCTCCAAAGAAAGATGCCGCAAACACAACCAGCAGTGCTGCAAAGAAAATATTGAAAATGGCATTCGTTGAAAGAGCGTTCAGGGCTGATGCACCAAACAAAAGAGTAACGAAGAGTCCCAACAATACGTAAATGACGATAATTGAGACACCATAGGTGAATGCTTCGCGAATGGCTTTCGAACGATCTTTGTTACGTTTTAAGAAAAACGATACAGTCATAGGAATGATGGGCCATACGCATGGTGTAAGAATAGCAATAAAGCCACCTAAAAGTCCCTGAAGGAAAATGAACCACCACGAGGTTGTAGGGGCATTGTTGCCTCCTTCAGTAAAATTCTTCAGGTCACTGATAATCGGACTCCATAGATCATTGCCTGCAGTAGAAGTAACGGCTGCCAGCGTGTCGGGTGACTCAGAGACTACACTGTCAGTACTTTCTTTCTCATCGTTAGCAGTTTCAATTCCTTTATCATCAGTTTTTGCATCATCCTTTCCGCTTACAACTGGTGCATTGCCAGCGGCTTTGAATGCTACTTGAGTGGGGGGCATGCACATCTCATCGTTGCAAGCACCATATTCAAGATAGGCATCAATTGTATATTTCGGTTTGGTGAAGCGAATTTTCTGAACAAATGTACCTTTCTTTTCGAAAAAGCGAAGGGTCATGCCAAACATTTGGTCAAACTGCTCAGTGACTTTTCCACGTGGCTGGAGTTTTCCAACCAGTTCTGCTCCTTCAAGTTTGACAGTGTTGAACGTTGCCTCGATGGGACCGTCTTGTCCTAAATCGGTAGAATAGACGTGCCAGCCATTGTCGATAGTTGCCGTGAAAAGAATTTCGGCAGTAGCATCGTCAAGAGCTTTGAGTTCTGTCTTAAAATGAACGGGATTCATCATCTGGGCGTGTACAGCTACGCTCAGCAGCATGAAAAATAGTGCAAAGTTTAGTTTTCTCATTGTACCTTTATTTCTGTTTTGTGTGTATGTTTGTGTACAAACAAAAAAAGACCCATCATTGGGCCTCCTTATTCGTTTGCTTGTAGTCGGTAAGGGAATCGAACCCTTATGCCAAGATTGAGAATCTTGTATCCTAACCGTTAGATGAACCGACCGATTAGATGCTAGAAATTCTTAAAATTGTAAGGGGATTGTAGTCGGTAAGGGAATCGAACCCTTATGCCAAGATTGAGAATCTTGTATCCTAACCGTTAGATGAACCGACCTTGTTTGCGGAAGCTGGGGGATTCGAACCCCCGGTACAGTCACCCGTACGGCAGTTTAGCAAACTACTGGTTTCAGCCACTCACCCAAACTTCCTCGGTTTTGCATTTTGATGCTACCGAAAAGCACTTTCTCTTAAATGCGGTGCAAAGGTATATACTTTTCTTGATTCTTGCAAATTTTCCTGCTATCTTTTTTGAGTTTCTTCTAAAAAAAGTAAGAATTATCTCCTAATACCTTATTTATTTATAGATAAGACTCAGAAAAATGAGAGGTAGTTTGACTGAAGCTAAAATAAATTTTGGCCAAAATTCAAATAATAATGGCCAAAATTTTTAAAATAATGGCCATTATTTGTTGAAGGGGAATAATAACAAGTATTAGTCTAAATGGAAAAGCTCGGGAAGCGGAATGGTAACTGGAGAGTTGTCGGGGTTCACTTCCATGATGTCTGCCATCATGTCCCACCAGCGTTGAGTGATGGGATCAACGTTTTCTGTATCTTGTGAATTGCCCTCTTTAGTACATTCTTGATAGGCAAAGAGAATATTTGTGTCTTTATCCCAATAGATACTATAGTTCTCTACGCCTTGTTCCTTGATCATCTGTTTCAGTTCAGGCCAGATGGCGGCGTGACGTTTTTCGTACTCTTTCTCGAAGCCTGGCTTGAGAAACATTTTGAATGCAAATCTCTTTCTCATAAGTGTTAGTCGTTTTTTGTTAATGTTAAGTAATATCCTAATCTGTAAAGGTTGAAAATTCTTAAGCTAGGTCTTTTCCCTGTAAGGTTTCGGCGTTCAATAGGTCCGAATAGACGGTGCCATAATCGGATAAATGATCGGACAATCCCCAGATGAATACCGTCTACGAGAGTTAGCAGGCGTGAGTAACCACGAAGTTCTGAACGAAATTGATGAAGAGTGTTGATACTCCGGTCTATTTTATCCATATAGGCTTCATTAGTTTCGAAGTCGGTCATTAGGGTAGGGTTGTCAATATGGGTGATGCTGACTTTTGATTCTCTTAGCATTTTACCGAATATGACATCTTCATAACCACTTTTTCTGAAACGTTCATCAAAGGGATTGGCTATGATTATTTTTCGCTCTATCAAAAAGTTCGTAGAACGAAAATGTTGATAAGGTCTTAGTTTTCGCTGTTCAGCCGTATGCATAGGCTCGCAATGCTTCTCGTACAGATAGCGTAAGTTCTGATTGTTGCCATTTCCAATTTTTATGCCTCCATTGATAATTCCCTGAGCATCAGTATTTAGATAGTCGGTAATGAAGGATTGGCTGGTAATCTGCATATCACAATCAAGGAATAGTAACCAATTGTATTGACTTGCCTGGGCAAGAAAATTGCGAGTAGCAGCACTCCCTGTGTTTTCCGGCTTCTCGATGAATCGGCAGTTCGTAAAGTCGTTGATTATTCTGTTTTCTTTGATGCTGTCTTTTATAGACGAACAATCATCTGCCACAAGAATTTCGTAAAGGAAATTGTCGCCGTTACTTTTTAGTTGTTGGCATTGACGAGCAATGGCTTCTACAATCTTGACGCATACAGTATTATATACGGGTATTAATATGGAAATTTCATTCTTCATCGGCACAAAAGTACACAAAAACTTTGAAGTTCACAAATATTTTTGTACCTTTGCACCCGCTTTCACGAGTTGATAGCATGAAATTCAATCAAATTACAAATTAAACACTTACATTTAAAACATGGCAACAAAAATCAGATTGCAGCGCGGTGGCCGTAAGAGCTATGCTTTCTACAGCATCGTAATCGCCGACGCTCGTGCACCACGTGATGGTCGTTTCACTGAGAAGATTGGTTCTTACAATCCTAACACCAATCCCGCCACGGTAGACTTGAATTTCGACCGTGCATTGTACTGGTTGGAAGTAGGCGCTCAGCCCACTGACACCGTTCGTAACATCCTGAGCCGCGAAGGCGTTATGCTGATGAAGCATCTGCGTGGTGGCGTGAAGAAGGGTGCTTTCGATGAGGCTACATGCCAGAAGAAGTTCGATGCATGGAAGGCTGACAAGCAGAAGGGTCTGGAGAAGGTTGCTGCTGACGAGGCTAAGGCTAAGAATGAAGCAGCCGCTAAAGCTCTCGATGCCGAGAAGAAGGTAAACGAGGCTATTGCTAAGAAGGTGGCCGACAAGAAAGCTGCCGCTGCTGCTGCCGCCGCTGAGGCTGCTGCAGAAGAAGCTGCTGCTGAGGCTCCCGCTACAGAAGAGGCTCCTGCTGAGGCTTAATTTCGAAAGAACACAAGCAGAAAGATTAGAGGCTGTACTTTATATGAGTACAGCCTCTTTTTTGTGTTTCTCTCTGCTCATATGAGCATGCTTATTATTTTAGAACAATTTCATTTCAGGTTCACAGATTTTGCAATAACGAGGAATAGAAATCTTCATATTGCTTAGCCACTTTCAGATAGTCGTGATGTCGATGAATGTATTCGATGCTCTGCTGTTTGAGTATTGGCATTCGTTCTGGATGTAATAGCAGTTGTTCCAGTTCGTAGTAAACACTTTCATAGTTAGGCTGAACGTTGATAATGGGACGTAGTTCGTTTTCACCAAGTATCTCGTAGTTTTCTGGTTCGCCTCCACCCACGCAGATGATACCTTTCGACATGGCGAGTAATGGATTCATGGAAGGGGTGTAACTATAAAGTTGATCAAGGATGACGTCAGAAGTGTTCATCAGTTGTTGATACGTGTCAAAGGGAACGCCTTCTACTTTTGTCAGTTCCATCCTGTCAGGATATTTTTTCTTAAGGTCTTCGGCGGCTTTGAGCATAATGTCTGTACCCTTGTATTGGCTACGCCCTTTGCTGATGCCGATGAATACCTTAATGGGTAAGGAAGAATATGCTGATTGGAGCGTCTGGTTATTTGACGGTTGGGATGGTTCGATAGGAAAAGGAATATATTGTGTCTTTTCAGGGAAATTAGGCCTGTAGCACACGTCATATTCATACAGACCAGTTACAATGCCGTCGCAGTTGCTGGCTATATATTTGTTTAGTTGCTCCTTGGCAGTTCCCAACCAGTCGCGCTGTTCTTTCAAGGCTGGCTCGTCTGTACGTATCTGGTCGCCAAAGTTGAAATCACTATAGCGCAAAGGCTTTCGCTCTATACACTCATTCACCCAGTAGTAGTCCATTCCAAAAGCCCCAAGTACCATGGCTTTGTTTTGACGCCGAAGAATGCGGTAAATGGACAACAAACGTTCGGCCTTCAGTTCAATAAATATGGGGTTGATGAGTTGTACTACGTCGAAATCTTTCCATGTGAGCAGCAACCGGTAAACCTTTAACAATAGTGAGATGCCATTCAGTTTTCCGGGACTTCTTTCAAGGTCAATGTCGCGTGGGTAGTTCTTCCAGAAATCACCGTTTGAGGCAACGACTACTTGATGACCAAGATTACGAAGCCCTTTGGCTAAGGTGTTGTGGACATTGCTATATTCACCCAATAGGAGTATTTTCATTATTCTGTGTCTATTATAAAAAAGATCTTTATCTTTCTTTTTTCATTAGTGGTAGGGTCTTCATCAGTAAGGAAAGCCCTACTTTGATGTTTGCAAGTCTTCGGAACCAGCTGTATTTCTGTGTGTAGTTACGGTCGGGAAGAGGATAGAGTCCTATTCTGCTTAATTCTTGAAGACGGTGGTCCAAGTAAGTTCGACGGCCTGTAAGTACAATAATGTTATAGATATAATCCATGGTCAGTTGGTGTACACGCCGCTCCAAGGCTAAACGATCATCGGTTGGTAGAGTGTCAGACAGCTTATGTAACTTACTGATTACTGTTTTCATGTCGTTCAGCCGTTTAACAAGTGCTCTGTCGCTACGGTTGTGAATCACAGAAGTGGAGCGTTGTCTGTAGAAGTAGGCTTTGGCGGTTGTCTGTATAGCCATATCTGCACGTAACAGTAGTTGGGGGACAAACTCCTCGTCTTCTCCATAGAAGATACCTTTAGTGAATTGTAGATTCCCAACAATTGTTTTTCGGAATAGGTATGTACATGCAGATCCGTGAATATTCATCCTTCTCAGCATGGATTGTCCGCTCATTTCTTGGCTATCCTCATATTGAATCGTTGTTTCTTCAGAACTGTCGAAATCGAACATGATTAAGTCGTAATGGCCATAGCGAGCAAGGTCTAAAACATGCTCATAGCCAGGACGTACTAAATAGTCATCGCCATCAATAAACTGAATAAACTTTCCGGTGGTCATGCTGAGACCCATGTTGCGGGCTGTTGATACGCCTCCATTAGATTTTCTTACGTAAGTGATATCGTCGACATAATTGTTCAGCTGATTAATGAAAGCATTAGGAGAACCATCGTCAACAACGATGATTTCACGCTCAAAAGGTCGCAATGTAAGAGCCAAAATGCTATCAATGCATTGGCAAATCATCTGTATGGGCAAATCGTAGCATGTGATGATGAAGCTTACGAGCGGCTGTGTTGTATCTTGTGAAAGAGAGTGTTTAGTTTGCATATATTCTTTATTCCTATTAGGTCCAAAGCTACAGCTTTAAGTCTGTTCTTAAAGGATAGGCCTGTGGCAAAGGGGGTGATGATTCTATTCGGTAGGATGGGTGAGTGGCCAGTAAACTCGAATACATCCATTTGTATGTTCAGTGCATTCATGTAGAACCGACTGTCATTGAGTATTTCTGGATAAATAGCCATAGCCATGTGGGCATCGAGAAGCATGCTTAGTTCTGTGCCTTTTGCTTTGTTGGTGATGCCGTTAGGGTTCATCCAGTAGTGGTATGTGCCTATATCGGTGGTGACAATGCATTTTGCTTGTTGGGCAAGTAGGGGGAGGGTGGCCACGTCCTCAAATACTTTTCCGATGGGGAAACAGACATTGGCAAATAATTCTTTCTTGAATAATTTGTTACATGCGTAGGTGTGCTCATAGGCATAGCCTTTCAGCCAATAACTGATGATGTCAGAGTATTCTGTATTTTGAAACAACACAGTCCTTTCGTCACTGGATCCGGAATGCCATATATAGGGATATTCAAGTATGTCAATGTCTGTCCTCCTGCTGAGTAGTTCCATGAGGGGTTGGTAAGTATCAGGTGCAATAAAGTCATCAGAATCTACAAAAGTGAGATAGTCGCCGGTAGCTTTCTTGATGCCTGCATTGCGCGCTCCACTCAGACCGCAATTGCTTTGATGTATCACAGTGATGCGAGTATCGGTTATTGCCCATTCATCGCACTTCTTTGGACAGTTGTCTGGCGATCCATCGTCAACCAGAATAATTTCCATATCAGTATATTGCTGAGCTAATACACTTTCCACACATCGGTCAAGTGTGTGTGCAGTGCGATAGACAGGAATGATGATACTCAATTTCATGTATGCAAAAATATAAGAAAATAACGGAAAAACAAAATAAAAGTTGCCTTTTTGCGTTAGAAAAAAGTAATATTATGAAGAAAGATCGTTCAGATAGTTATGATCATGTGCTGAAATATACCAGTATCTTCGGCGGCGTTCAGGGACTAAACCTATTGATAGGCTTGGTGCGCAATAAAATTGTGGCTTTGCTCCTTGGACCTGCAGGTATGGGACTGGTGTCGCTTTTCAATACTTCTGTCAATTTTCTTTCTCAGGCTACCAACCTTGGCATTTCGTTCAGTGCAGTGCGTAATGTGTCTGAATTGTACGATAAAGGGGATGAAGAACAATTGACCCACTATGTGGGGGTTGTGCGTGCATGGACTCTGCTCACAGCATTGTTGGGTATGGTGGTCTGTGCCTTGTTAGGCCCTGTTTTGAGTAATTATACGTTTGACTGGGGCGATCATACTCTTCATTTCGTGTTGCTTGCTCCTGCCGTCGGTTTGATGGCTATTACTGGAGGTGAAACGGCCATCCTGAAGGGGGCAAGGCAATTGAAGGCATTGGCTGTTATTCAATTGTACAATGTATTCATTGCCCTGCTTGTAGCTATACCAATTTACTATTTCTTTGGCATGAGCGGTATTGTGCCGGTTATTGTATTGGTCGCTCTAGCAGCCATGGTGCTCACAATCCGACACTCTTACCGGTTGTTTCCCTTAACGCTTAGTCGCTTATGGCGGCGCCTTTCTGATGGAAAGGATATGATACGTTTGGGTGTAGCATTTGTGTTTGCTGGCATACTGGGTAGCGGTGCTGAAATGTTCATCCGTTCTTATTTGAATGTAGAAGGTGGACTTGACGTGGTGGGTTTCTATAATGCAGGCTTCATGATTACTGTGACTTATGCCAGTATGGTGTTTACATCGATGGAAACAGATTTTTTTCCTCGTCTTTCAGCCGTTTGTCGTCAGCGAGTCGAGATGCGAAAAACGGTTAACCGTCAGATTGAGGTGGCAATATTACTTGCATCACCCATGCTTTGCATGTTGATAGTGGGTATGCCTTTTATTATTCCCTTATTGTTTTCATCAGAGTTCGAAAGTGTTGTAGAGATGGCTCAAGTGGCTGTGTTCTCTATGTATATAAAGGCAATATCTCTCCCAATAAGCTATTTGACGTTGGCACGTGGCGATTCATTCGCGTTTTTGCTGTTGGAGGCCGTGTTCGATGTGGTAATGGTGTTTTTTGTGGCCTGGGGCTATCACTATTGGGGACTCTTCGGAACGGGATTGGCGCTATCGTCGGCTTATCTGGTTGATATCTTACTCGTGTATCTATATGCGTTTTTCCGTTATGGCTACCATGTGTCCTATCCTGTACTACAATATGTTGCTATGCAATTACCTTTGGGTATTGCTGCTTATGTGGTGACAAAGGTCGATAATGATTTCGTATATTGGACGCTGAGTGGTATTTTTTGTTTGGTGAGTCTGTCCATATCTATTTCGATCCTCTATCAGAAGACAGCCCTTTGGGATGCTTTGAAGACTAAGTTAAACAAAAAACTCCGTGGCAATAATGACTAAGGTGACGGTATTAATGGCTGTCTATAATTCCGAAGCTTTTCTAAAGGAAAGTATCGATTCTCTTTTAGGCCAGACAATGAAAGAGATTCAGGTGGTCTGTGTTGATGATGCTTCGACTGATGGTTCGTTGGCCATCTTGAATGGTTACGCTCAGCGTGATAGTCGTATTGAGGTAATTCATCTGGTTGAAAATAAAGGGCAGGCTCATGCTCGAAATGTAGGGCTGAAACATGCAAGAGGAGAGTATGTGTGTATGCTGGATGCCGACGATTCTTTTTCACCTGATGCTTTGTCGGAAGCAGTGAAGGTCATGGAACAAGAGAATACAATTGACTGTGTGTTGTTTGATGTGTCGATGGATTGGCCTCAACGTTCAGAATTGTACTCTATGCCTGTGTTTCATTTGCCTGAAGCTAATAATCTGTCGCAAGAAACTAGTGTGGAGAATCCGACGATTAGTGGTGAGGAGGCTTTTCAACTCAGTCTTACCTGGAAAATTCATGGACTCTATTTAGTGAAGAATAATATTCATCAGAAGTACCCTTATGATGAAACCTGTCGGTTGTATAGTGACGATAATACTACAAGAATGCATTATCTGGCATCACGCAGAGTGGGGCATTGTAAAGGGATATACCATTATAGGCAGCATGGTGAATCTATGACTCACAAAGTGTCGGTTCGTAAATTTGACTATTTGCGTGCCAACGAGTCAATGAAACAAACAATGACGGATGTGGGCGTATCGTTGGAAATGATGAAACTCTATGAGAACCATCGCTGGCTGAATCTGATAGGTGTATATATGTTTTACTACGTCCATGGTAAAGAACTGGAAAAAGATGAACGGCAGTATGGCTTGAAAGAACTATTTAGGACGTGGCAGATTATTGACCGATCTCTGCTTTCGATGGAGACGATTAATAAATTCGGTTATAGACCAATGCGCTATTGGTGGGCATTTCGAGTTCAGGAATGGCTCTATTTCACTCTCCGTGGCTTGTTGGGAAAGAATTATTGATAAGGAATTATTAGTCGTTGGGTTGTTTTTGTAGATCCTTTTATTTGAAAACAGGTAGGTATATAAAAAACGAATGCCGCCAAACTTTTGTTTGACGGTATTCATTTTACCATTAAGTCCGTTAGATATTACTCAGCGGTCTCCTCAACAGCAGTTGTGTCGGCCTCGGCAGCAGCAGCAGCCAGAGAGTCAGCAACAGCCTGGAACTTAGCAGCGATAGAGTCAGCCTCAAGACCGGTGGTGTCACCAACGAGAGCCCAAACAGCAGCTGAATCGATAACGTTCTCAGCAACTTCTTCTACCTCAGGTACTTCAGCCTCAGCAGCCTTCTTCTCACCGCAAGCTACAAACAGAGCAGCTGCAACGAACATAAATGCAATCTTTTTCATTTCTTTGCTTTTTAAAATCTGTAAAACAATCATTTGTTGATTAAAACGCTGCAAAGGTATATATTTTTTCAATACGGCGTTGCATTTTTTTTGTTTTTTTTTGAGCCGTTTTTGTAACTTTTTTGTAAATAGTTGATTTTTAGTGATTTACGAAATGTTAAAAATGCTATCATTTTGCGCGAATGAGAAATAATGCGCAGAAATGGATTATTTTTCCCTAAAATGTGCTACCTTTGTGCTCATAATCAAGGCACCTATATAATATATGATAGATTCGTCAGTTTTTCAAGGTAAAAAAGCTGCATATGCAACCTTAGGTTGTAAATTGAACTTTTCTGAAACTTCGACTTTTGGTAAGATGTTGGAGGAGTTGGGCGTTCGTACAGCCGGAAAAGGGGAAATTGCAGATTTGTGCCTTATCAATACATGTTCAGTGACTGAAGTAGCTGATCATAAGTGTCGCCAGGTGATACATCGATTGGTTCGTCAGCATCCCGGCGCCTTTGTAGTAGTAACTGGTTGCTACGCTCAATTAGAGGCTGAGAATGTGGCAAAGATTGATGGCGTTGATTTGGTGTTGGGCTCCAATGAGAAAGCCAATTTGATTCAGTTTTTGTCGGATGCTTGGATAAGCAAGGAGGCTGATAGCTCTAAGGTTGTTGAAAATGAACAAGATAAGAATGCTTCTTTTTTCGTTCGTAAAACTAAAGAAATAACATCTTTTGCACCTAGTTGTTCGCGCGGCAATCGTACACGTTATTTCTTGAAAGTACAGGACGGTTGTGACTATTTTTGTACTTATTGTACTATTCCTTATGCACGCGGCTTTAGTAGAAATCCAACTATTGCTTCACTTGTCGAACAAGCTCGTAAGGCTGTTGAAGAGGGCGGAAAGGAAATAGTGCTCACGGGTGTGAATATTGGTGATTTTGGGAAGACAACAGGCGAAAGCTTTGTTGATTTGGTGAAGGCTCTTGATGGGGTAGAAGGAGTGAGCCGCTATCGAATCAGTAGTCTTGAACCAGACCTGATGAGCGACGAGCTGATAGACTACTGCGCTCATAGCCGTGCTTTTATGCCACATTTTCATGTGCCTCTTCAAAGTGGTAGTGATACTGTGCTAAAACTTATGCATCGTCACTACGACCGTCAGTTGTTTGCTGATAAGATAATGACAATAAAATCTCTGATGCCTGATGCCTTTATTGGTGTCGATGTGATGGTGGGGTGTAGAGGTGAAACTCCGGAATGTTTTGAAGAAACCTATGAATTCCTCAATTCGTTGCCCGTTACCCAACTTCATGTCTTCCCCTATTCTGAGCGTCCAGGTACTTCAGCTCTTCGCATTCCTTATGTGGTGAGTGAAAAAGACAAGAAACTTCGTAGTCGTCGCCTTTTGGAATTGTCTGATAGTAAAACGCATGCTTTTTATGAAGCACATATCGGAAAAGAGGCAGAAGTACTGCTGGAGAAAGCCACGCGTGGTCGTGCAATGCATGGATTTACGAAGAACTATGTACGCGTGGAATTGTCGGCTGCAGATGCTTGTCCTGAGTTTGACAACCATCTGCTACGTGTCAGATTGGGGGATTTTAATCATGACAAGACGGCTCTGCGCGTAGCTCAAATTCT
This sequence comes from Prevotella sp. E9-3, assembly GCF_022024015.1. NCBI lineage: Bacteria > Pseudomonadati > Bacteroidota > Bacteroidia > Bacteroidales > Prevotellaceae > Prevotella > Prevotella sp. E9-3. The sequence continues at coordinate 1,462,842 of NZ_CP091786.1, forward strand.
AACTCCTCATTCGGCATAGTGTGATAATCTGATTGCGAATAACTTGTACCCGAAACCTCTGACTGTATATGGATAAGTTGGCTATTGTTATATTGAATTGGAATGGTGCGAAGATGCTTGAGAAGTATCTTCCTAGCGTTCTTGAATATTCAAAGGAGGCTGTTGTCTATGTAGCTGATAATGCTTCGACTGATGATTCTGTTGCATTACTGAAAGAAAAGTTCCCCAGCTGTCGTTTGATTTTGCTTGACAAAAACTGGGGGTTTGCAGAGGGTTACAATAAGGCCTTGGAGCAAGTGGAAGCCGAATACTATCTTTTGTTGAACAGTGATATTGAGGTGACTCCTCATTGGCTTCTGCCAATGCTGGCCTATATGGATGCACATAGTGAAGTTGCGGCTTGTCAACCAAAGTTGTTGTCGGTGTTTAACCGCGATTCCTTCGAATATGCAGGTGCCTGCGGCGGTTATCTTGATAGTTTGGGCTATCCTTTCTGCCGTGGTCGTATATTTGATGTCGTAGAGCATGACCATGGACAATACGATCAACCAGCTTCTGTTCTGTGGGCTTCCGGGGCAGCTCTACTCGTGCGCGCGCGTAATTATAAAGAGGTGGGAGGATTGGATAGCCGATTCTTTGCCCACAATGAAGAAATCGATTTCTGTTGGCGATTACGTATTCGAGGCTATCGGATAGTTTGTGTGCCTGAAAGTAAAGTGTATCATGTAGGTGGTGGAACTTTGCCGAAATCGAATCCGATGAAGACCTATCTGAATTTCAGGAATAATTTGACCATGCTATATAAGTGTCTTCCTGATGGCGAACTTCGTAGGGTGATGCATATTCGCTGGTGGCTGGATTATTTGGCTGCTACTGAGATGCTGCTTTTGAAACATAATTGGGGAGATTTTAAAGCAGTGTTCCGTGCACGTCGTGATTTTCGCAGATGGCGTAATGACTTTGATGCTGATCGTAAGCTTATTCAGTCGGCGAGGGTAGGGCAGGAAATACCAGAACAACGTTCATTTTCTTTGCTTTGGCAGTATTATGTCAAAGGGCGTAAGCATTTTTCTGAACTGCCATAGTTGACGGTTAGAATCATTGCGACCAACTACAGGTGCGTTTCCCTTAAAAAACAAAACGATGCGTTTGGCTCATTCAAACGTGTCGTTTAGCCTCTCAGATTGTACCTTTTGCGATAGGAGAGCATCTGGACTGAACGACAGGTTTTCCCAATTTTGCCACATTGCCACTTTGCCACTTTGCCACATTAAGGATTTTCGACTACACGCGCTTGGTGGAAAAAATACTTATGACTTAACTTTAATATATTATTATATATAATATATTATATATAATAATATATTAATTAATATTTAATTTATATTCATTCTTTATTATATTTGTATTCTATTTATATTCTGTTTGTATTCTTATTATTTTCTTGTGCCTAACTTTGCACTATTGAAAATCCTTAATGTGGCAAAGTGGCAAAGTGGCAAAGTGGCATAATGAATACTTTTAGTAGTTTACGATGACAGGACTGTCTGTCTCTTTCTTCCATGCTTTTACCCAATCGAACCATTCTTTGGCTGAACGGAATCCTTCTTTCTCATTGGCTGAACAGTAAGCAACTTTGTAGTTTAGTTTTGTTCCATTTGCTTTAATTACGAAGGTATAGTTGCACCCCTGTTGTTGTTTACCTTTAGGATCGCGAGCTTTCTCTTCTATAATATTCTGTTGTGGTAGATTGATAGCTAAGCCCACGGTTTCACGGTTCCAATTGATAGTATCACTTGCAGGCCAATCCGTTCCCCAGCAAGCTCTCGTCCCCTTATGGTCTGAATATTCTTCGGAGCCTTTCACGTCGATGATTCCTGTTGAGAATACATAGTCACTGGCATCACGGTCAAACTCTATATTGACATCGGTGTCTCTGCGGCCAGCATACTGAGTGTAACGGATAACCATGTTTAATGGCTTTTGTTGAGGATCTATTGTCCATCCTCTGTCTATTATTTCGACGATAGTGCGTAGTGGACCGTAACTTATTATACGTTGCGTTCGTGATTTCACAGGGTCGATCATTGTTGGCTCGTTGCCATTCCATCCGCGAAATGCCCCAAGTCCGAAGGTGTTGCCTACCCATAATACATCATCTCCATAGTATTCCTGTTTTTGTTCGGCTGAAGTGTAGAACTGTGTTTGCTGGAGCTCTAAACGGTGAAGTTTTTTGCCATAGATGTCGAGCGTCTGTCGCTTGTCAAAATAAACGCGGATGCCATTCAATTCGCTCTCAAAACACACGCCGTGGTGATGCTGGAGATTGTAAGGATTTGCACAGTCACCGCGAGCTGTTATACTTTCGATGAAGTTGTTGTGACGATTTTTTTCTTTAACTTTATCGTTGCGCATCAACATTTCTGTGTACACCCGAGCAGGGTAGTTTCTTGGGGCTCCTTCATGATAGAGGGTTATGATATATTTTTTTTGTTGATGCGCTTTCAGATCTGAAAGAAAACATAGCTCATCGTTTATGTCATCCTGATTTAAATCATCTAATTGGCAAGCAACTTCTTTCGTTGCGCTTGAGTCGCTATTGGCGTATTCCTCAACCAATGCTGAGCTTATCTCTCCATACTTTTGTAGAGGAATGATGATGGGGTGATCGGTGCGAGGATTGTCACTTTGGTTTGATACGTTAACGACAATCTTTGTTTGGGCTACAGCGTTCATGGAAACTAGTAGCAAGAGTAAATATACTTTTGACCTCATGTTTTGATAAGTTTTCCTTACAAAAGTACTAATTTTGTAATTTTCTTTTAAATTATTTAGGTTAATATTTGGTTTTTAAAAATATTTTTAGTATTTTTGCAACGCAATTTAACAGAAGCTAAGATTTGTTAGTGCGAAAGATCTATTTTATATTGGTTGCGCTAATGTTCGCCTGCCTTGGTTGTGAATGGCGAATGAGATCAGATGTAACATCTTACGATGCTAATTCGTTTGTGTTACGTTATGATCGTATGGAATCTTTCTTTCTTACTTCTGGCGATTTTTCTGCTTTGCAGCAGATGCAGACTCATTATCCTCTTCAAACACGACTGCTTATTGAGAATCTCTTACAATTAGGCAAGGTTGAGGATGCTCATATTAATACCATTTTTTATTCTTATTATCAGGATACTACACTTCAGCGAGTTATTTCTGATGTGGGCCGTCAGTATGCGCGTATGGACGATTTGGATCATCAGCTGAAAACGGCTTTCGAGCGTTTGTCGCGTATGCTGCCTAATGTTCCTGTGCCTATGGTCTATACACAAATTGGCTCGTTCGATCAGAGTATTGTAGTGGGTGATAGTGTAGTAGGAATCTCGTTGGATAAATATCTGGGTAAGGATTATCCTTATTATGTGCATTATGGCTATTCTGAGCGTCAGCGTTCAATGATGACTCGTGATTTTATTGCCCCAGACTGTTTGAGCTTTTATTTGTTGAGCCTGTATCCTGTGCCATCTGATTCTCTTCGTCAGCAGCATATGGGTAATATTCAGCATGTCGTAAATACAGCTTTGCGAAGACTCGTTTTTCGTAATGAATATGTAAGTCGGGCAAATGAACTGATGTTGGCGGGCGGACATATTTCTTACGACCAATTACTTCGCGGAAAGTGGTAGGCTTTCTATATTTTAGCGTTTAATCGTATTTTACTTTATATAAATTGTTTCTCAAGTATAAAAAGTTTTTTTGTACTTCAATTTTATTTCGTACCTTTGCATGTATAAATTCAAGAGCGGTATAATTGCTCTTCATAAGGTTTAAACCAAAAGGAATAGTTTGATATTGAATATGAAAAAATCATTTTTGTTGTTAGTGCTTTTTTTGACGGTCGCACTTAGTAATTCGGTTGCTCAACAACTTGTTTTGAAAGATATAGTTAATGGCGCTTTTCGTGGTGAGGGTATGACTGCCATTACTCCTCTTGCCGGCAGCGACCAATATGCAGCTATCAGTGCTGATGGTAAGCAGATTATCAGCTATTCATTCAAGACGGGAAAGCAGTCTTCAGTATTGTTTGATGCGGCTAAGGCACGAGGCGCAAAAATTGAACGTGTAGATGGCTTTGTGATGAGCCCTGATTCAAAGCACATGCTGGTGCAAACTCAAACGAAATCAATCTATCGCCGTTCGTTTACAGCTGTTTACTATATTTATAATTTGGCTAACAACAAACTTGAGCCCTTGAGTGATGGAGGCCCCCAGCAAACTCCTGTGTGGAGTCCTGATGGTACGCAAGTGGCTTTCGTCCGTGACAATAATATACACTTGGTGAAATTGTTGTTCAATAACTCTGAGAGTCAAGTGACGAAGGATGGCAAAGCCAACGAGATTATTAATGGCATACCCGATTGGGTGAACGAAGAGGAGTTCTCGTTCAATTCTGCTATGACTTTCTCTGCTGACTCCCGCCAGATTGTTTGGGTTCGCTATGATGAGAAAGATGTTAAGGAGTATTCTCTTCAGCAGTTTCGTGGAGCGTATCCTTCTATCGATAGTCTGGCAACATATCCCGGTTTCTATTCATACAAGTATCCAAAGGCCGGTCAGCAGAATTCAAAGGTTAGTGTGTTGAGCTATGATATCAAAAGCCATCAGACAAGAAAGCTTGAACTGCCTCTTGACGCCGATGGTTATGTGCCTCGCATTATGCCTACAAGCGACCCGACGAAAGTTGCAGTGTTCACCTTGAATCGCCATCAAGACATACTTCGCGTGTATATGGCTAATCCGCTGAGTACTGTTTGTCAGTTGGCCATTGAGGATAAAGTAGATAAGTATATTAATGAAAATGTTTTTGCACAGGTTAAAATCACTGACAAGCATATTGTGCTGACAAGCGAACGTGATGGTTACAATCATATCTACCTCTATACGCTGACAGGACAGTTACAGCGTACTGTCTCAGACATTGTTATTCCAGGAGTCGTTGCAGAAGGTAAGCATACCGTTGTTACCGATGTGTATGGTTATGACGAACTGACTGGCGATTTGTATTTTGCCGCCTTACCCAACGGTCCTCTCAATCAGAAAGTCTTTGTATCGAGGAAGAATGGAAAGGTAGAATGCCTTACCGAAAAGGATGGATGGAATACTGCAGTGTTCTCTGGTGATTTCAAAAACTATATCAATACTTGGAACGATCTTAACACTCCTACGAAGATAACGCTCAGAAATGTTCAGGGAAAAGTAACTGCCACATTAGTGGATAATAAGGAGTTGACTGAGAAATATTCAATCTATGCCAAGGGAAAGAAAGAACTCTTTTCTTTCACCACTGGCGAAAATGTTGAACTCTATGGATGGATTGTAAAGCCTGAAAACTTTAATCAGCAGAAGAAATACCCCGTGGTGCTTTTCCAGTATGGAGGACCAGGAAGTCAGCAAGTGAAGAATACTTGGAACATCGGTATGAATGGGCAGGGAGCAATCCTTGAACAGTATATGGCTCAGCAAGGGTATATAGTTGTTTGTGTGGACAATCGTGGAACCGGAGGTAGAGGAGCACAATTTGAAAAGTGTACCTATCTGCGCTTGGGAGAAAAAGAGGCAAAAGATCAGGTGGAGACAGCCCTATGGTTAGGTCGTCAGAGCTTTGTTGATGCTAGTCGCATTGGCATATGGGGATGGTCTTATGGCGGTTGGAATACACTTATGTCAATGAGTGAGGGTAGAGGTGTTTTTGCTGCAGGAATAGCCATTGCTCCTCCTACAAGTTGGCGATTCTATGATACCGTTTATACTGAACGATTTATGCGTACTCCTGCTGAAAACAAACAGGGATATGATGAAGTAAACCCAATGGCTCGAGCCTCTCAGTTACATGGCGCTCTGTTACTCTGCCACGGACTTTGTGATGATAATGTACACTATCAGAATACGGCCGAATACGTTGAAACATTAGTACAGGCAGACAAGGACTTCAGACAATTGGTTTATACTAATCGTAATCACAGTATTTACGGAGGAAACACGCGCAATCATTTGTTCCGCCAGTGTATGAATTTCTTCGGAGAACATTTGAAATAAGTGGGCAAGAAAATGCTTTGTTGAAAAATTACTAACAAATATTACCATAACATGAAAAGACTAACATTACTACTACTATCAGTCCTGATCGTGGTTACATCGGTCAGTGCCCGTGCTAAGAGAAAGCGGTTTGAACCTGTACAGAAACTGCCAACTATCGAGATTATCACCAAGGTGAATGATTATTGGCAACAGCATCACAAGCCGCAAGTACGTTCGTTCTGGGATGAAGCAGCCTATCATACCGGAAATATGGAAGCCTATAGGCTTTTAGGAGTGGCAAGATGGAAAAACTACAGTGAAGATTGGGCCCGCCACAATAAATGGATGGGAGCACAGGGACAAGATCCTTCAAAGTGGAAATACAAAACTTACGGCGAAGGTCATGATTTTGTTCTTTTTGGGGATTGGCAGATTTGTTTTCAAACCTATCTCGATTTGTATGAACTTAATCCAGATCCATTCAAAATTAAACGTGCCATTGAAGTGATGGACACTGAAGTCCGTTCTAAAGAAAACGATTTTTGGTGGTGGGCTGATGCTCTTTACATGGTGATGCCTGTTATGACTAAGCTTTATAAGGCCACTGGCGAAGTGAAATATCTGGACAAGCTGTATGAAAATTTCCGCTGGGCAGATGAACTTATGTACGATAAGGATGAACAATTGTACTATCGTGATGCGAAATACATTTATCCTAAAGTGAAGACAGCCTGCAATGGAGGCAAAAGTTTCTGGGCACGTGGCGATGGATGGGTATTGGCCGGACTTGCCAAGGTTCTCAATGACATGCCGGCAGATTATAAACACCGTCCGTTTTTCGTACAACGTTTCCGTGAATTGGCTGAGGGAGTGGCTCGTGTTCAGCGTCCTGGCGGCTATTGGAGTCGTTCTATGCTTTGTGAAGAGGATGCACCAGGCCCTGAAACTTCAGGAACTGCATTCTTTACCTATGGTATGTTGTGGGGTATGAATCATGGACTGTTGGATCGCTCTGTCTATGAGCCCGTGGTCAGCAAAGCATGGACTTACTTGGTGACTACCGCTTTACAGGAAGATGGTAGTGTGGGTTTCGTTCAGCCTATAGGCGAGAAGCCAGATCCTACAAAAACTGTAGATGCTCATTCTCAAGCAAATTTTGGGGTGGGAGCTTTTCTCCTTGCAGCCTGCGAGAAAGTGCGTTTTGACGATAAATCGGTGGGTGCCAATTCTGCAGTAGCCAATAACTCTAAGTCCGTCAAGGTATCTGTTTCAAACAATACTGCCGATTTTATTCAGCAAGTTGTTGAACTTGATGCACAGACCATCTACAACAAGCTATCTATTCAGGGAGGTAGGCAGTTTGTCGTTTTTGATGAGGGTGGACTTGAAGTTCCCTATCAGTTGAGTTACGATGGAAAGGTGTTACTTGATGCTGGTGTACGTCCACATGGAAAACTCACGTTTACAATAAAGAAAGGTACCCCCAGAAATTATTCAACTGTTTGCTATGGCCGCGTTTACAATGAACGAAAGGATGACTATGCATGGGAAAATGATCGTGGGGCTTATCGTGTCTATGGACCTGCTTTGCAGCGTACTGGAGAACGTAGCTATGGTACTGATGTGTGGTCTAAAAATACGCCTGAATTAGTGGTTGAACAACGATATTGGATTGAAGATGTGGTTATGATGCCGGCTGTAGAAAAACTTCGTAAGGAGAATAGGCAGCGTGGTGACTCGCTCTATAGGTTGAATTCTTATCATAATGATCACGGGCGTGGCATGGACCTCTATAAAGTAGGAGCCACCCTGGGGTGTGGCACACCTGCACTGATGGTAAACGGAGAACTTCAATATCCTTACTGCTTTAAGACCGCAGAGATACTTGATAACGGGCCTATGCGTACTACGGTGCACCTGACCTATAATCCTGCAACTATTAATGGTGATACTGCTGTGGTGGAGCATCGTTATATACAATTAGACAAAGGCTCTAATTTTAATAAGGTGACAGTCTGCTACAATGGTCTCACAAAGCCTGTGAGTTTGGCTACAGGGTTCGTAATCCATTCTGAAGAAAAAGAGAATGTTGTATTGGCTAATAATTATCTTCTATATGCCGACCCAACAGACAATGTGCGTGTGAATAATTGTGTCTTGTATGTAGGAGTCATATTCCCTGATGGCCCTGTCGAGTCTAAAAAACTCCTTTTCGATCAGCCAAAAGGTGGTAATGAGGGGCATGCGTTAGGAATAAAAAATAGCTATCGTGGTGAAAACTTTACCTATTATTTTGGATCAGCATGGTCAAAATATGATGTACGCTCAATGGAGGAATGGAAACAGCGTTCTGCGTGGGCGTTGAAAACTATTGAAGAACCTTTGTTGGTAACAATTGGGGAATAGTACTAAAAATATAATAAAATATTTGGAAGTTTCGCGTTTTTTCTCTATTTTTGCAAAAAATAATGATAATATGCGAAGAAGGCTAATCATATTCTCAGGAATTATCTGTTTGACAGTTGCTTGTTTACAGGCTTCTCCAATGATGATGGAGATGGCAATGGGTGTAGCTGAACAGGTTGAGCCAGAGCGTGCAATCAGTATTGACGTAGAAGGTAATAAAGTAGATGTAAAGGGAGCGAGTGGAATGCTTCTTGAAGTTGTATCAATTACTGGACGTCAGGTGGCATCTTATAAAATCGAAGGGCCAGCTCAACAGGTGGAACTCAATGTGCCTAAAGGCTGTTACATTCTGAAGATTGGGAAGGTCGTAAGAAAAATAACTGTCCGTTGAGAATCTGAAATAGAACCTATGGAAGTACTGAGCGATCAGGAACTGAAGAAACTTCTCGCTGATTCAAAGACACAACGTAAGGGATTCGAGATAATGGTATGCCAATACAGTGAACAGCTGTATTGGCATATTCGTCGTATAGTGGTCACTCACGAGGATGCTAACGACGTTCTTCAAAATTCCCTTGTCAAGGCCTGGAATGGGTTAGATAGTTTTCATGGTGATTCGAAACTCATTACTTGGCTTATGCGCATAGTTATTAATGAGAGTCTTGATTTTATTCGTAAACAGAAACGTATTACTGAACTCAGCGTTGATAATGTAGATACAGGACTGGCTCAGCAGTTGATGGCCGACGATTATTTTGATGGTAATGAAACAGAGGCGCTGTTGCAAGAAGCGATAGCTCAATTGCCTGAAGTACAACGAACTGTGTTTACTTTGCGATATTTTGATGAAATGAAATATAGTGATATGAGTCGTGTCACAGGTACTTCAGAAGGAGCCCTTAAAGCTTCATATCATATAGCGGTAAAAAAAATACGTGACTTTTTTGAAGGTCATGATTAAACTATTACTATTTGAATACGTCAATAAAGAAAAATGTATATGACGAATGACGAGAAATATTTGAAAAAGCGCGTGGGAAATAGAAATCCTTATGGAGTCCCCGAAGGGTATTTCGAGCGTCTGACACCAGAATTGATGCAGCGCCTGCCTGAATACCCTGAACGCAAACTGAATATTGTCGAACCTAAGTTCGGTAGTAAGGTGCGCCCAATTATCATGCGTATGCGCCCCTTGCTATATACTGCAGCATCTCTTCTGATAGCAACATTCTGCATAGCAGTCTATTTTGACTCTAAAGATGCTGATAATACTCAGCAACTTTCAATACAAACGGAAACCTCTGATGCTTATTATGATGAAGTGGCCGACTATGCAATGGTTGACAACTATGATATTTATGCATGTCTTACAAGCGATTACTAATTATGGGAAAGAAATTTGCATTGATTGTCGCTCTATTTTCAATAGTAATTAGTTTAGCAGCTCAGAAAACTGAGAAGTTTTCTCCTGAAAAGTTTGAGCAGGAATTGCGCACCTATATTGAAAAAGAAGCAAAGCTAACTCAGCAAGAGTCTGAACGCTTTTTCCCTCTTTATAAAGAGATGAAAAAGAAGCAACGCGGATTGTTTAAGCGTCTGAAAGAAGCTGAGTTTGTTAAACCGCATACTGAAGATAGCTGTAAAAAAGTTGTTCAATATCGGGATTATCTTGAAGTAGAACTGAAACGTATTCAGCAGAACTATCATAATCGCTTCTTGGAAATTCTGCCAGCCTCTAAGGTTTACGACATAATTAAAGCTGAAGATAAGTTTCATAGGCATAAGTTGAAAGAGTGGGGAGGAAAGAGAGGTAAAAGACCCCAAAAGCACGATTAAATAAGCGGTTTGAGGAAAATGGAAAGCCTTTTCGGATGTTTTTAAGTGCTTTTCGTTAAAGAATGTTACTTACAGATTAATTCTTAATAGAACATTCTTATTTTCCGAAAAATGTTTGTACCTTTGCATCCGCAATCGAAAAAGGTACTCTGGTGCGTTAGTTCAGTAGGTTAGAATGCCTGCCTGTCACGCAGGAGGTCACGAGTTCGAATCTCGTACGCACCGCAACCTACATCGATAGCAAATTTAATGGACTGGTGCGTTAGTTCAGTAGGTTAGAATGCCTGCCTGTCACGCAGGAGGTCACGAGTTCGAATCTCGTACGCACCGCCAAAAATAAGCTCATCGGAAACGGTGAGCTTTTTTTGTCGTTAATAATGTTTTCGATGGAAGTGTACTTGGCATAAAGCCTGTGATTTGTTTGGCTCGAGTCGTTCTAGTAAGTTAGTCAAGAATGTGCTAAAGAAAACGTTTGTCTATTACAATCAAATATGAAAAGAAAATTATTACTTAGTTGCTTGCTTGTGTGTATTAATCTGGTTCTATTGAATGCACAGGATAATACCCGTAATCTTACACTTTATCATCAGTATAAGCCAGCAGAGATTAAAATGACAAATGGAAAGGTGGTGAAGACAGCCTTTGCAAATGTGTTTTTGAAAAATGCCTCCCTTCTTTTTAAACGAGGGGATGCTACGATGGAGGCCACGATGTCAACAATATCTACAGTTGATATAGGCAAACATCATTTTATAAATATTGATAATATGTTGGCTTGTGAAGTAGGGATTGTAGGAGTGAATAAGCTGTATTGTGTCACCTTGCTTGATTTGGACTCTTATAAAGCCATGCTTCGTAATGATGTGAATATTACGAATTTGTCTATTGGTGATCAACTAAGTTACACCACCATTGATCTTACTCCTACTGAAGGTATCGCTCTTCCTTTGATACGTCAATATTACTATTTGCTGGATGGAAAAATTGTGCGTGCGCATGAACGCGAATTGGTTAGAAGATTGCCAAAAGAAAAGAAGCGAATTTACAAAACCGTTATTTCAATGGATTCTTTCAGTTGGGTTGACGCGGAAAGTCTTCTGAAACTTTTGGAAGCTATTTCTGAATAGAATTCATTGTCCTGTTAAACTTTTTCGGAGTGTTCTGTCCTAATACAAATTATTTTTTATAATTTTGCGCTTCGTTATGAGGTACTTTATTACTTTGAGTTACGATGGAACATGTTTTCATGGATGGCAGATTCAGCCCAATGGTTCTTCTGTGCAAGAAGAATTACAGCGTGGACTTACTCTGCTATTAAGACATGATACTCCTATTACTGGCGCTGGTCGAACTGATGCCGGAGTTCATGCTCGAATGATGGTAGCTCATTTTGATACTGACGTGGTTTTTGATGCTAATCAGTTGGTATATAAACTGAATAAGTTACTGCGTCGTGATATCGCTATCCAAAAAATAGAACGGGTGTCTGATGATATGCATGCCCGTTTCTCAGCTACTAAGCGTACCTATTATTATTATATACATACTTGTAAGTCACCATTTGATCGTCATTATTCCTGTGAGATTCACTATCCGTTAGATTTTGAGAAAATGAATGAGGCAGCAAGTATATTGATGGAGTATGAGGATTTCGGAGCTTTCTGTAAGTCGCATGCTGATGTTAAGACCACTCTTTGTTGTGTGACAGAGGCACGGTGGCATCAGACATCTCCTACAACCTGGTATTTTGAAATTACAGCTAACCGCTTTTTGCGTAATATGGTTCGCGCTGTTGTTGGAACGCTTATTGAGGTGGGGCGTGGACGAATAACATTAGATGATTTTCGGCGTGTGATAGAAGGTAAACGGCGAAGTGATGCTGGTGAGTCTATGCCGGGGAATGCTCTTTTCTTGGAACGGATAGAATATTGATTGTTGTATTCTTAGAATGAATATCTTTTTGTAAATGTGGTTAGTTTTAGCATTTTTGTCGGCAACTTTATTGGGTGTCTATGATTCCCTGAAAAAGAAAGCCTTGAAGGATAACGCTGTTATACCTATTTTGTTTTTAAATACTTTATTCTCGTCTTTTATTTTTATTCCCTTTATCTTCCTAAGTAGAGAGACGCAACTGCTTGATGATACTGTCTTTTATGTTGGTTCTGGTGGATGGGAACTGCACAAGTATATCGTTTTGAAAGCATTTATTGTGCTGTCAAGTTGGATACTTGGCTATTTTGGAATGAAGCATCTCCCGCTAACAATAGTTGGTCCAATTAATGCAACTCGTCCAGTAATGGTGCTGATTGGTGCACTGTTGGTGTTTGGTGAACGTTTGAACGGTTGGCAATGGTTAGGTGTGTCATTGGCGGTGACTTCTTTCTTGCTTCTCAGTAAGAGTGGAAAAAAGGAGGGAATTGATTTTAAGCATGATCATTGGATTTATATGATCGTAGGAGCGGCTGTCTTAGGCGCTGTTAGTGGATTATATGACAAATATCTCATGGCTCCAGTCTCTGAAGGTGGGGTGGGGCTTGACCGTATGATGGTCCAGTCATGGTATAATATATATCAATGTGTACTGATGTTCTTTATGCTTGTTTTGCTATGGTGGCCTAAGCATAAGTTGACAACACCTTTCCATTGGGATTGGGCTATACTTGGAGTAAGCTTGTTCCTTTCTGTAGCCGATTTTATGTATTTCTATTCCCTTTCTCTTCCTACTGCAATGATTAGTATAGTAAGTATGGTTCGGAGAGGGTCGGTAGTGGTGAGCTTCTTGTTTGGGGCTCTTTTCTTCCGGGAAAAGAACTTAAAGGCTAAGGCTTTCGACCTCATTTTAGTGCTTTTGGGAATGGTGTTCCTCTACATCGGTAGTCGATAAAAATGAAAATAATAGACTTTTTTTATTGCTAATTCAAAAAATAGTTGTAAATTTACACCCAAATTATCAACAATAACTAAAAAATAAACAAAATCAGAGTAAAATGAAAGTATTGAAAAATTCATTTATCTGCCTTGGTGCAGCAGCACTGATGCTAGTTTCTTGCGATCCAAAACCTGTTTCTTCTTATTCAGGTCTTGATGCCGCAAAGTTTGATACTGTGATAAACGAAAAGCCTGTGAAGCTCTTCGTTTTGAAGAATCAGAATGGAATGGAAGTCAGCATCACAAACTTTGGTGCCCGTGTTGTATCGCTTATCGTTCCAGATCGCGATCGCAAGCCTACTGATGTCGTTTTGGGTTATGATAATATTGCACAATATGCAGACAGAGAAAACTCTCCCAGTGATTTTGGCGCCACTATTGGACGTTATGCAAATCGCATCAATCAGGGAAAGATCACTGTTGAAGGCGTAGAATATCAGTTGCCACAGAATAATTTCGGACATTGCCTGCATGGAGGTCCCACTGGTTGGCAGTATCAGGTTTTTGATGCTGAACAGATAGATGATCAGACACTGAAGTTGACACTTGTGAGTCCTGATGGCGACAATAATTTCCCCGGTACTGTAACTGCTGTGACTACTTATCGTGTTACTGATGACAATGTTCTTGATATTGTGATGGAAGCTACAACCGATAAGGAGACAGTTGTAAACATGACCAATCACTCTTATTTTAACTTGAACGGAACCCCCACTGAGCCTGCTATGGATATGGTAATGTATATTAATGCTGATACATTTACACCTGCAGATTCAACCTTTATGCCTACTGGCGAGATTCGTAGCGTTGAAGGAACTCCTATGGACTTCCGTATAGCTCATGCTATTCAGGATTCACTCCGCATGGATGATGAACAGGTTAAATTTGGCAACGGTTTTGACCACAACTGGATTCTGAATACTAATGGCGATGATACAAAAGTGGCTGCTTCACTCTATTCTGAAAAAACTGGTATTCTGTTGGAGGCTTTCACTAACGAGCCAGGTATGCAAGTTTATACAGGTAATTTCCAGGGTATCGGCGGCCAAGAAAATGTAGTGCGCAAGGGTGGCGTTAAGTATCCTCAGCGTCCTTCAGTATGCTTGGAGAGTCAGAAATATCCAAATTCTCCCAACCATCCTGAATGGCCTTCACCATACTTAAAGCCAGGCGAAACTTATCATAGCCATCTGGCATTCAAGTTCTCTGTGAAATAATAATAAATAGCTACTAACATACTTTTCAAAACATTATTAATAACTATGGATTGGAGTTCTCATGAATTTATATGGCTCGATTGGGTAGTTCTTGCTCTCGGCCTCTGTGGAGTTGTCGCTGCTGTATGGTATGCCATTTGGAAAGACAAGAAGGCTCAGCAAGGTGAAGATTCGTCAGCCTACCTTTTTGGAAAAGGCGAACCTTGGTATGTAATTGGCATGGCAATCTTTGCTGCGAATATTGGTTCTGAACACCTTGTAGGCCTGGCTGGTACTGGTGCAAAAGACGGCGTAGGAATGGCCCATTGGGAAATGCAGGGTTGGATGATCCTGATTCTTGGCTGGTTGTTTGTTCCTTTTTATCAGTTGCTGATTACCAAGATGGGCAAAATCATCACGATGCCCGATTTCTTGAAGTTCCGTTATACCCAGCGCACAGGATCATGGCTCAGTATCATTACTTTGGTTGCCTATGTGCTTACGAAGGTTTCAGTGACAGCTTTTACTGGTGGTATTTTCTTTAAGTTCCTTCTTGGTATTCCTTTCTGGTATGGTGCTATTGGCCTTATCGCCATTACTGCTGTGTTCACTGTCTTTGGTGGTATGAAGGGCGTGATGACCTTGTCAACCATTCAGACACCCATACTTATTATTGGTTCGTTCTTGGTTCTCTTCTTGGGATTGTCTGCTCTTGGTGATGGTAGTATCACAGAGGGTTGGGCTGCCATGATGGCCGCATGTAATGCAGCACACGATGGCTTCGGAACTACTCATATGTTCCATACCGATGTTGCAGATCCCATGTATCCGCAGTTCCCTGGCTATGTGGTTTTCTTAGGCGCTTCTATCATAGGCTTCTGGTATTGGTGTACTGACCAGCACATCGTTCAGCGTGTACTTGGTCAGGTGCCAGGCGAGGATAATAAAGACGTTATAGCTCGTGCACGTCGTGGTACCATTGCTGCCGGTTTCTTCAAGATCCTTCCTTGTTTTATGTTCTTGATTCCGGGTATGATTGCTTATGCCTTGTCACTCAAGACTGGTAGCGGTATTGAAATGGATATCACCAACCACGAGTCAACCGATGGTGCTTTCGCTATGATGGTGAAGAATATTCTTCCTGCAGGTATTAAGGGTATTGTGACTATTGGCTTTGTTTGCGCTCTTGTTGCTTCATTGGCAGCATTCTTTAATAGTTGTGCCACCTTGTTCACGGAGGATTTCTATAAGCCCATGAAGAAAGGTATGACCGAAGAACACTATGTATTCGTAGGTCGTGTGGCAACAGTGGTTGTTGTATTGCTTGGCCTTGCATGGATGCCTATCATGATGAATATGGGTAATCTGTATAGCTATCTGCAAGACATTCAGTCACTCATCGCTCCTGCCATGGTAGCAGTGTTCACTCTCGGTATCTTCTCTAAGAAAATTACCCCTAAAGCTGGTGAATGGGGACTTATCGGAGGCTTCCTTGTTGGTATGCTTCGTTTGGTAACCAATGTTATTACTGACTCTGGTAAAGCTGCCATGGATGGTGCTTTTTGGGAGAACACAGCTTGGTTCTGGCAGACCAATTGGCTCATTTTTGAGTGCTGGCTTTTAGTATTCATTATCGCATTGATGGTGGTCGTCAGCTTCTTCACTCCTGCACCTTCTAAGGCTCAGGTTGATGCTATCACATTTAGTGACGACTTCAAGAAGAGCATACGCGAAAGTTGGAACGTTTGGGATGTTCTTGGAACCTTGGTGGTTATCGGCCTTTGCGCATGCTTCTATGCTTACTTCTGGTAATATTTAATTTCCATAGAGTAGTAGATTACTGATTAGTGGTCTACTACTCTATAGAAACTTATCATTACTTTAGGTAAACAATTATTTTATTATACAAAAACGAAAAGATGACATTTTATAACGAACATTCCAAAGTCTGGGTATCAGTAGACTGTATCATTTTTGGCTTTGACGAGAATAAGTTAAAGGTGCTTATAGGCCGACGCCGGATGGATCCCGGACGTGGGGAATGGAGTCTCTACGGTGGTTTCGTTGGTTTAGACGAGAGTTTAGACGGTGCTGCCGAGCGAACATTGACAGAACTAACAGGTTTGCGCCATATCTTCATGCGACAGGTTGGAGCTTTTGGTAATGTGGATCGTGATCCAGGCGAACGCGTTATTTCTGTTGCCTATTATGCTCTTATCAACGTGAAAGATTACAGTGAGAATCTTCGTAAACAGTATGGTGTAGAGTGGGTTAATATAGGTGATCTTCCACAATTATATTCTGACCATAATGAGATGGTGATGAAAGCATGGAAGATGATGAAGCAGAAAATGAAGTCAGAGCCCATTGGCTTCCGTCTATTGCCTCAATTGTTTACCCTTACCCAATTGCAGCGTTTGTATGAGGCTGTGAGTGGTGAAGAGATTGACAAGCGTAACTTCCGTAAGCGTATTAAGGATATGGACTTTATTGAGAAGACCGAACTCATTGATAAGGTTACCTCAAAACGTGGAGCAGCTCTATATAGGTTCAATAAAAATGTCTATAATGAAGATCCAAACTTTAAACTCTAAGAAACTATGTTAGAAGAACTTAAGCAAAAAGTATTCAAGGCCAATCTTGACTTGGTAAAGCAAGGATTGGTAATATTTACCTGGGGCAATGTTTCGGGTATAGATCGTGAGAAAGGACTTGTAGTCATTAAACCTTCTGGCGTAAGTTATGATGAGATGAAGGCCGAAGATATGGTTGTAGTTGATTTAGAAAGCGGTAAAGTAGTAGAAGGTGATCTGAATCCTTCAAGTGATACTCCTACTCACTTAGTGCTATACAAGTCATTCCCTAATATTCAAGGCGTTGTTCATACACATTCTACTTATGCGACAGCATTTGCTCAGGCAGGTCGTGATATTCCCAATATTGGTACTACTCATGCCGATTATTTTTATAAGGATATTCCCTGTACCCGTGATATGACTAAAGCTGAAGTGGAAGGTCAGTACGAATTGGAAACAGGCAACGTTATTGTTGATGAGATTCTGAATATCCGAAAAATTAATCCTGATCACACCCCCGCTGTGCTGGTGAAGAATCATGGTCCTTTCTCTTGGGGTACATCACCCGATAATGCTGTCTATAACGCAAAGGTGATGGAACAGTGTGCCAAGATGGCTTTTGTTGCCTTTTCTGTGAATCCTGATCTGACGATGAATCCTCTTCTCATTGAAAAGCATTATAGTCGTAAACATGGTCCTAATGCTTATTATGGCCAAAAGAAGAAATAAGGTTTAGAATTAGTGACAATTGACACATTTTTTGTTGATACAATAATGATTATTGTTGATATATAAATTTGAACCAATAATATTAATAAATAAAGAGTGAAATTATAAGAAACTATTAACTAACAAAAATTATAACATTATGAAAGCATTTGATAATTTTGAAATTTGGTGGGTAACTGGAGCACAGCTTCTTTATGGAGGTGATGCAGTTGTTGCAGTTGATGGACATTCAAAGGAGATGGTAGATGGCCTGAATGCCTCTGGCAATATCCCTGTGAAAATTGTTTATAAGGGTACTGCAAACAGTTCTAAAGAAGTAGAACAGGTAATGTTGGCAGCCAATAATGAGGAGAAATGTATCGGTATCATCACCTGGATGCACACCTTCTCACCTGCTAAGATGTGGATTAAGGGCTTGCAGGCATTGAAAAAGCCAATGCTTCACTTCCATACACAATATAATGCTGAGATTCCCTGGGCAACGATGGATATGGACTTCATGAACTTGAACCAGTCTGCTCACGGTGATATTGAGTTTGGACATATCTGTACTCGTATGCGTGTTCCTCGTAAGGTTGTCTGTGGCTACTGGAAAGACGAGGCTGCTCAGAAGCAGATTGCCGTTTGGGCTCGTGTGGCTGCTGGTGTGGCCGATGCTCACAACGTTCGTTGCCTGATGTTTGGTATGAACATGAACAACGTAGCCGTTACTGATGGTGACCGCGTAGAGTTTGAACAGCGTTTGGGCTATCACGTAGATTACTATCCTGTTAGCTCTCTGATGGATTACTTTAAGAAGGTAACCGATGCTGAGGCTGATGAATTGGTTGAAGAGTATAAGAAGCTGTATACCATTAAGATAGATGAAAGTGGTGAAGCAGTTTATTGGGAGAAAGTGAAGAATGCCGCTAAGGCAGAAATTGCTCTTCGTCGAGTATTGAAGGATGAAGGAGCAACAGCTTTCACTACCAACTTCGATGACTTGGGCGATGCTGATATCGATGCTCCAGACTTCTGTGGCTTTGATCAGATTCCAGGTCTTGCTTCTCAGCGTCTGATGGAAGAGGGCTATGGCTTCGGTGCCGAAGGCGACTGGAAGACCGCTTGTCTGTATCGTACTCTTTGGGTAATTTCTCAAGGACTGCCTACAGGTTGTTCTTTCCTTGAAGACTATACACTTAACTTTGCTGGCGATCGTTCATCTTGTCTGCAGAGTCATATGTTGGAGGTTTGTCCGCTTATTGCTGTTGATAAACCAAAGCTGGAAGTTCATTTCTTGGGTATTGGTATTCGCAAGCAGCAGACTGCACGCCTTGTGTTCACTTCAAAGACTGGTCGTGGTATCAAGGCTACCGTTGTTGACTTGGGCAACCGCTTCCGCCTGATTTCTCAGGAGGTAGAGTGTATTGAGCCTAAGCCAATGCCTAATCTGCCTGTTGCTAGTGCTCTTTGGGTTCCACAGCCTACCTTTGAGATTGGCGCTGGCGCATGGATTCTCGCTGGCGGTACTCACCACAGTGCTTTCTCTTACGATATTACTGAGGAGTATTGGGAAGACTTTGCTGAGATGCTGGGAATTGAATATGTCAAGATTAACAAGGATACTAAGACTTATGAGTTCAAGCAGAACCTCCGCAACAACGAGGTTTACTTCATGCTCAATAAGGCTCTCCGTTAATACTATATGACTATGACAGCAAAGCAAACAATTGAATCAGGTAAAGCCATTCTCGGAATCGAGTTTGGCTCTACCCGTATTAAGGCTGTCCTCATCGATGAGGAGAATAAACCCATTGCCCAAGGTTCACACGAATGGGAAAACCAATTAATAGATGGCCTTTGGACTTATAGCACTGAGGCCATCTGGTATGGTCTGCAGGACTGCTATGCTGAGTTGCGTAAGGATGTACTGAAACAGTATGATTGTGAGATTGAAGCCTTGGCTGCTATCGGTTTCTCAGCCATGATGCACGGCTATATGGCTTTCAACAAGGATCATCAGATTCTTGTACCTTTCCGTACTTGGCGTAATACCAATACAGGTAAGGCTGCTGCAGCTCTGTCAAAACTTTTCAATTATAATATTCCTCTGCGTTGGAGTATCTCTCATCTCTATGAGGCAATCCTTGATAATGAGGAACATGTAAGCGATATCAAGTATTTGACAACACTTGCAGGCTATGTGCATTGGCAAGTTACAGGTCAGTTCGTTCTTGGAGTAGGTGATGCTTCTGGTATGATTCCCGTAGATCCCAAGACGAAGACCTACGATGCTACAATGGTGAAGAAGTTTGATGAGCTGATTGCTCCAAAGGGCTTCTCATGGAAATTGTTAGATATTCTTCCAAAGTCGCTCAATGCTGGTGAAGAGGCAGGCTTCCTTACTCCTGAGGGTGCCAAGAAACTTGACGTCAGTGGTCATTTGAAGGCAGGCATCCCTGTATGTCCTCCTGAGGGTGATGCTGGAACGGGTATGGTAGCTACCAATGCTGTAAAACAGCGCACTGGTAATGTAAGTGCAGGTACATCTTCATTCTCAATGATTGTGTTGGAGAAAGAGTTGTCTAAGCCTTACGAGCCTATTGACATTGTTACGACTCCTGATGGTTCTCTTGTTGCTATGGTTCATTGCAACAACTGCACCAGCGATATCAACGCATGGGTTGGTCTTTTCAAAGAGTATCAACAAATGTTGGGTGTGCCTGTTGATATGAACGAACTTTATGGCAAACTTTTCAATAAGGCCCTTGAGGGCGATGCTGACTGTGGTGGACTGATGGCTTACAACTACGTGAGTGGTGAGCCTGTTACTGGTCTTAGCGATGGTCGCCCATTGTTTGTTCGTTCTGCCAACGATAAGTTCAACCTTGCCAATTTCATGCGTAGCCACCTTTATGGCGCTATCGCTGTATTGAAGTTCGGTAATGACATTCTTTTGAAAGAAGAAAATGTTAAGGTTGACCGTATCACAGGTCATGGAGGCTACTTCAAAACTGCTGGCGTCGGACAGCGTATGCTGGCTGCTGCCTTGAACTCACCCATCTCTGTTATGGAGACTGCTGGCGAGGGCGGTGCTTGGGGTATTGCCCTGTTGGCCGGTTATTTGGTGAACAATGCTAAGCACCTTTCACTTGCTGACTATTTGGAGGAAGTCGTGTTTGCCGGAAATACTGGTACAAGCATTGAACCTACGGCCGACGATGTGGCAGGCTTTAACAAGTATATCGAGAACTACAAAGCCGGACTCGCTATTGAGCAGGCTGCTGTAGCTAGTAAAAAATAATATGAAAGAGAACTCATTAAACGTCTATCTAGATGAAATCGGTCAGTCCTCTCTTCTCTCAGAAGATGAGGAACGCCGACTTTCCATTCGTATCAAAAATGGTGATGAACGTGCCTTGAACAAATTGGTTGAGGCCAATCTTCGATTCGTGGTCAGTATAGCCCGTAATTATCAGGGGCGAGGACTTGCTGTCGATGACTTGATCAGCGAGGGCAATATCGGATTGATGAAAGCGGCCCGCAAATTTGATGGTGAGCGAGGATTACGCTTTGTAAGCTATGCTGTTGTGTTTGTTCGTCAGCAGATTGAGAAGGCTTTGCTTCAGGAAAGCGATGAAATGCGTGTGGAGAGTGCCCCAACAGGGGTTTCGCGTTCGGTCGATGCTCCTTTAGGTGGACGTGCCAATATGAGTCTCTTGTCAGTATTAACGGATGCTACTGCTCCTTTGGCCGATGAACGTGTATATAGCGCAGCCATTGCCGATGCCGTAGAATATGCTCTGCACACGCTCGATGAGCGAGAAAAAAAAGTGATTACCGCCTATTTCGGTATTGAGCAAGAACATCTTACTATGGCTGAGATAGCCTTTGATATGGGGCTGAAGCGTGAACGGATACGCCAGATTCGCGATCGAGGCCTGCGCCGATTGAAGAAAAATTACAAGCGGCGCTTGGCTGAACTTCGATAAGGAGCAGGCAGATTTAAGAGGAACACTCATATACAATGAAGTGTTCCTCTTTTTTTTGTGTTACTGATGAATTATTACTACCTTTGCAGAAAAATAGACAAGTATTAGAATAAAAGGTGCTTTGTGCACATTTCGTATAATATCTATGGCAAAAGAGCAGTCTTCACTCCGGGAGCGTCAACGAATCAATTTGAAGCAGCCGCGGCGGTATAAGGTTTATATTCACAACGATGATTTTACCACGATGGAATTTGTGGTGAAAATCCTCGTAGAAATATTTTTTAAGAGCGAAGCCGACGCCGAAGCGTTGATGCTTCAAGTACATCATTCCGACAAGGCTTTGGTTGGTATCTATAGTTACGATGTAGCTGTTTCGAAAGTCAATAAAGCAACAAGCATGGCTCGCGAATCGGGTTTTCCTCTTCGCTTGACCATTGAACCAGAAGAAGAATAGTAAGTATGGAAGAAATACAGAAGACCGAACGTGTAACGACGCTTTTTCGTAAAGCAACAGAGCTTTGCCAGGAGTACAGGCATGAGTTTGTTATGCCCGAGCATTTGTTGAAGGCATTTATCGACGATTCATATTATGCCCATATATTAGATGAGTATTATCCCTCTGAAAGGTTGAATGCCGACTTGAAAGAACACTTGCTTGAGACCGAGCAGGTTCCGACTGATCGTTCATATATGGTAGAGCCGTCTGAACAGATGAACCAGTTGATTGAGATTGCCTGTCAGCATGTAGTGAACAGCAGTGCCAAAGCGCTCGACATACCTCATTTATTAGATGGACTTTTGTCGCTCAATGATTCATGGGCTTGTTATCTGCTGAAAAATGCGATTAAGGATGATGAACCCTTATTTCTCAGTCATATCATAACCGCTGTTGACTGGCTTGATACTGTCGATGATTCTTTTGGTGACGATGATGAGGATGATGGCGAGTCAGATTATCCTTTTTCCGATGCTCCACCAAAGATGGATGCTTGGAAAAAACTGGTGACCTGTATGAATGATTGTTATGAGCAGCAGAATCCTCTGATAGGTCGTGAGGCAGAATTGCAGCGAACCATTCAGGTACTTTGCCGCCGTGATAAGAATAATCCATTACATGTAGGTGAGCCTGGTGTGGGCAAGACCTCCCTTGTGTGGGGACTGGTCAGAATGATTGAGGAAGGCAAGGTGCCTGAACGACTTGCGGGTTGTAAAGTGTATCAGCTTGACATGGGAACACTTCTGGCCGGTACTCAGTATCGTGGTGACTTTGAGAATCGCATTAAGATGATTATGGAAGGAGCAACGGCCGAGAAAAATGAGACCGGCGCGTCTGTTCCTACTATTATCTATATTGACGAGATTCACACCATGGTGGGCGCCGGTGCCACGAGCGACAGCTCGATGGATGTCTCAAATATGCTGAAGCCTTATCTCGAAGCTGGCAATATACGCTTTATAGGGTCAACCACCTATGAAGAGTATAACCGCCATTTCTCACGTTCCAAAGGACTCATCCGGCGCTTTCAGCAGATTGATATTACTGAGCCTACTATAGAAGAGACAAAAAACATCCTTCACCAATTGCAACCTCGCTACGAAGAGTTTCATTACGTGAGATATGACGATGCTGCTATTGATTTTGCTGTTGAGGCCAGTGCAAAATTCGTGAACGATCGTTTCTTGCCTGATAAGGCCATCGACCTGATAGATGAGGCAGGAGCTGCTAAGGAAGTTGTCTCTCAATCATCGACTATGGCTGTTACCAAAGCTGATATCGCCGATGTACTGGCTAAAACCTGTAAAGTAGATGCACTGGCAGTTGCCGTGGATGAGGATTATGAACGACTGGAGACGCTGGCTTCAAGAATGCAGGCTCAGATTTATGGTCAGGACGAGGCTATACGGCAAGTGGTTGAGTCGGTACAGATGTCTCGTGCAGGACTGCTCGATGACAACAAGCCATTGGCATCGCTCCTTTTCGTAGGTCCTACAGGTGTGGGAAAGACCGAAGTTGCTCGTGTGTTGGCCCAAGAATTGGGTATTGAACTGATTCGCTTCGATATGAGTGAATATACAGAGAAGCATACGGTGGCTAAACTGATTGGCTCGCCCGCAGGCTATGTTGGTTATGAAGATGGCGGCCTTTTGACCGATGGCATTCGCAAAACACCTAACTGTGTGTTGCTCCTCGATGAGATTGAGAAGGCACATCAGGATATATACAACATTCTGTTGCAGGTGATGGACTATGCTCGCCTGACGGACAATAAAGGACATAAGGCCGATTTTCGTAATGTAGTGCTTATCATGACTTCCAATGCCGGTGCGCAGTATGCCTCACAAAGCGTTGGCTTCAATCATACTGTAAGTCGTGGCGAGGCTATGATGAAGCAAGTGAAAAAGACATTTAAGCCCGAGTTCTTGAATCGTTTGTCAGGTGCGGTGGTATTCCATGATATGGACAATTCGATGGCTACACTTATTCTGCAAAAGAAACTGCGTCAGTTAGAGGAAAAACTGTTGGCCAAGCAAGTGACCATGACTCTTACCCCTGAGGCTGTTAACCATCTGTTGAAAGAAGGATTCACTGCCGAATATGGTGCACGCGAAATGGATCGCGTGATTGCTCAGCAGCTAAAACCATTGTTGATGCGTGAGATTCTTTTCGGTAGATTAAAGCATGGCGGTAGCGTCACAGTAAGTGTAGAAAATGCCCATCTTGCTATCGTAGGCTGCGAATCTTCTGCAATTTCATAATCATCAACATCCAACATTCTCTTTTTTATTCAATATTCAACACCTTTTTCATGGCTGTTTATCAACTGGACAACGAACTTTGGTTTCCTGATCCCCATCTGGGCGAGCCTGATGGGTTGGTTGCAGTGGGTGGTGACCTCTCGGTCGATCGCTTGCTCTTGGCCTATTCTAATGGTTTCTTTCCTTGGTTCTCCTATCAAGATTGTAAAGAACCCTTGTGGTACTGTCCGCTTCAGCGCTTCGTCATTTTCCCAGATGAGATTCATGTGAGTCATTCTATGAAGCAACTTATTAAGAGCCAGCGTTACGAAGTTACTTTTAATCAGAACTTTGATGGGGTGATTCGTGGATGCGCTTCAGCACAGAACAGGAACAAAGAGGAGGGTGCCTGGTTAGGTCCTCAGATTATCGAGGCTTATACCGAATTATATCGTCAGGGGTTTGCTGCGAGTGTTGAGGTTTGGCGAAAACATCAGGATGGCGATGAAGCCTCGTGCTCTACTGAGACGTCAGATAATGGTCAGTTAGTGGGCGGGCTCTATGGAGTTACCATCGGATCATCATTCTTTGGAGAGAGTATGTTTTCCTTGGAACCAAGTGCCTCGAAATTGGCGTTGATCTGTTTGGCTCATGTGTTTAAGAAGAATGGCGGACAATTAATCGACTGCCAGCTTGAAACACCTCACTTGCGTTCTATGGGCGGACGATATATTTCTTATGAGGAATATCTGAAATTGATTCAATATTGAAGTCCAATCGCTTTTGTCTTTATAGCGCTAAATTGTAAGTATATTCACTTTCTTGCTGTATATTTATAACGTTAGAACGCGTGAGAATCGCACGAAAATCACCAACTCCTACTTCGGACTTCTACACGCGAATTATGAGCATGTTGTGAATAATTTGCAACCGATTGATCATCAGTTATTTACAATATATATCATCAAAACGGCCTCTCTTTTTCCTAATATAATCCTGAAAAAAGGCTACAATAGAACTTCTATTATACCATAACTGCATTCATTCTATACTGCAATTGACGTTCAGTTATGATGCAATTGAAGTTAGGTTTCGGTATAATAGACAGTACGTTTCGGTATAAGATGCATTCAGTTGCGGTATAATAGACTTTTTACTGCACTAAAGGTCGTTTTTGGGTATCCTAGCCGTTCTAGTTTGCGATTTTTCTTTGTCTTAATTTTCGAAAAACAAACTGAATAAATATGTGCTTTTGGGGACTTGTTACACCATCCGGTACTCACATAGATTGTCTGCTGTTCCTTTATTAGAATGCAGGTAATTCCGGTTCGTTGATTCCCTTTATGGCCATGCATTCCATCTCGATGAGCCATCCTGCCCGACAAACTGGTGCATGAAGTATAACCACAGGATGATTAGGGAAACGTTCATCGTAAAGTGAACGCACCAAACGGTAGTCGGCAATATCGCGCAGATATACAATCATGGGTCCAACATCCTCATAGGTGCAGTCGGCTTCAGCTAATAAGGCTTCGACGTTCTCCCACATGCGCAGTGTTTGCTGTCTGATATCACCCACGTGTTCTATTTGACCCTTGTTGTTGATGCTGGCAGTGCCTGATATGAGAACGTGTCGGCGGTCGGCATAGTCAATACGAGTACCACGTTCGAAACTCACACCATAGTCGCTGGTGCGGTTCAAATGGGTTGGCGCATACAAATAGTGTATCTGCTCTGGCTGAATGCCTGCTATGGCATAAGTGTCCATCTGGGTGAGTACTGCAGCGTCCTGTTGTCGGCCACCGATGCCTGTCGAGGCAATGAAATGAGTGTCTTGGGTGAGTCCTTGCGTGAAAAAAACGCGGTTTCGAGCCTGAACAACTCCTTGATAGTTTACATCAACATCGTTTACAAATAGCCACGTGCGTACACAGTTGTCCTTTAATGTACATTCCTCCTGAGCAAGTTGCATAATGTATTCGTTAAAGAGCAAACGTGTCTGATATTCAGAATTTACGGCTGTATTATGGGCACCGGCTCCCCATAGGTGACGGAACTGACCGTGACTCACCTCAAAGAGACCGCTGGGTAACTGGCGTGTGGTTACATTCTTCATGAGATATGCCCATAAGGCTATTTTCGAACCGTCAAGGGGTGCCTGTTCTATAATACTCTGGGCGCAGGAATCATCGTCGGCCAGTACTACAGCATCGGCCTGATTGGCTGCATCACTCAGAAAATAGCGTTTCAGTACAGTCTGTGCACCTTTCAATTCGTTTTCTATAATATGATGGTAATCATTCAGTAGGGCGTTCAGTTGCTCCTGAAAGGTGAGACCGTCACCCTGAATGTGTAGCATCAGGTGGTATTCTTCTACCTCATTTCCGTTTTTAAACTCAAACAGCTCGGCTTTGGTATTCGAAAAAGTTAGTATTTTTCTCATGATAGATTCTTTTAGGCTGCAAAGGTAGAAATTTTTTTGTGATAAAGATTGACGTTGATTGTTTTTTTTAGAAAATACCTAAACGGAGGTATGCCTATTCACTTGATTGGCATGTTTTTTGCAGTCGGATACTTAGAAAGAATGAAAAGAAAAAGAATCATTATAGTGTGTAGAAAGGAGGAGTGATGATATGGCATTTGTAGATTATTATAAGATTTTGGGCGTTGATAAAACGATTCCGCAGAAGGATGTGAAGAAAGCCTATCTGAAACGGGCTAAACAATTCCATCCCGACTTGCATCCTGACGACCCTAAAGCGAAAGCAAAGTTCCAAGCTTTGAACGAGGCTTACGATGTGTTGAACGATCCTGAAAAACGACGCAAGTATGACCAGTATGGAGAGCAATGGCGTCAAGCAGATGCTTACGGTAGTGGTAGTGCTGGCAGAGCGGGTGGGGGATCACCGTTCGATGGATTCGATTTCTCCAGTGCAGGAAGTGGCTTTAGTTCATTCTTTGAAAACCTTTTCGGTGGTGGCGGTCGTAGAGCAGGCTTTGGTAATGCAGGTGGTTTCGGTTCTGGCTTTGGTGGTTTTGGTAGTCAACAACCTCAGGAGTCACAGGCATCTGTGAGCATTGATCTCTATACAGCATTGCTGGGTGGTGAGGTGATTGTGGGACTGCCTGGAGGTCAGAAACTTAAACTGAAAGTGAAACCGGGTACCCAACCCAACTCAAAAGTCCGTTTGCGCGGTAAAGGAAATGCAGGCCAGGATCTTATCCTGACCTACAATGTATCGCTGCCAACGAGACTGTCTGAACGTCAGCGTCAGTTGTTAGAGGAAATGAGACGTAGCTGATGTTCGGCGCGTACCAGATCTTCTGGCGTGTCGATACCAACGGTTTCAATGTCGGTGATACCAACCTTGATGCGATAGCCGTTTTGTAGCCAACGAAGCTGCTCCAAACTCTCAGCTATTTCAAGCGGACTTTGGGGCAGTTTTGTTATTTCTTCCAGCACCTCGCGACGGTAGGCATAGAGGCCGATATGTTTTAAGAAGGGAAATGAAGAAAGCCATTCGCTTTTTTCTTTGCCCCTGATGAAGGGGATTACGCTACGGCTGAAATATAAAGCATATCCATTAACGTCGGTCACAATTTTGGGGGAGTTGGGGTTCTCGGCTGCCTCAATACTTTCAAAAGGCTTACCCAAAGTGGCTATCTGTGTCTGAGCATCCTCGAAAAGTGCCTTTACTGTAAGCAACTGACTCTTTTGAATAAAAGGTTCGTCACCTTGGACATTGATGATGATATCGGCATTCGTACCAATCAGTGTTGCTGCTTCCTGAATACGGTCGGTACCACTTTTGTGGTGGGGAGAAGTCATCACGGCATTGCCGCCAAAGGCCTTGACGGCTTGGAGAATACGCTCATCGTCTGTGGCCACATAGGCCTCGTCGAGCACATCCATCACTTGTTCGTAAACACGCTGAATAACAGGCTTTTCTCCCAATATGGCCAGCGGTTTGCCAGGAAAGCGGGTTGAGGCATAGCGGGCTGGAATTATAGCAATTGTTTTCGCCATTTTTAATGAAATTATTTTTACATAATAACCAATACGACAATGAGTCGTATCGGGCAGATAATTGCATGCAAAGATACGCATTATTCGCCAAATATGCGTTAAAAAAAGTAATATATTTTTGCTATATAAACAAATCTTCGTACCTTTGAAGTTGAAACTAAATACCTCGAATATTTTGAAACAATACATATTTATATTACTAAGCTTGTTCGTTCTTTCTTCGTCGGCTCAAAAGATAACATTAGGTTCGTGTACATTGAAAGACGGCGGTGAATACAAAGGAGAAATGTCGGCAGGAAAACCTCATGGTAAAGGAAAAACTATGTGGAAAGACGGCGACTGGTTTGAAGGTGAATATGCCAAAGGCAAGCGTCAGGGATACGGCGTCTATAACTTTTCTGACGGCGAAAAATACGAAGGCCAGTGGATGCAAGACCATCAGCACGGTCAGGGTACATACTACTTCTCTAACAACAATAGGTATGTAGGACTGTGGTTTCGCGATGTACAACAAGGTCATGGTATCATGTACTATTTCAATGGTGATAAGTATGATGGTAACTGGCGTGAAAACAATCGTGACGGAAAAGGCCTCTACACTTTTGTAAGTGGTGCTTACTATGATGGTGAGTGGAAAGGCGATAAGAAAAATGGTCGCGGACTTTTCTGTTGGGAAGACGGAAGTTGCTATGATGGTGAGTGGAAATCGGATCTTAAGGTGGGACGAGGAACCTTTAAATATGCGAATGGTGATGTTTATACCGGTCAGTTCCAAAACGATTTGATGCACGGCAAAGGTATTTACCGTTTTCATAATGGTGATGTCTATGAAGGTGACTATTTCCAGGGAGAACGGAGTGGAACAGGCATTTTCAATTTTGCCAATGGCGATCGCTATACAGGACAATTCTATAACGGAGACCGTCAAGGACAGGGCACACTCGTCTGGAAAAATGGAAACACCTATGTAGGACAGTGGAAAAATGATGAGCCTAATGGGCGTGGTAAACTGACCACTAAGCAAGGTGATGTTGTTGACGGACAATTCAAAAATGGACAGCCTGAAGGCGAATGCATAGGCCACATGGCTGACGGTTCAAAGTTCAAGGCTGTATTTAGAGGCGGAAAACGTCATGGGTTTGCAATAGAGGAAACCAAAGATGGTATGCGTTTTGAAGGGAATTATGCCGATGGAAAGCGCGATGGTAAATTTATTGAGAAAGACCGCAATGGCAATATCGTGGCGCAAGGTACTTACAGTCTTGGCCGCCGACAATTGAACAGATAAAAACCATAATCAGAACATATTTAACTCAATAACTCAAAATCATTCTTTTGTACCTATGATCATTGATACGTTGGAAAATCTCGAAAAGTACGAATCGCTGAACCCATTGTTTAAGGATGTGGTGGCCTTTCTGAAAAACAATAATCTGAATAATCTTGATGAAGGAAAACATGTCATCAAGGGTGATGATTTGTTCGTAAACATACAAGTAGCCAAAAGTCGTACACCCGACGAGGCTGTGATAGAAACTCATGTGAGGATGGTTGATATTCAGATACCATTAGATACTGCTGAAGTATATGGATATACCCCCCTGTGCCGTTTACCACAAACACCATATAATGCAGAAAAAGATATTACCAAATATGAAGGCAAGGCTGAGAGCTTTGTTCAATGCCAGCCAGGAATGTTTGCTATATTCTTTCCACAAGACGGGCATGCGCCATGCATATCATCGAATAAGCAGATCAAAAAGGCAATATTCAAGGTAAAGGCCTGATTGTGATTCAATAATAATTCACGATATAACCTAATAGATAAAACCATTATGAAAGCAAACTCTGAAACTAAGGGAACAAGCAAGAAAGTCCACATTGGACTCGTTCAGAACGATTCATGGCTCGAGCCGTTTGAAGACGCAATTCGCGGCAGACATGAACATGCTGTTTGGAAAATCAATCAACTGACAAGAAACGGAAAGATAACCCTGAGCGACTTTGCATCAGGCCATCTCTATTTCGGACTACATAAGCAGATACGTGGATGGGTGTTCCGTGAGTGGGCACCGAATGCTACCGACATATATCTTATCGGCGACTTCAACGATTGGAAAGAAGATGAGAAATATCGTTGTAAGCGTATAGAAGGCACGGGCAACTGGGAGCTTCGCCTTAAGGAAAAGGATTTGAAGCATGGTCAGTTGTACAAGATGAAAGTGAAATGGAATGGTGGTGAAGGTGAACGCATACCAGCATGGTGCCGACGTGTGGTTCAAGATGACCAGACAAAAATATTCTCTGCTCAGGTATGGAATCCGGCTGTTCCCTATGTATGGAAAAAAGCAGGCTTTAAACCCAAGAAAAATCCACTTCTTATTTATGAATGCCATGTGGGAATGGGAGAAGATGCTGAAAAAGTAGGTACCTACGAGGAGTTCCGCCTTAACGTTTTGCCACGAGTCGCCAAAGATGGTTACAATGCAATTCAGGTGATGGCTATTCAGGAACATCCCTATTACGGTTCGTTCGGTTATCATGTGTCATCGTTCTTTGCCCCAAGCAGCCGTTTCGGTACGCCAGAAGAACTTAAGGCTCTTATCGATGAGGCCCACAGACTGGGTATCTCTGTGATAATGGATATTGTTCACTCACATGCAGTGAAGAATGAGGTTGAGGGATTAGGCAATCTTTGTGGAGATCCCAACCAATTTTTCTATCCCGGTGAACGTCATGAACATCCGGCTTGGGACTCTCTCTGTTTCGACTATGGAAAAGACGAGGTGCTGCATTTCCTCCTTTCAAACTGCAAATACTGGTTGGAGGAGTTCCATTTTGATGGATTCCGCTTTGATGGCGTAACCTCAATGCTTTATTATAGTCATGGTCTTGGCGAGGCTTTCTGTGGATATGGAGATTATTTTAATGGCCATGAGGATGACAATGCCATTTGTTATCTGACTTTAGCCAACTGCCTGATTCATGAAGTGAATCCAGAGGCTATTACCATTGCCGAAGAAGTTAGCGGTATGCCTGGCCTGGCTGCAAAATTTGAGGACGGAGGCTATGGATTCGATTATCGAATGGCGATGAATATACCTGATTACTGGATTAAAACCATCAAGGAACAGAGCGATGAAAACTGGAAACCTTCGTCTATATTCTGGGAAGTCAAGAATCGTCGTCCTGATGAAAAGACAATCAGTTATTGTGAGAGTCACGACCAAGCCTTGGTGGGTGATAAGACAATTATATTCCGTCTTATTGATGCTGATATGTATTGGCACTTTGCCAAGAAAGATGTCAATGGCGTAGCTGAACGAGGCATTGCTCTTCACAAAATGATCAGACTGGTAACGGCTGCTGCCATCAATGG
Organism: Prevotella sp. E9-3; assembly: GCF_022024015.1. Taxonomy (NCBI): domain Bacteria; kingdom Pseudomonadati; phylum Bacteroidota; class Bacteroidia; order Bacteroidales; family Prevotellaceae; genus Prevotella; species Prevotella sp. E9-3. The sequence goes on from NZ_CP091786.1 coordinate 1,494,695, forward strand.
TGGCTACCTGAACTTTATGGGCAATGAGTTCGGACATCCTGAATGGATAGATTTCCCGCGTGAAGGTAATGGGTGGTCGTATAAATATGCCCGCCGACAGTGGCATCTTGTAGATAATCCAGACCTCTGTTATCACTGGTTGGGCGATTTTGACCGTGAGATGCTGAAGGTAATTAAATCTGTGCGTAACTTCCAGAATAAACCCGTAGTTGAAATATGGCATAACGATGGTGATCAAGTTTTGGCATTCATGCGCGGCGATCTGGTGTTCGTGTTCAATTTCTCACCCACTCAATCCTTTACTGACTATGGATTCCTGGTGCCAACAGGATCATATGAGGTAGTGTTGAATACCGATGCAGTTCAGTTCGGTGGTCATGGGTTCGCAGATGATACAGTTACTCACTTTACAAATTATGATCCGCTCTATGTACAGGATCATAAAGAGTGGTTGAAATTGTACATTCCCGCTCGTTCGGCTGTAGTGCTTAAAAAAATCTGATGAATAGTAATACTCTAAATAGAATAGGCAGCACCACCACTACGCAAGTGGTGTGTGCTGTCGTTTTTTGTACATTTTCTTTAGCTTGGCTGTGTTGGTTCCAGGCTGATTTGTTGATGGTAGCTCAGCATGTGTGGAGTGGGGGACAGACACATTATAATCGTGTAGTAAGTCCTCTTGCCATTACTTTTGCCTTATTGGCTATTCAACAGATTGTATTTCGAACCACAGGATTGGCAAAGCGTACTCATGCCTTGACCTATTTCCCTTCAATGTTGCTGCTGGCAATAATAAGTGATATCAATCCTCAGTTTTCTGATTATTGTATTTCTTCTCGCTGGTGGTGGATAACTCCTTTGGCATTGCTGACCTGGGGATTGGTAGTATGGGTGTCGCGACTGGCTTTGCCATTCGATAATTCAAAAGTGAATACTGGCTTTTTCTCACGTCGCGTGTGGGGAAATGTGTTGCAAATGGTGATGATGATGCTGATGGTTGCAATGCTGAGCATCACCAACGCTGTGGCACATTATAGGTCTCATGTAGAGGTTTCTATAATGAACGGTGAACTTGACGAGGCTTTGCGAACTGGTGAGCGTTCATCTGAAACAGATGTCCACTTGACTATGTTGCGTGCCTATGCATTATCGTTGAAAGGACAATTGGGTGAGCGGCTGTTTGAATATCCTATCGTAGGTCATAGCGATGATCTTCTTCCCATGATGAAAGGACGCTCGAGGGTCGTGTTGCTCTCGCGAGATAGTATTTACAACTATTTTGGAGCCAGACCAATAGGTATATCTACCATGAATCGTTACTTCGACTTGTTGGAGAAAGATTCGTTGGCCACTACTGCTGTGGCAGATTATCGTTTGTGTGGTTGTCTTATAGATGGTCGATTGGATGATTTCGCTTACTATCTTCCTAAGTATTATGATGTAAACCAGCCATTGCCAAAACATTTCCGTGAAGCTCTGATATTGTATAATCACCTGAAGTATAACCCATCATTGGTGTATAAGGATGATGTGATGGATGAAGATTGGAACAATTTTCAAGAATTGAGAGACGCATACAAAAGTCCCAATGAACGAAAAGCTGTATTGGCTGAACGTTATGGTGGGTCGTATTGGTATTACTATTATTATTGCGCTAATAGAAAGAAATAGTTCTGTAATAATGGCATAAGAAAGTAATGTATCATAAAAAAGTGATTCCCGCAAAAAAGGAATCACTTTTTGTATTTCCGGTGTATGTAAGTATAATGGTTCTGCCTTATTTTTCTTTTAATAAGTCAGGGCGAAGCTTGCGAGTGCGTTCAAGCGCTTGGTCTAATTCCCATGCACGGACTTTCGCTTCGTTACCACTCAGTAGAATCTCTGGCACTTTCCATCCCTTGTAGTCAGCGGGACGGGTGTAGATAGGAGCTGCAAGAAGGTCGTCTTGAAAGCAATCACTAAGAGCACTTTGCTCATCTCCAATCACACCAGGTACTACTCTGACAATAGCATCAGCAATCATTGCAGCAACAAGTTCACCGCCAGTAAGAACGAAATCGCCAATAGATATTTCTTTTGTAATCAGATGATCGCGAACCCGCTGGTCGATACCTTTGTAATGGCCAGCCAGGATGATAAGATTTCCTTTCAAAGACAACTCATTAGCCATATGCTGGTCAAACCGCTCACCATCGGGTGAAGTGAATATAACTTCATCGTAATCACGCTCAGCCTTTAGTGCGGTGATGCATCGGTCGATGGGCTCACACTGCATCACCATTCCTGCACTTCCGCCATATGGGTAGTCATCAACCCGGCGCCATTTGTCGAGCGTATAGTCACGCAGATTATGAAGCCGTATCTCGGCCAGTCCTTTCTTTTCGGCACGTGCCAAAATGGATTCGTGCACAAAACCCTCTAACATTTCGGGTAGTACGGTGATAATGTCTATTCGCATTCGTAAAAAACTTTTATTCTTTCTATGTTCTTTTCAGCTTCTGCACGCCCCATATCGTAAACAGCCTTCATTTGCTGAGGGTCGTGAGATACATGGCCGATAGGTATTTTCTCTGAAGGTCTGATTACCAGACAACGTTGTTCTTTTTCTGCCTGTCTGACATATTCCAATTGACGATTGTACATTGTATGCCGAATGTCAAGTGCTTTAATCATATTGGGATATTTCCTTAAAGCAATCCGCATAAGTGGCATCAAACGATTGTGCTCTTTTTGGTAGCCATCTGGTTGCGTGAGTACTACAACGTTATGTCGATATCCCAATTGTTCGAAATGTTCTAAAGGAATAGAGTCGGCTACACCACCATCAAGTAGTTTGAAATTGTCTATTTCAACAACTCTTGAAGCAAGTGGCATGGATGCTGAAGCACGAATCCAATCGTATGTAGTTGAATTTGAATGTTCTAATCGTTTATAGACTGCACGTCCAGTAGTGACATCTGTACATACTACAATAAACTCCATAGGATTCTGTTCAAAAGCTTCGTCATCAAATCGGTCGTAGGTCGTTGGAACAATGTGATAGGCAAACTCAGCATTGAAATAATCTCCTGTGAGTAGCAAGGACTGAATGCCACTGTAGCGTTTGTCGTTAGCAAAACGCATGTTGTATCGGATAGCTCTTCCTGGTTGACGGGATTTATAGTTACACCCGAAGGCTGCACCTGCTGATACTCCAATAAGTGAATCCGGCCAGATGTCGTGTTCCATCATTACGTCACATACACCTGCCGAAAACAGCCCTCGCATGGCTCCACCTTCAAGTACTAATCCTCGTTTCATCATTTGTCTTATTACTTTATGCTAAAAAGCATTTCGTCTGTTTTCTTTTGAATTAAATCATGCGTTTCTTATTTCGAAAACTAAACACTTTCTATTTATTTTATCAGCATTCAGTAAAAACAAAGAATCGGAAACCTTTTAATTGGCTTCCGATTTTCTTTGAGGTGCCTGGCGGATTCGAACCGCCGTAGACGGTTTTGCAGACCGTTGACTAAGCCACTCATCCAAGGCACCAGTCTTGCTTTCTTTTTTGCGGATGCAAAGGTAATATGTTTTTTTTGTTCTGCCAAATTTTTTGATTACTTTTTTTGAGTTCACATCCTTTGCAATTGGCGCAAGGACTATTCTTTTGGCGAATTGTACCAGCAATTAATCGTGTAGCGTAAATGATACAGCCAATTATTATCAATGATACGATGATGTACTGCATTATTTTCTTCTTATGGGAGAATAGGGAAAAATGGCATAACTGGTTCTATAGTCGGGAAAGTCGGCGAAGCATCAGTTTGTTTAGAACCTGTATGCGGTGACCACTGCGAACAATGTCTTCGCGTACATTGTTTATATTATTAAAGAGATCGCTAAAAGCGTTTAGCATGGGGTTGGGCTGAGCAGTATCTTCAATTGCATTGGGGTTAACAACAACACGGAGCCCCTTTGGTTGCATTTTTACTTCAACGTCTGCATCGGTCATGATTGGGTCACCATCGTAATGGATGGCTCCAGGGGTGGCACGGTGAATATTAATACGACTTGCCTTAAAGGTTTTGATTCGTGAATTACTGCTCAATGTTTTGGCAAATAGATCCATTGCAATCTTTGGTGCATCAATCACATCAAAAGGCTCCATGATGATAACATCCATCATACCATCTTGCATTGATGCGCCCGGTGCAATGTAGGCATTGTTGCCATATTGAGCAGCGTTGGCACATGCAATGAGAAATGCTTTGTAGTGATGAGTACCTGTTTCGTCATCGACAATATAGGTCTCTGGTTTGTATTTAAGGCCTTCTTTCAGTACATTCTCTACGTAAGTGATAGGGCCACGCTTTCCTGCTTCAGCAAACTTTAATGAGATGAAAGCGTCAAATCCCATTCCACAGGTGCAGAAAAAAGGAAGATTATTGATGATTCCATAATCAAAAGACTCTATCTGAGCCTTATTGATGATGTCGATAGATTTCTTGATGTCCATGGGCAGGCAAAGGTGGCGGGCCAATCCATTACCACTACCGCAAGGAATAATAGCAAGTGCTGTATTGGTGTGGACAAGTGAACGAGCCACTTCGTTGACAGTGCCATCGCCACCAACGGCAACGCAAATGTCAGTGCCATTCTCTACGCATTGCTTAGTAATCTGTGATGCATGGCCTGCATACTCTGTGAATACTACTTGGGCGTCGAATTGTGAGTGGTCTAACTTCTGCTTAATAAGTTGGGGTATATTATCTTTGTTGTGAGTCCCTGATATAGGATTCACAATAAATGTGATGCGTTTTTTTCTTTCTTCCATAGATGCAAATATACAAAAATGTAATGAGAAAGTAATGAAAAGCAATAGATTTTTTACTTAAACTGACAAATATTGAGAAAAAAATGCACTGTTTGAATATTTTTGTGTAACTTTGCACCCTGTTTAAAAGATTTACCAAAGAAAATAATGGGACAGTTACAAGAAAGATACAAGTCGTACCGAATTCCTCAGGAATTTATGGCCAAGGGCGTTTACCCTTATTTCCGTGCTATTACTGGTAAGCAGGGTACTGAAGTTGAAATGGGAGGCCACAAGGTGTTGATGTTCGGTTCGAATGCTTATACCGGTTTGACTGGCGATCAGCGCATTATTGATAAGGCTAAGGAAGCCCTCGATAAGTACGGAACTGGTTGTGCTGGAAGCCGTTTCTTGAATGGAACGCTCGACCTGCATGTTCAGTTGGAAAAAGAAATTTCAAAGTTCATCGGCAAGGATGACTGTCTTTGTCTCTCTACAGGCTTTAGCGTTAACCAAGGCGTGATACCTGCATTGTTGAGCAAGGATGATTATGTGATTTGCGATGATCGTGACCATGCATCAATCGTTGACGGTCGCCGATTGGCTTTTGCTAAGCAATTGCACTACAAACACAACGACATGGAGGATTTGGAGCGAGTGTTACAGCGCCTGCCTCATGATGCTATCAAATTGATAGTTGTTGATGGCGTTTTCTCTATGGAAGGCGATTTAGCCAAGCTTCCCGAAATTATTGAATTAAAGCATAAGTATAATTGTTCAGTAATGGTTGATGAGGCTCATGGTATTGGCGTATTCGGAAAACAAGGCCGTGGAGTATGTGACCATTTCGGACTGACAGACGAAGTTGACCTTATCATGGGCACTTTCTCTAAGTCATTGGCAAGTATCGGTGGATTTATTGCTGCTGATTTTGATACAATCAATTTCCTTCGCCATAGTTGTCGTACTTATATTTTCTCAGCTTCAAACACACCAGCAGCTACTGCAGCAGCACTTGAGGCTCTGCATATCATTCAGCAGGAACCTGAGCGCATAGAGAAGTTGTGGAATGTTACACGTTATGCTTTAAAACGTTTCCGTGAAGAAGGTTTTGAGATTGGTGATACGGAAAGTCCAATTATTCCTCTTTATGTTCGCGATACTGAAAAAACGTTCTTGATTACTGCACTGGCTTTCAATGCCGGAGTATTTATTAATCCAGTAATTCCTCCTGCATGTGCTCCTCAGGATACATTGGTACGCTATGCTTTAATGGCAACGCATACCGAGGAACAGGTGGAACGTTCAGTAATAGCATTGAAAAAAATCTTTGTTGAACAAGGAATTATTAAATAATTAGCAAAAAATTTGTGTGGATGCAAAAAAAGTAGTACCTTTGCATCCGCAAAAACGAGGTGTAGCGCAGTTGGTAGCGTTCCTGGTTTGGGACCAGGCTGTCGCAGGTTCGAGTCCTGTCACCTCGACTCAATCGAAAGAGTGATTGATTATGACAATGAGAGTATGCTTTTCTAGCATACTCTCATTTTTATTACTTAAATATTTGGAAATTATAGTTTTTTTAACTATCTTTGCACCAACTATTTAGAAATTAACTATGAACAGACTTATACATCTATTATTTTTCCTTTTGGTTATAATGAGTAGCTTTAAGGTACAGGCTCGTTCCAGTATGGAGCAGGAACGTGTGTTTATGAATCTTAATGCTTCAAATGGACTAGCTGATAATAGTGTTCAAATTATAAAATGCACTCGAACAGGTCGCATGATTATTTCAACTCTTGGAAATTTAAATTTCTATGACGGGGTTACTTTTGCGCATATTGACATTAAGCAAGATTACCAATTACCACTTAAAGCTTATACAGGAAACTATCGTCTTTATTTTGATAATAACCACCATATATGGTTGAAAAACACTCATTCTGTGAGTTGTGTTGACCTTTTTATGGAACATTTTATTCCCAATCCAGAAAAGGTGGTAAAAGAATTAGGATGTAATGACCCTATCAATGATCTCTTTGTCGATTCAAATGGAGATGTGTGGATGCTGACAGATTTGGGACTTTTCGATGCTAAGTTTCATAAAACCTTACATGTTCTTCAGAATCGTATTCTTCATGATCTTGATGTCCGGGATGACAATGTCTTGTTATTTTACGATAATGGTGATGTGGTATGCCTTGATCGTGAGTCAGGAAAAATTCTTTACCAAAAATCACCTTATGATGAAGATAAAGCAGAGAAGTATTCGAAGTCTTGCTTTGTCATGGGAGACGATAGTGTCTTTTATGTTATAAGAAACGGTGAGAAAGAAGCTGTTCTTCTTAGCTTTAATTCCAAGACTCAAGAGTGGGCCACAATTGTTGAAATTCCATATCACATTAATAATATGGATATTTTGAATGATGAACTATATCTTGCTACAGAATATGGTTATTGTAGTTATAACCTTGAAACATCACAATTAACAAAGTATGAACAGTTAACGATGTTGGATGGTCGCATCCTTCAGACAGATTGTAATGCGATTTGTTTTGATAAACAAGGTGGAATGTGGATAGGTACCGAGGATCGTGGTATTCTATATGCTCGCCCTAGGCTTTCTCCCTTTCATACTTATAAAAATGATCATCCCCAAGCTCGCAAGTATCTGGCCATGATGAGTCACTTGAAACAGAATATCACAGAGTTTCAGGGACGTATGGCAAATTGTCGCTTTACGGATAGTAGAAATTGGACTTGGTATGGTACAACGACAGGTGTCTATGTCTATAGAACTCCCGATGATCCCCACCCAATGTTTTTTGATAAGTCGAAGGGATTGTTGAACAATGTGGTACATTCTGTTGTTGAGGATAAGGATCATAATATATGGCTAAGTACATCTTTTGGTATTAGTTGTATTATGATTAATGATAGTGAACCGGTTTTTGTAAATAGTTTCCTTGATTACGACAATGTGCCAAGTGAGTCGTTCCGTAATTGTAAGTCTATGTGTTTGGATAATGGAATGATTATCATGGAAAGTGTTGACCATGTAGTAGCTTTTGATCCGGAGCGTTTCACTACTGTCAATAAGCGGGAAACACTTACTCTTAATCCAAAGTTGACCAAGCTAATGGTAAATGGTAACTTTGTTAAGGCAGGTGAGGAAGTTGGTGGGCATATAATTATTGATCGAGCTATCACACGAGCTCGCGATATTTGGTTGAAGTCAGATCAGAATACTATTACAATGACCTTTTCAGGATTGAACTATTTCCGTCCTATGCAAACGTGTTATCGTGTGCGAGTAAAAAATATAGATAGTAATTGGCGCGTTTATTCATATTTTAGCAACACAGGTCATGTGGATTCTAGAGGACAACTACACCTGCCTCTTGTTGGTTTAAAACCTGGTACATATGACGTTGAGATTCAGACGTCGCTATATCCTGATTTATGGAATGACGATAAGCCATATACCTGGACGGTACATGTTGACCAGCCTTGGTGGCAGGCTACAATAGCGTATGTACTGTTGTCTGTGGTGATATTTGTGTTTATCGGTATTAATCTGTATGTCTATAGCCGAAACACCCGTATTCGTGCTAAGTTGAATGCTGGAGAAAGCTCAATTATAAAGAGGATAGAAGCCTTTTTAGAGCGTTGTAATATATATGATAATGAACAGCTTGCTCCTCTTGATGAAGAGTTGTTGGGACGTAAGTTTGAGATAGCGCCTTCTTCAGAGTTTATCGATATTATGGTGAAGTTAATGCCATATTTGAAATCACATTCCAATAAGTTGAGTATGCGGCGTCTGAGTGAGATAAGTGGAATTGATATAGTACAATTGCATAATATTTTTATGGCGAATCTTTATAAGAGTCCACGTAATCTAATTATGCTTCTACGTTTGCGTAAAGCTGCTGGCTTGCTAAAGACAACTAAGATGACAGTTGAGGAAATTTCTGTGGCCTGTCAATTCCATACTCCCAACTATTTCCTTGGAAATTTCTTCCATCTTTACAAAGTAACGCCTAACGAGTATAGGAAATCTGCATAGTTTATTTTATCTTGAATACGATGCTTTGATGACCGACAAGTCGCCAAGTGCGTTCGCTTATACCTCGATAATATACAAGAGCAGAATATCTGTTTTCGGTTTGAAAGAAATTGCCTTCTTCTGGTAAGTGATGAGCTGTACTATCTGCATCGAGCATAAGTAGTTGGTAGTTATAGTAACCCATTTTCTGGAGAATGGTAGCATTGTACGATTTATCTTTATCGTTGTATTCCATATAATAGGTTTCTGGCGCCTCTGTTGCCCATTGTCCGTCAATGATAATTCGTGAATATTCGTAGAAGGGGGCAGGGCATAGACGATAGTGAACATATACATAGTCGCTCAACCTGTCGTTCTCATAATTATCGCTATTGCGAATGTAGAATGCTCCATCTGCATCTTCTGTATAGAGGTAGTTGCGTTGAGGTTCACACACGAATGGATAAACATGATACTTCCGTTCCTCTTCATTCCATTCTACGTGGTCGAGTCCAAGTGTGATATGTGTCGGGTCCAATACTTCGAACTTATGATATTCGTTGCCAGCATCAAAAATAAGTGAACGATTGTGTTCCCAGCGAAGACTTGTTGGGGTAACATAGTTTGGACGTGGATTTTCTTTCATATTGTCTTCTCGTCCATTCTGAAACACAAATATCTGAAGCTGTTCACTTGGATTGGTGACTTTTAAAGAATTATAGTTTACGCTAAGATTCACCTGCTGGTATTTTTCATTAAAGTCGAGGTCTGTATTCGTGGTTACTGACAGTCCTACATCCATACGTTTTTCAACAACTCTGAATTCTGCCACTAAGACCTCTTCGTTGTTTTCGTCTTCATCCAATATATGGATACGGTAATTGCCACTCATTTTCAAGCGGCATTGCTCGTTAGGAATCTGAAGTTGATAGTGGGTGTAAAGAACTGTAGTATTTAGTGAATTCTCATATTCTTCAATTACCTGGTCGTTGAACCCCTCCAGCCAGTCACTCTCGAATAATTGATCTGACGTTGTCCAGTCTGCCTCGCATCGTTCAATATGAGCTACAAACCGATGGTAATTGTGTGACATTTCGTCAAACCCAATATTCAGTATGTCGTTTGAGTTTAGCTTCATGACGGGCATGTCGAGCCAGTTGTTGTTTACTACAACTTGCAGAGACTTGACATTGGACACCTTCACCTGATGTTTGGCAGAAGAAAGCATTGGTATGATTAGTAGAAGAAAAAGGAGGATTCGTTTCATGGGCATTAAGAGTAAACGTTGATACTTCAGTTTTTTTTCTTATTCAATTTATGAATGAACGATTGAGATTTTCAGCATACGTTCTGTGAACTCAGTTATGCAGCATTGGGCTGATGGGCGTTTGTTAACAACCCAGACTATAGTTCCATTGGCATCGCAAACCACTAATTGTTCTCGTTTTTCTATGACAGGCACTTTCAAATCGGTAAGAAAGTCGCTCAGTAACTTATTTCCTTTCATGCCAAAAGGAACAAAACGATCACCTTCCTGAATAGGACGGATGGTGAGAGGAAATACAACTTTTTGGGCATCGAGGCAGGCAACATTCGGTGAAGGGTCAACAACTATGTCCTCTTCAATATTGAAACGGAAACGCATGTTTTCTGTATATACGTATGTGCCAGTTTCCGGAATTCGCATTGTTGGCAGTTCAGCTGAAATAGGACTTAGCAATAGCCTGTTCCGGTCAATAGAAAGCTCATGAGTAGATGATTTCCACAATCGGCCAGAAGGTGAGTCAAGATGTTCGGCTATCTGTCGGATTGTTGCTGAGCTGAATCCATAGGGCGTAAGCCACTCGAACAGCATGCAGAGAGGTGAAGGTGAAAGTTTCAGTCTCTCAATATCAATATGCAGACGATTCTGACTGTTACTATTATTACTATCTGAATGATCGTTGTCTATCAGTTGAGTAAGTGCTTCTTTGGTATAGGCTTTATAGATCTTCTCCGCCTCGTTCATTTGTTCTATGGTGCGCTGCAGATTATCCATCACAGCCGGATTAATCTGTTGCAAAAGCGGAATTACATCCAACCGAATCTTATTGCGAAGAACATCGTCCACCATATTGCTGCTGTCGGTAACGAAATCCTGCTGAATGCTCTTCAGCCATTCCAAAATGTCTGCTCTACTCACACAGAGCATTGGTCGGATCACAGTACATGCGTCAGTATTATCTTCGCCAGATTCAATACTGTCTCTTCTTGGCTGTATCCCTGTAAGTCCATGAATTCCTGTTCCGCGTAATAGGTTGATGAGTAGTGTCTCAACATTATCATCGCGATGATGGGCCACACATACGGCTTCGGCATTCATATCTTTCCTTAATTGCTCAAAATACCGATAGCGTAATTGACGTGCTGCCATCTCAATGCTAACCTTGTGAAGTTGCGCATAGGTTGTAGTGTCAAAATGGGCACGATGTAATGGAACAGATAATTGTTCGCAAAGGTTAACAACGAATGCTTCGTCACGATCAGATTCTGCACCTCTAAGATTGAAATTGCAGTGAGCAGCCTCTACGCGATAGCCCAATAAGAGTAGTACACGTAGCAATGCTACGCTATCAGCGCCTCCACTCAAGGCCACTATATATAAGTGGCTCTTATCAAGCAAATGGCGCTTTTCAATATAATTCTTTACTTTATTCCACATACAGTACCAGTCCTTTCAGGTATTCGCCTTCAGGATGATAGATGTTGATTGGATGGTCGGCAGGCTGATGCAACTGGTGAAGGATGCGTACTTTTCTGTGTGCAAGAGCTGCTGCTGTGAATACTGCGTTGCGGAAATGATCCTTCGTTACTACCTGCGAACATGAGAAAGTAAAAAGAATGCCACCGGCAGGAATCTTCTCGAATGCTTTCTGATTCAATCGGGTATATCCTTTCAGAGCATTATGTAAGGCTCCGCGATGTTTGGCAAATGCGGGCGGATCTAGAATGATTAAGTCGTATGTACTGCTATTCTCACGTCCGATGCTATCCAGAAATTTGAAAGCATCTTCGCAGAATGCTTCGTGACGACTATCATTAGGAAAGTTCAATTCAATATTTGAACGGGTCAGTTCAATAGCTTTGGCTGAACTGTCAACCGAGTGAACCAATTGGGCTCCACCACGCATGGCATATACTGAGAAACCGCCTGTATAGCAGAACATGTTGAGAACTCGTTTACCTTTTGAAAATACTTCCAGCAGGGCACGATTCTCTCGTTGATCTACAAAAAAGCCAGTTTTCTGACCTCTCAGCCAGTCAACACGGAACTTTAGTCCATTCTCAGTACCAATATTTTCTTCACTACCTCCTACAAGGAATCCATTTTCAGGCTCCATAAAGGGTAGGGTAGTTTCGCTTTTATAATAGACGTTGTCTATAATTCCTTTAGCCACATCTACTAATGCTGTAGCTATCTCTTTTCTGCACAGATGCATACCGATACTATGAGCTTGCATCACGGCAGTATGTCCATATATATCAATAATGAGACCAGGGAGGTTGTCACCTTCTCCATGCACCAATCTGTAGGTGTCGCTTTCTTTGCTGTTGGCTAAACCGATAACCTTGCGCATTTGTAAGGCTGAAGCAAGTCTTGAGCGCCAGAAAGAGGTGTCAATCTCAACATCATTGAACGTGAGCACTCGAACAGCAATAGATCCCTGCTGGTAATGACCTACGGCAATAAAATCTCCAGTAGCCGATACCACCCTGACGGCTTCACCCTCGCTGATTCCTTCGTCTGCATGATGGATGGCTCCAGAAAATATCCATGGATGAAAGCGGAGAAGACTCTCTTCCTTACCTTTTTTCAGATATATTTGTTTCATTTTTTCTATTCTTTGTTTTTTACATCAGTTGATTGAAGTTGTTCCTCTTTCCGAACAATCAATTGATAGTTTTTAGTCTGTTCCAGCCGTTTAAGTTCTTTATAGAGTTGAAGGCAAGCCCAAGCATCAGTTGCCGCATAGCTTTTTTGCTTTTCATCGAGAATATCACGTTCCCAATTACTCAATTGTTGGCGCTTGCTAATTTTCTGTCCCATCATATTGGCATACAGCTTTTGAAGACTTAAATCTTCGATGCCGATTTCTTTCACATGGTCCTGAAGGTCAATGAAATATCCAGGTGTGAAAGTTCCCAGTCTGTGGAGTCCGTTTAGGTCGTCATGCCAGGAAAGTCCAATCTTTGGTGTGGTGGAATCTTCCAAAAATCTTATGATGGCTGGTGAAAGACCAGTATGGTTTAATCTGAACAGGAAGCAGATATCTTCGGTTGCAACTTGAAGAAGGGCTACTTTGTATTGCCATCCGCGTTTAAATGATGGGCGAGTTTCAGTATCAACCCCGAGCAGCGGTTGCGAAAGCAAAAAATCAACTGCTTTTTCGGCTTCAGCTGCGCTAACTACGACAATGATTCTTCCTTCGAACTTCACAGTGGGCAGCGATGGAATCAGACTTTTGTCGAATTTGTTGTATAGGATTTTTGTCATTATGAATATATTTCCGTGGTGCAAATTTACGAAAATATTCATAATTCTTGGCTATCTCTCCAAAAAATGTTTGTTTTGGTGTGGTTTAATCATAATAATTTTATACTTTTGCAGAAATTTGTGATAAAAACGACTATAAAAACGATATGGCGAAGAAAAAAAAGAATAATATAGAAACCAAACTAACTCTGGCAGAAACTTTAGGTATCTCAAATATATTTCACAACGAGAAGTTGTTTTTCTTTCTGGGCATGTTGATTTTTGCCTTGGCATTCTATTTTGTGCTCTCGTTTATCTCGTTCTTTACAACGGGGCAGGCAGATCAAAGCATGATTGAAAATCTTCGCGAAGGTGAAATGGCCAATGAGGCTCATAAGTTTGCCAATTATTGCGGATCTGTTGGTGCCTATACAGGTTATTTCTTTATTAAGAAATGTTTCGGTATTCCTGCATTCTTTATTCCCTTTTTTCTTTTTCTCGTGTCGTTGAACATGATGAAAGCCTATCGTGTGAATCTTCTGAAATGGTTCTTTGGAATATCTTTGCTGATGATTTGGCTGTCTGTGATGATGGCTAGATTCTTCTCGCCTTTCTTTGCCGATAGCCATTTCAATCCAGGCGGAGATCATGGTCTTGCCATATGCCAAATCATTGAAGGTTATGTCGGTACACCAGGACTGACGGCTATTCTCGCACTCATTGCCTTGGCCTTTTTAGTCTATGTGAGTGCCGAGACTATTATGATTATTCGCAAGGTTCTTAATCCTACCAAATTTCTCGATCGTATCAAATTCAAAGTGGTGGATACTTCTCAGGAAACAGTTGTTCCTGAAGATAGTTATGAGCGTCAATTGAACACCCTCGAAGATCCATCAGTCTTTGATGACCCTGAAGCCGAAGTTGTGGAATTTAAGCATGAACCTCAAGCTACGCCTGTTAATGTTGCTACTGATGATATTGATGATGCCCCCATAACGATTAATCGTCATAAAAGTGAGGCTGTCGATGATGTGGATATGGCCATCGAGGTAGCAGGCAATGAAGATGCTGCTAAAGGCAATGAGTTGGTTCAAGTGGATGATAAAGAGTTGGAGCCTTATGACCCCAAGCGTGATTTGGAAAATTATCATTATCCCACACTTGACTTACTGAAGACTTACGAGTCAGACGGTAAGCCTTATATCGATATGGAGGAGCAGACAGCCAATAAGAACAGAATCGTTGAAGTGCTCCGCAATTTTGGTATCGAAATATCAAGTATCAAGGCTACTGTAGGTCCTACTATTACCCTTTATGAGATTACGCCAGCACAGGGCGTTCGTATTTCAAAGATTCGTAATCTTGAGGATGATATAGCTCTGAGTCTCAAGGCTTTAGGAATCCGTATTATCGCTCCTATTCCAGGTAAGGGAACCATTGGTATCGAAGTTCCGAATGCCAAGCCCAATGTGGTTTCGATGGAGTCTGTTCTCAACTCAAAGAAGTTCCAGGAAACTACGATGGATTTGCCTTGTGCTATGGGTAAGACCATTACCAACGAAGTGTTTATGTTCGATTTGGCCAAAGCGCCTCACTTGTTGGTGGCAGGTGCTACCGGTCAAGGTAAGTCAGTTGGCTTGAATGCAATTCTTACATCTCTTCTCTATAAGAAGCATCCTGCTGAAATGAAGATTGTGCTGGTCGATCCTAAGATGGTTGAGTTCAGTGTATATCGCAATATCGATAAACACTTCCTGGCATCTTTGCCCGACGAGTTTGATAATCCTATCATTACCGATACGTCAAAAGTGGTTCGCACACTTCAGAGTCTTTGTGTTGAGATGGATGCCCGCTATGAACTGCTGATGGCTGCCGGAGTGAGAAATATCAAGGAATACAACAGCAAGTTCGTCGCCCGCCAGCTCAATCCCGAGAAGGGGCACAAGTTCATGCCTTACATTGTGGTGGTGATTGATGAGTATGGTGATTTGATTATGACGGCAGGCAAAGAGATAGAGTTGCCTATAGCCCGTATCGCTCAGAAAGCTCGTGCTGTGGGTATTCACATGATTATTGCTACCCAGCGTCCTACCACGAATATTATTACAGGTACCATCAAGGCTAACTTCCCTGCCCGTATAGCTTTCAAAGTGAGTCAGGGTATTGACTCCAAGACAATTCTCGACCGCATGGGCGCTCAGCAACTTATTGGTCGTGGCGATATGCTATACTTGTTGGGCAACGATCCTATTCGTGTGCAGTGTGCCTTTGTTGACACGCCAGAGGTTGTTGATATCAATAAGTTTATTGCCGATCAGCAAGGCTATCTGTCACCATTTGAACTTCCTGAACCTGTGATGGAAGGTGGTGGCGATGACTTTGGAGGCGGTGCTTCAGAAGTTGATTTGACTCATCTTGACCCCATGTTTGAGGATGCTGCTCGTCTTATTGTTCAGAGCGGAAGCGGATCAACGAGTCTTATTCAGCGTAAGTTCTCCATTGGTTACAACCGCGCAGGTCGTTTGATGGACCTTATGGAGAAAGCCGGTGTAGTAGGTGCTGCTCATGGTTCGAAACCACGTGAAGTGCTCATTCAGGACGAAATGAGCCTTGAGCAATTGCTTAGCACCCTGAGAAGATAATAGGGGTATAATATCTCTTACTGGATTGTAGTTAATCAATAATAATTGCCATTACAGGATAAATACTATATTTTATTGTTATGAAAAAGATTCTGATATTATTTTCGATACTCATGAGCTGTCTTACCATTGCACAGGCTCAGAATGCTAAAGACGTGCTTGATAAGTGTGCAGCCGTAGTCAGCAACAAAGATGGCGTGAAGGCTTCGTTTCGAATGGAAAGTGCCCGTTATGGAACGTCCAGCGGAACAATTGCTATTAAGGGACGTAAGTTCTGTGTCACTACCGATATAGCCAGTATATGGTTTGACGGAAAGACTCAATGGACCTATTTGAAAAAGAACGATGAGGTGAGTGTTACGACTCCAACCGAAGTCCAGTTGCAAACTCTCAATCCCTATAATTTTATTACTATGTATAAGAAGGGATTCAAGCATACGATGACCACTAATGCGTCCAGTTATAATGTTCATCTTACTGCAGACAACAGTTCTAAGAAGATGTCTGAGATGTTTATCACTATCGATAAGAAGTCATTTACTCCTACTGAAGTGAAAGTGCTGCAAGGCAACAAATGGACTACCTTTAAAATAAGTAATCTTCAGAAATCGAAATTGGACGATGCCATGTTCCGTTTCAGTTCAAAGGATTTCCCCTCTGCTGAGGTTATTGATTTACGATAAAGGAAAACAGCCGTGACCGCTCTATCTTTTTTGAAATTATATAGTGTCCTTAGCCGTAACAACCGGTTAGGCTTTATGCGCTCTCCTTCTTTCGAGCAAAGTCTTATTGCCAAAGTCCTCATGTTTTTTGGCGGATGCTTCTTTGTATTCTATCTGGTGTTCTATGGCATCATGTTAGGGTCAATAGCCGCTTCAGATACCTTCCATACATTTCTTCTGGCTCTGATGCCCATCATGGTGGTGATAGATTTTGGCATTCGCTTTCTTGTTCAGCAAACTCCCGCTATGCTGATGAAGCCATATATGCTGTTGCCGTTGCCTCGTCGTAGTGTGGTCGATACTTTCCTCATCACATCCCAGCTCAGCATATATAATTTTCTTTGGCTCGCTCTTTTCTTGCCCTATATCATTATTGTATTGGCAGGAGGGTGTGAGTTCTGGGTTGCGTTCCAAGTTCTTCTGGCTTGCCAGCTGATCATCATCACCAATAGTCAGTTCTACCTGCTTGTACGCATGCTCACAGGGCGGAATCTCTTGTGGTGGGTATTGCCAGTTCTGGTATATGGCATTTATTTCCTTCCTCTTGCTATCGACACGAAAGGCGATCTCTTTGCCGATATGCTTGAAAGTTTGGGCGATTTTGGAGAGACACTCTGGTTGTTGCCTGCGGTATTTGTTCTACATGGTATTGTTTATTGGGTGAATCGTTCCTTACAATATGCTTTTGTGTATGAAGAGATACAAGGAGCTGAGACAAAGGCAGTAGCTTTGAAAAGCGTGTCTCGTATGACATTCCTTGAGCGTTTCGGACAGACAGGCGAGTATTTGAAGCTTGAGTTGAAATCCATATTCCGCAACAAAGCTATTCGTTCGCGGGTTATCTCCAGCATGACATTCATCATTATACTTTCTGTCCTTATCGCTTATACCGATATATACGATGGACGTATGATGTTAAATTTCTGGTGCTTCTACTGTTTTGCCCTCTATGGTGCTATGACCTTGGTTAAGGTGATGTGTCCTGAAGGCAATTATATGGACCTTCTGATGGTTCATCGTGAGAATATCCTTACCCTGATGCGTGCCAAGTACTATTTTCATGTAGCTGTGCTTGTAGTTCCTTTGGTGATTATGATGCCTGCTGTTATAGAGGGCAAGTTCTCATGGCTGATGATGCTGGCCTATTTCTTTATTAGTAGCGGATTGCTTTATTTCCTCATGTTCCAGTTGGCTGTCTATAACAAGCAGACGCTTCCGCTTGACCAGAAACTTACCGGAAAGGGAAATGTGGAGAGTGGCCTTCAGTTGATTATTGAATCGGCAGCTTTTCTGCTCCCTGTCGTATTGGTATCTATATTACTTGTCTTTTTTGAGGAATCAACGGCTTATATTGTTCTTGCTGTCATTGGTTTGGGCTTCACCTTAACTCATCCATTGTGGCTGCGAAATGTGTATAGCCGTATGATGAAACGAAAATATGAGAATCTGGAGGGATTCCATTCCTCTCGATAAAAGAAAATAGCGTCAAGAACATCTTGGCGCTATTTTTCTGTTTATATTCTTTTTCTTGAGTGCTACAGATTCGGCTTTTCCGAATCAACCATACTCGTATCGTTAAAGCTTAATCTTTTTCGAAGCCGCTTTACTCTCATTCTGAATACGGTTCAAGGAAGTTACCACGTAAGTATATTTGGTCTTTCCGTTCTCGTAAGGCAGTTTACAGAAAGTATTCGGAGTAATGGCAACTATCTTTGACGCATCGTTGATGTTTACTTTCTCTCCTTTGTTGAAACGGTAAACTACATACTTCGTGGCCTCATCGTTCCATGCCTTGCTCTTTGGAGCAGTCCAAAACAGAATATATCCGTCTTCAGTCCAAATAGGCTTTAGCTTGCGTGCCTTTCCTGGTGCCTTTTTGTCTATGAATGCCATCTCTGGCTGTAGGGCAGGTGTGCGCCAATAGTTACGGCGCAACTGAGTGGCATAGTCACCAGGGTTATCGACGGCGGCTTTGGCATACCACAGCACTATGCCGTCAACATTTTTCATCTGCTGGTGCAGTTTAAATTTAGCGGCCTGTTGATGGCGGTTTGGATTCTTCGGATCTGCATTTTTTACAGTTCGTTCAATATCCTCACCGATAAATAGCGGACGACCGGCGGCATAATGGTCCCACCAGTGAATGAGTGTGTCGTAGTCGGCAGCTTTATTACCTATTTCCCAATATATTTGAGGTACACAATAATCCAGCCATCCGTTGTTCACCCAAAGCAAAACGTCGGCATACAGGTCATCGTAGTTTTGAAGTCCGTTGGTGTTACTGCCTATGCTGGGAGCACTCTTCTTGTTGCGATAGATACCAAAAGGCGAAATACCGACCTTCACCCAAGGCTTCAGCTGGTGAACGGTTTCATAGAGTTGCTTGATGAACATGCTCACATTATAACGGCGCCAGTCGCCACGGTCCTTGATACCATTGTTGTAGCGTTGGTATTGAGCGTCGTCAGGAATAGTCTGTCCTGCGGCAGGATAAGGGTAGAAATAGTCGTCCATGTGAAGACCGTCGATGTCGTAGCGTGTAACGATGTCGCTCACAACTTTACAGATATAGTCGCGGTTCTCAGGAATACCAGGATTCAGAATCTTCAGTCCGTCGTAGTCAAAACAGCGTGAAGGCTGAGCAACTGCAACGTGATTCATGGCCAGTTCATGAGTGAACTTTGTCTTAGCCCGATAGGGATTAATCCATGCATGAAGTTCCATCCCGCGTCGATGGCATTGGTCAATCATCCATTGAAGTGGATCCCAATAGGGTGATGGAGCCTTGCCCTGCTGTCCTGTAAGAAAACGGCTCCAAGGTTCCAGTTTGCTGGGATAAAGAGCGTCACATTCAGCACGAACTTGAAAGATGATGGCATTTACGCCGTCTTTCTTTAACTCATCAAGTTGATAGCTTAGCGTCTGCTGCATTTTCTCTGTGCCAAGTCCCTGGAACTGCCCGTTTACGCATTGAATCCAAGCACCGCGGAATTCACGTTTCTTTTGTGCATCGGCCGACACGAATGCGAGGCATGCCAGCAATAGTATTAGTATTTTTTTCATAGTTATTTGTTTAAACATAGTGTCACTCTTGTTTTCTTTATTTTATTGCTATTCCTTACAGGTATTTGCGAATAGTTTCTGTCCAGTCTTCTCCATTCTCAGGACAATAGGTACGCATGCCCACCTGACTTGCTGCTGCTACATTACGGGGACCATCGTCTATGAAAAGGCACGAGTACGGGGCTTTCCTTTCACTCATAAGTACTTTGCGGAAGAATGTCTCATCAGGCTTCATCAGTTTCATTTGATAGCTCAGATAACAGGCGTCAAAGAACTCTGAGATGGCTTTTCCCTGTGGATGAGGCTCATTAGCAGCTTGAGGTCCCAGTGAGAATGCAGGGCTCATAGCCCAAGACATCATATAAGGATTAGTGTTTGAGAGTAGTACTATGCGATAGCCTTCACTACGCAATTGGCGCAGTATGTCAAGATTGCGTTGAGGAAGATCCTCTGCATATCCCAGCCAACCATAGCGACACTCTTCGAATGTAAGCTCTCGTCCTACCATTTTACTCAATTCCATACGGAAAGTCTCAGCGCTGATGCGTCCTTCTTCCAGTTCGCCAAAGATACCTTCCTGACAGTAAGGGTCCAGCATTTGAGCTGCGTTTTTTAATCCCAAGGATTCAAAGCGGCGAACGGCTTCAGGTTGATTGAGCGTGATGATGACACCACCCAAATCGAAAATTATAGTGTCTGTTTTTTCCATAAGTCAAGTTTGTTCTTTCTGGCTTCTTCCAGCGATAGAAGCTGCTGTTGCTCCTCGGCATATTCTTGTCGCATGTGGGCGTAGGTGGCATCCAGTTCTTTGGCCATTTGCTCCTTCTCATTCATCAGCCTTGCAGCAGTATAGGCGTTAAGGGAGGCGTCCTTCATCCATACCACAGGCCCTTCATAGACAGGGGCTATCTTTAGCGCCACGTGTAGTTCGCTTGTGGTAGCACCGCCTATCATGATAGGAATCTGAAGGCCGGCCTTACGGAGTTCTTTTGCCACATTAACCATTTCTTCCAGGCTGGGCGTGATAAGACCAGACAGTCCGATTATATCAACCTTTTCTTCAATGGCCTTTTTTACAATCTGTTCGGCCGGAACCATTACACCAAGGTCAACCACGTCATAATTGTTGCAGGCCATTACTACTGCAACGATATTTTTGCCTATGTCGTGCACATCACCCTTAACAGTGGCCAGTAGCACTTTTCCTGCTTTTGTAGCGCCCTCCTGTTTCTGTGCCTCAATATATGGTTGTAGAATAGCCACCGCCTGTTTCATGGTTCGGGCAGTCTTCACCACCTGTGGTAGAAACATTTGTCCCGCACCAAACCGTTTGCCCACTTCGTTCATGCCGTCCATCAGCGGTCCTTCGATGATGTCCACAGCCCTTCCATATTTTGTTATAGCTTCTTCCAAATCAGTTTGAAGGGTGTCGCCTATACCTTTGATAAGTGCCTGCTGCAGTCGCTCTTCCACTGGGATGGAAAGTCTGTTTTGTAGGTCATCGTTGGCATTCTCAGTTGGATTGGCTGTTGCCGATTCCTTTTCCTTGTTTTGTTCTTCCAGAATGGCAACGCTCAGTTCTGTAAGCCGTTCGGCTGCGTCAGTTCTACGGTATAGAATGGCGTCTTCTATGATTTCAAGTTGATGCTGTGGAATGTCTGCATACTGGACCTTTGTGGCAGGATTGACAATACCGAAGTCCATGCCAGCTTGAATTGCATGATAGAGAAATACGGCATGCATGGCCTCACGGATATAGTTGTTACCGCGGAACGAGAACGATAGATTGCTTACACCACCGCTTACGTGTGCACCTTTCAGGTTTTGTCTGATCCAGTTTGTTGCACGTATAAATTCCAATGCGTAGGCATCGTGTTCCTCCATACCTGTTGCA
Source organism: Prevotella sp. E9-3 (assembly GCF_022024015.1). NCBI lineage: Bacteria > Pseudomonadati > Bacteroidota > Bacteroidia > Bacteroidales > Prevotellaceae > Prevotella > Prevotella sp. E9-3. The sequence goes on from NZ_CP091786.1 coordinate 1,516,372, forward strand.
ATGGCCAGTATGTTGGGGTCGAAAATGATGTTTTGCGGTTGCATGCCCACCTCCTGAGTCAGTATGCGGTAGGCTCGTGAGGCTATCTCTATACGGCGTTCGTAGGTAGTGGCCTGTCCCTGTTCGTCGAAACACATCACTACAACGGCGGCACCGTATCGCATCACGTCGCGGGCATGACTTTTGAACACTTCTTCACCTTCTTTCAGCGAGATACTGTTCACAATACATTTTCCCTGTACGCATTTCAGTCCGGCAGTAATCACGTTCCAGTCGCTGGAGTCAATCATTACAGGTACGCGGGCTATGTCGGGTTCCGAGGCGATGAGGTTCAGGAAAGTAACCATTTCCTCTTTAGCTTCCAGCAGTCCGTCGTCCATATTGATGTCGATGACCAGTGCTCCGTCACTCACTTGCTTTCGGGCAATGCTCACAGCCTCATCATAGTTTTTCTCTTTGATGAGGCGTAGAAACTTGCGCGATCCAGCCACGTTGCAGCGCTCACCCACATTGACAAAGGGAATGGATGGCGTCAGTTCCAAAAGGTCAAGACCGCTTAGCCACAAATTCTCGGGACGGGCAACAGGCACGTGGCGTTTCTTGGCATCCTTTGCCAGAGGTACGTATTGCGCTATGAAATCGGGCGTTGTACCGCAGCATCCGCCAACGATGTTTACCAACTCTTCGTCTATGAATTCACCAATCTGGGGTGCCATCGTTTCGGGCGTCTCATCATAGAGTCCCATAGAATTGGGCAGTCCGGCGTTGGGATAAGCACTTATATAGTATGGTGCGCGACGGGCCAGTTCCTTGAGGAATGGTTTCATCTGTCGTGCTCCAAACGAACAGTTCAGTCCGATAGAGAAAATAGGGTAGGAGTCTATCGATGCAAGGAACGCGTCGAGTGTTTGTCCGCTGAGGGTGCGCCCAGCCAGGTCGCTCACGGTGACGCTGAGCATGATGGGCAGTTCTTTTCCCTTTCGCTTCATTGAGCTAAGTGCAGCGTCAATGGCCACTTTCGCATTCAGCGAGTCAAAAATGGTCTCTATGAGAATAGCGTCAACACCGCCTTCTATAAGCCCGTTTATCTGTTCGGTATAGGCTTCAAACAACTGGTCGTAGGTCAGTTCTCGGGCAGCAGGGTTGCTTACGTCGGGCGACATCGAACAAGTCTTGTTCGTCGGACCAACCGATCCTGCTACGAATCTGGGCTTCTCTTCTGTTGAGAATCGTAGAGCCGCCTCATGGGCCAGTCGGGCTCCTTCAAGGTTTATCTTGTAAGCATATTCCTCCAGCAGGTAGTCACTCTGTGATATGCGTTGTGCATTAAAGGTGTTGGTAGTAATGATGTCTGCACCAGCCTTGAGGTATCGTTCATGAATATCGGTGATAATGTCAGGGCGTGAAAGGCAGAGCATGTCATTGTTGCCCTTCATCATGACGGGTGCATTACTGCCATTACGATATTTTAGGGGAATCGAGCCTTGAAAGTCGGCTTCAGTAAGTCCGTATTGCTGAATCACGGTACCCATAGCACCATCGAGAATCAGAATACGCTCTTTGATTATTTCTTTTAGTGTTGGCATCATATTAATGGGTATATGGCTGAATAGCGTCACTTATAAATTTTCATTGCGCGATCCATTTCGCGACGGTCTTCTTTCTCCTTCAGGGTCTGTCGCTTGTCGTAGGCTTTCTTACCTTTACAAAGTGCGAGGTCCATCTTGGCGCGTCCGTTCTCGTCAATGAATACCAGTGTGGGCACTATTGTATATCCTGTTTGTTTGGTTGCGCTGGCCAGTCGGTTTATTTCCCTGCGTGTGAGAAGCAGTTTGCGGTCGCGCTTCATCTCGTGGTTGTTGTACGAGCCATAAAAATAAGGGCTGATACTCATTCCTTTCACCCACAGTTCATTGTTGATGATGGTGCAATACGTGTCAACCAGGCTGGCTTTGCCGGCGCGAATAGATTTTATCTCTGTGCCTGTGAGAACGATGCCCGCTGTAAACTCTTCTATGAAGAAATATTCAAACGAGGCCTTTTTGTTCTTTATCTGTACGGGGCTCTTTTTGCGGAGCTGTTCCTGTTCCTTATTCATTTATCCTTTTAGTCCTTTATTTATTGGACTTGTGCAAAATTTGAAATGTGTTCGTCTATGTATCGTGCTATCTGTTCGGTCCAGTCCTCTTCACATTCCACGAACTTGTCGTCGAAATCGTCGAATTCCGGATATTTCTCAAACATGGCCATAAACTCTTCGTCTGTGCAGTCCTTCTCAATCTCTGAACCGTATTTGTTGTACAGCGTATGGGCGTCATACAGCATTTTGGAAAGTTCGCGCATGCCCCATAGTTTGTTCAGGGCCTTAGCGAATGGATTCTTGAAGATGAAGGGACCGTAGCCGTTGTGAATCAACTGAACAAAACCGCCGTCCATCACTTCTTCGTGCAGGATGTCCCAAGCCAAAAGTGTTATTTGGTCGTTGTTCAACTCAGTCATTGATTCAGCTGTCAACTCGCCGCCTATGGCTTCATGGATAGCGTTTACAAAAATACGGATAAAGGCATCCATGCCTTCAGAGGCAGCCTGGCGAAGTGCGTCATCGCTCACGAAAACATCTTTCATTACTCTATACAATATTATATATGTTTGCAAAAGTACTACATTTTCTCCGTATGGCAAAAAGTTTAGAACTTTTTTTAGCGTAGAGTGTAGAGTGGAGGGTCGGAAGTGTATAGTGTAGAGTGTAGGGTGTAGAGTTTGCTACCGCTCCGCAGGACCATCAACTATGAATTATCAACTATGAATTATCAACTATGAATTATCAATTATCAATTGTCAATTACGAACCTTGTAATTTGTCCTGCGGAGCGGTAGCAAACTCTACACCCTACACTCTACACTATACACTTCCGACCCTCCACTCTACACTTTTTGTAACAAAAGTGTTGGAAAATTTTGTTATTTCGTAACAATTTGATAATTTTGCGGTCTGAAACTTGAAAAAATCAAAGCCCCTCGACCTGTTTTCGTGTAAAACTGGTGTGGACTCATAAGACGACGGCTCTCGTGTTCAGGGCTGGCAGGGCCAAAGGGGAAATTATTAATTCAAAACAAAAAACAATTATGGCAGAAATGAATTTCGGTGGCGTTGTAGAAACTGTTGTCACCAGCAAGGAGTTCTCACTTGAGAAAGCACGTGAAGTATTGAAGAATGAGACCATCGCCGTTATCGGTTATGGCATTCAGGGCCCCGGACAGGCTTGTAACCTGCGCGACAATGGCTTTAACGTGATTGTGGGACAGCGCGAGGGAAAAACTTTCGATAAGGCTGTAGCCGACGGATGGGTACCTGGCAAAACACTTTTCTCTATTGAAGAGGCTGCTCAGAAGGGTACAATCCTTTGTATGCTCCTCTCAGATGCTGGTCAGATTCAGGTATGGCCCACTATCAAGCAATATCTTACTCCGGGCAAAACCCTTTACTACTCTCACGGCTTTGCCATCAACTGGAGTGATCGCACTGGCGTTGTTCCTCCAAAGGATGTCGATGTGATCATGGTAGCTCCCAAAGGCTCAGGCACCTCTCTTCGCACCATGTTCTGCGAGGGTCGCGGTCTGAACTGCTCGTATGCCGTTTATCAGGATGCTTCGGGCAAGGCAGAAGAAAAGACCATCGCATTTGGTATCGGTATCGGTGCCGGCTATCTGTTCAAGACAACCTTCCAGCGTGAGGCTACCAGCGACCTTACTGGTGAGCGTGGTTCGCTGATGGGTGCCATCCAGGGTCTGTTGCTGGCTCAGTATGAAGTGCTGCGCGAGCATGGACACTCTCCTTCAGAAGCATTCAACGAGACCGTTGAGGAACTCACTCAGAGCCTTGGCCCGTTGTTTGGTGAAAAGGGTATGGACTGGATGTATGCCAACTGTTCGACAACCGCTCAGCGTGGTGCTCTCGACTGGGCTCCCCGTTTCCACGATGCCATCAAGCCTGTGATGGAATGGCTGTACTATTCTGTGCTTACAGGCAATGAGGCTCAGATATCTATAGATTCTAACTCTAAACCCGACTACCGTGCCGGATTGGAGAAGGAGCTCGAGGCTATGCGTAATCAGGAAATGTGGCGTGCAGGTGCCGTTGTGCGTCAGTTGCGCCCTGAGAATAGTCAGGACTAATCACCTACTATAATTCTAAGTGAAGACTTTGCTTCCTCACCTACATCCATGTAGCGGAAGTAAAGTCTTCACTTTTTTCTGCTTACAAATCTGACTAAAAAACAGCCTGTTCTTGCATATCTATACGTTTCTATTTTCGAAAATCAAGACAAATAAAAATCGCAAACTAGAACGGCGGAGGTGCGAAAAATCATCTGAATTGAAATAAATATTCCGCTATATCGCAACTACATTCATCCTATACTGCAACTGTTTAACTCCTATACCACAGTTTAAGTTCTATTGTATCATAACAGAAATTCAGTTGTAGTATAGGATGAATGTGGTTACGGTATAATAGAAGTTCTATTGCGACCTATATTTAGTAGTTATTTTCAGAAAAATAATGCATTTTTAAGTATAAAAATTGTAATTGTTTAGTTTTCAATGGGTTGCGAAAAATTCGCAACGTACTCATAATTCGCGTGTAGAAGTCCAAAGATGGAGTTAATGATTTCCGTGCGATTCTCGCGCGCTTTAGTGTTATAAATATGCACTCCAAAAGAGCATAAATATGCATTTTTGGCCCCGTTTGATTCATTGTGATTTTGCTCCACATGGCTTTATACAGGTAGCCAAGGTTTGATGAATTTGCCTTACGAAGATACAAAATTAGCTTTTTGGGGGTTGTTGTAAAAGAACTCGCCGTTAAAGATACAAAAAGTTGTGAGAAATGCAAAAAGAAACTACTTTTTTCTACATTCCCGAGACACTGTATCTTTGCCGACCTTGTGTTTGAGACATCAAACGTTCTCCTGACATCGTGAGTGAGGATTAGCAGTTTCCGAGAATGGGAAAGAGGACCTTCCTTGTCGTCCATGTCTATCTGTCATGATAAAACATAATCAGACATGTTACAGGGGCTGGTGAGTGGCATTATCGATGTCTGATGGAAGACGACTGAGGTCGGTGAAAATAAGTATATAGAAACGATTCCACCTCAGGATATAAAAATAGTAAGTCGTATTAAAGGTGGCGTCTCAATAAATATTTATCCGAATAGTGCCCTGAGAGCTTCTTCGACTTTGCGTACAGGATGGAGTTCGATGGAGAATTTCTTGCGGTCGAAACCTTGTAGATTATAACGGGGTACAATGATGTGGTTGAAACCTAATTTCTGGGCTTCGGCAACTCGTTGCTCGATTCTGTTTACAGGACGCACTTCGCCACTCAATCCTACCTCGCCACACATGCACCAACCAGGTTCGATCGGGGTGTCAACATTGCTGGACAATATTGCGGCAATTACTGAAAGGTCCATAGCCATATCCGTGACTCGCAAGCCGCCGGCAATGTTCAGGAAAACATCTTTCTGCATCAGCTTGAAACCTACTCTTTTTTCGAGTACAGCAAGGAGCATGTTCAGTCGGCGCTGATCGAAACCTGTGGCTGAACGCTGGGGAGTGCCATAGGCTGCAGATGATACCAATGCTTGTGTCTCCAATAAGAAAGGACGCACACCTTCAATGGCACTCGAGATGGCTATGCCGGAGAGTGTTTCCTCGCGTTCGGTAAGCAATAATTCGGAAGGATTACTAACTTGACGTAATCCTGATTGTTGCATTTCATAAATACCTAATTCCGAGGTACTTCCAAATCTATTCTTAATGCTTCGCAATAATCTGTATAAGTGATGCTGGTCGCCCTCGAACTGGATGACGGTATCTACGATATGTTCTAAGATTTTGGGACCTGCCAAGGTGCCTTCTTTCGTGATGTGGCCAATAAGGATGACAGGCACACCACTGGTCTTGGCAAACCGCAAAAGTGAAGAAGCACATTCGCGCACTTGGGCAATGCTTCCTGCCGAAGATTCTACGTCTTCGGTTGCGATAGTTTGTATGGAGTCTATTACCACAAGTTCGGGCTTCTCTTCCTTGATATGTTCGAAAATTTGTTCTAAAGAGTTTTCGCAAAGAATCAGAAAATTGTCCATTACATCCTCAGCACTCTTGCGCTGGGCTGAAAGGATACGTTCGGCTCGCATTTTTAGTTGGTGGGCACTCTCCTCACCACTCACGTAGAGTATGCGCTTTTCGGGAAGGTTGAGCATGGTTTGCAGGGATAGTGTTGATTTGCCGATGCCAGGTTCGCCTCCTAGTAGAACGATACTGCCAGGTACCAATCCTCCACCCAACACACGGTTCAACTCTTCATCGTGCATGTCTATTCGTTTCTCGTCCTGATGTGTTATCTCGTTGAGTCGGAGTGCCCGTCCTACGCGACTAGCATTAATGCTTGCACCGCCAGATGATTTTGAAGAGAACGATACTGAAGGAGTTGCTGCAACTTTGATTTCCTTGAAAGTGTTCCATTGACCACAAGAAGGACATTTGCCTATCCACTTTGCAGACTCCTGTCCGCAGTTGGAGCACACGTATGCTATTTTGTCTTTTGCCATTGCGAAAACCGATTCAAATTTGAGCCACAAAATTACGAATTATTTTCTTTGTTCCAAAACTTTTTAGTACTTTTGCACCTCATGAAACAGATAATAGCATTTCTATTTGCCCTTTCGCTAATATGGGCTTGTGACAATGCAGAGGGCTTGAAATACGTTTCCGATGTGTTGCCCGATGATTCGGCACAGTTGCGTATTGCTGTGATGCCCACCTTGGACTGTCTGCCTATATTTGTGGCAGATGAGAGTGGGTTCTTTGAAGATGAGGGTATTGATGTCAGCATATTTCCCTATAATGCCCAGATGGACTGCGACACGGCCATAGAGCGGGGCAGGGTGAATGCTGTGGTGAGTGATCTGGTAAGGATAGAGAATCTACGTCAGCGCGGATTGGCATTGAAAGATGTTACTTCGACCGACTTGTCCTGGCAGCTGCTTTCTGGGCGTCAGGCTCGTATAAAGCATTTAAAGCAGTTGGACGACAAGATGGTGGCAATGACCCGATTCTCGGCTACTCACTTGCTGAGTGATAAGGTGGTGGATAGCGTGAAGTTGCAGACTGAGCGCGTGTTCCGCATTCAGGTGAACAGTATTCCTGTTCGTATGGGTATGCTGGAGGCAGGTATTATGGATGCCCTGTTTCTTCCCGAGCCATGGGCCTCGGCAGCACGCAACAAACAGGCTGAAGTGCTGATGGATACCCGAACGATGGACTTGAGACTTGGAGTCGTGGCTTTTAAGGAACGTGCGGCAACCAGTCATCAACTGACTGCTTTCTGCAAAGCCTACAATCAAGCTTGTGATTCTATCAATGAACGTGGTCTTCAGTACTATTCAAAGCTGATAGAGAAACGCTGTGGCGTGAATGAGGAAACGGTTGACTCATTGCCTGATTGTCAATTTTCGCATACCGAGGCCCCAAGAGAAACAGATAAGGCAGTGGCCATTGAGTGGCTGAAGGCGAAAGGTAAATTGAACTAATTATTACAAGGTGTGACAAATGTGGCAGAATCCCCATTTTAACGATATATTCAGGTATCTGCGAGAGCGTAATTTCTCAAAAGCCATTAACTTGGCTGTTAACTATTTCCTTACGCATAGTTCGCATGATATGGAGACTTTCATGCACATCCGTCAGGACTACGAGTTGATGGTGGATTATTGGCGGAAAGGTTTTCCCGACTCGCAACGTGAGGCTCTTTATGATCGGCTGTTGCGTAGGCTATATGTTTTTATGGCCAACGAGGCTATCATTGACCGTATCAGGAAATCTTCGCAGTTGTCTGAGTTGAGCGCTGCTTCTGATGATGAGCTGATGAATGATGGATTTCAGCAATTGCGCTCACGGCTGGAAGATGACGTGACCAGTATGGCGATGCTTGAACTGGAGCCAGAACATCTTCGTAAGGTGAAATCTGAGGAGATTTATCGCAAGCATCAGCAGTTCATGTCTCGCGTTTTTAACACACTCTTCACTTCATACTCTTTACGCGATTCTGCCGTTCAGCCGCTGAAGGAACTGCTGCTGTCGCCAACTGTTGACAGTATCGACCAGCAACTCATGGTCAGTGCCCTGACACTTTCGAATATGATGACGTTCTGCATTAACAAATTCCAGTTGTTAGTAGATGTCAGTCAGATGTCAACCGTGGAAAACGTTCGTCAGCGGGCATTAGTGGGATGGGTGCTCAGTACCGATTCTTCGTTTGCGCAACTCTATCCGGAAATTCGTTCTACCATTGACAGTCTTTGTTTGAATGAACAGACGAGGCGTGAATTGACCGAACTGCAGATGCAGATAGTGTATTGTATGCAGGCTGATGATGATTCTCAGATGATCAAGAACGAGATTATGCCTGAACTGATAAAAGGCAATAACGCTCAGATGAATCGTCTGAATATGATGGATATGGGGGAGAATTCTTTGGAAGACATCCTTCATCCTGACGGCGAAGAGGATAGTGTGGAGCGAATGGAGGCCAGCATGAAGAAAATGGCCGAGATGGGGCGTAAGGGCTCTGATATCTATTTTGCAGGTTTCTCTCAGATGAAGCGCTATCCGTTCTTTTATGATATCTCCAACTGGTTTGTGCCTTTCTATCCGCATCATCCCCTCATTTCAAATATATGGTTTAATACAAAAGGTGGAAAGTTCTTGCAGACTGTGACACAAGGAGGTGCCTTTTGCGACAGCGACCGCTATTCTTTTGTGCTGGCCTTCAGTCAGGTGATGGAGCATATGCCCAAGCAAATGTTCGAAATCGTAGAGAAAGGCGAGGCAACCCCAATGGCATTGGGGGGAGAAGTGCCGCTGGAAGACCAGCAACAACCGGCGTTTATTCGTCGTTTCTATTTGCAGAACCTATATCGTTTCTTCCGTCTCTTTCCACATCGTAGTGAGTTTGTGAATCCTTTCGAACAGCAACGTGCCATATTCATGAACTCCCCATTGTTCCTTCTGCCCTCCATGAGCGAATGCATTACACGTGTGGCATCGTTCCTTGTGAAGCGTGGCATGGGTAAACAGGCACTGGAACTATTAGAAAAGCAGCCTGCCAATGGTTATACACTGGCGTATCATCTGTTGATTGGCCAACTGTGGCAAGGCCAGGCATTGACCGCCGGCACATTGAGCGATGCAGAGCGTAAGGAGGCACAGATGAAGGCTATCAGCCACTATCATGATGCCTTGCTGTTGGATGCCAATCACCAGCGAGCTTTGATAGGTTATGCCCGTGCATTGTTCAATAACCAACAGTATGATGAGGCACTTGACATATTCAGAAAATTATATGCATCGGGCAATTCCGGCGTAGGCGTAGAACTGAATATCTCGGTTTGCCTCATTCAGCTGAACCGTGTTGACGAAGCATTGAAGATTCTGTATCGACTGAACTATAACGACCCAGACAACGACAACGTGAACAGGGTGTTGGCATGGGCACAGACCTTGGCAGGATCATACGAGCAGGCAGAGAAATTCTATGGGCGACTAACAAGTGTTGAATGTCCACACGCTGACGATTTGCTGAATTACGGCTATTGCCTGTGGTTTCAGCAGCAGGTTGAGAAAGCCATTGGCTATTTTCAGCAGTATATGAAACACGAACATACAGACTTGGAGAAAGAATTTCTTCATACTGAGTATGATATTCTGAAAGAAAAAGGTATTACCGATATCGATATCCAACTCATGCTCGAGGCCGTTCGTCAATAGATGTAATTAAATAGATTCTCAATCATTATTAATAATAAACAACCGAAACTATGGCAACAATTAAACCGTTTCGTGGAATTCGTCCACCGAAAGAATTGGTAGAACAAGTGGAGAGCCGTCCCTATGATGTGCTTGATAGTGATGAGGCACGTGCCGAAGCTGGCGACAATGAGAAAAGCCTCTACCACATCATCAAACCAGAGATAGACTTCCCTGTGGGTACTAGCGAGTACGATCCTAAAGTCTATGAGAAGGCTGCTGAGAATTTCCAAAAGTTCCAGGACAAAGGCTGGCTGGTACAGGATGAACAGGAACATTACTATATCTATGCCCAGACTATGCAGGGAAAAACTCAGTATGGACTGGTGGTTGGCGCTTATGTTGATGACTATATGCAGGGACGCATCAAGAAACATGAGCTTACTCGTCGTGACAAGGAAGAGGACCGTATGAAACACGTACGTGTGAACAATGCTAATATTGAACCGGTATTCTTCGCTTATCCCGACAATAAAGTGCTTGATACGCTCATTATGCGCTATGCTGCCACCAAGCCTGAATACGATTTCATAGCTCCTATCGATGGATTCCGTCATCAGTTCTGGGTGATCAGCGACCAGCAGGATATTGATACCATTACCAAAGAATTTGGAAAGATGCCCACCATGTATATTGCTGATGGTCACCACCGTTCGGCTGCTGCCGCTCTGGTAGGAGCCGAAAAGCAGAAACAGAACCCTCATCACACGGGCAATGAAGAGTACAACTACTTTATGGCTGTTTGTTTCCAGGCTTCTCAGCTTACTATTCTCGATTACAACCGTGTGGTGAAAGACCTCAATGGCCTCTCTTCAGAAGAGTTCCTTGCTGCCTTGCAGGTGAATTTCATCGTAGAAGATAAGGGTACCGAAATATATAAGCCACAGCAGTTGCATGAGTTCTCACTCTATCTCGACCAGCACTGGTTTAGTTTGAAAGCTAAGGAAGGAACATACGACAATAGTGATCCTATCGGAGTACTCGATGTAGATATCAGTAGCCGACTCATTCTCGACGAGATTCTTGGTATTAAAGACCTGCGTTCCGACAAGCGTATAGACTTTGTTGGCGGACTCCGCGGACTTGGAGAACTGAAGCGCCGTGTTGACAATGGAGAGATGCGTATGGCGCTGGCTCTCTATCCTGTGAGCATGCAGCAGATTATGGATATTGCCGACAGCGGCAAGATTATGCCTCCAAAGGCTACATGGTTTGAACCTAAACTGCGTTCTGGTCTGGTGATTCATAAATTGGATTAATGACCGACGAATTTAAGACAATAAAAGGAATAAGCGAAGGATTTTACTCTGAAAAACGGAGTAAATTCCTCGCTTTTGCACATCATGTAGAAACACTTGATGAGATAAAAGCCTTGTTGGCTGATTATCGGAAAAAGTACTATGATGCACGTCATGTGTGCTATGCCTATATGCTGGGACCTGAGCGCACAGACTTCCGTGCCAATGATGACGGTGAACCTTCCTCTACTGCAGGCAAACCAATATTAGGTCAAATAAATAGTAACGAACTGACTGATATTCTGATAGTTGTGGTTCGATATTACGGAGGTGTGAACCTTGGAACGAGTGGACTGATTGTGGCCTATCGTGAGGCTTCTGCTGATGCTCTATCCCATGCAGAAATGGAAGTGAGACAGGTGGAGGAAACCATCGTTTTCGACTTCCCATACGTGATGATGAATGATGTAATGCGTATTGTAAAAGAGATGCAGCCACGCATCGTCAGTCAGACCTATGACAATACTTGTCAGATTACACTCAGTATCCGGAAGTCGGAAGCTGAAATTTTACGGTCAAAATTGGCGAAACTGTCGTTTGGTAACTCTTAATTTTCAAATTTATTTTTAATAACTTTTACCTCCCAATTTTTCAATTCTCAAGATGGATAAAGTAGGAAAATACGAATTTTTAGCTGAACCTTTTCATTGTGATTTCTCTGGAAAACTGTTTATGGGCCATCTGGGAAATCATATGTTGAATGCTGCCGATTTCCATTCTACTGACCGTGGATTCGGTATGAAATATCTGATGACCATTCAGCGTTCATGGGTTCTTTCTCGTTTGGCTATCGAGATGGACGAGATGCCGTCGCAATATACAAAGTTCAATGTTGAGACCTGGGTTGAAGGAGCAATGCGTTTCTTCACCAACCGTAACTTCCGGGTAGTTGGCACAACTCCTGAAGGAAATGAGAAAGTATATGGTTACGGTCGCAGTGTTTGGGCAATGATCGACACAGAGAGTCGCCAGCCTACTGATATTCTCTCCATTCACGATGGCGCTATCAATCAATGGATTGAAAAGGAAAAAGAATGTCCTATTGAAAAGGGTGGACGGGTAAAAATGTCGGATGATGCAGAGTTTGTCAGCACTATTGATACCCACTATAATGATGTAGATATCAACGGTCACATCAACTCTGTGAAATATATCGAGCACGTTCTCGACCTGTGGTCTCTCTCATGGTATAAGGAACATCGGCTGAAACGTTTTGAAATTGCCTATGTGGCTGAAGCTCATGAAGGTGATCAGCTTTCGTTCTATCGTGAACAGACAGGTGAGGGCGAATACTGCGTTCGCATCGTTAGAAGCGATGGTACTGAGACCTGCCGCAGTAAACTCCTCTTTGTCTGAATCTGTTATGATTGCCTGAGTCTATGATATTCCTCTCTTTCTGAGTCTATGCATAGGAGTGCATGCCTCCCAGGATATAGTTCACTCCGAAATAGGTCATCAGAATGGTGAGGAAGGCCAGCGTAACGTAAATGTGGTAGGCCAGAGGCTTACGGAATACAGGCAGCGACTGCGTGTGTACGACTACTGCATAGACCATAAAGGTGATGAGTGCCCATACTTCTTTCGGGTCCCACGACCAATAGGTGCCCCATGATATGTTGGCCCAAATAGCTCCAATGAATATTCCCAGTCCTAATGTGGTGAGGGCAGGGTAGAGGAACACTCTGCTAAGCATGCCAAGAGCAGCAATAGTTTCATCACCACCTTTTTTGAACAATCGAAGACCGAGGGCTGTAAGACCACAGAAGAAGGTTAAGCTCAATAAAGCGAACGACATCATGATAATACTTACATGAATGGTCAGGAGGGGCGAATTCAGTACTGGCATCAGTCGGCCTATTTGCGGATCCATCTGTGAGATGTGACTCACCAATAGGAAGAACCCTGATAATAGGAATCCGAACGTGAGCAAAATTCTGAAACGATGATAAAGTAACAATGTAATCAACTGAATGAACCATGCCATCAGCAACATCGTTTCATAGCCATTCGACATGGGAATAGTGCCGCTTACAATCCATCGGAGCGTCTCGCAATATGTTAACGCTATGAAGGAACACATCAACAGTCCATATAATGGCAGAAGAAACCAGTCTGTTCTTTTTGAGCTTTCTTGTTGTCTGTCAGTTTCCTTTTCCTGTCTTGCCATTCTGAAGATGAAAATACCCAGCGATATGAATCCGAGGGTAAGGTTTATCATGAAAAGAATGGTGGCAAAAGGAATCGCATTGTATAAATGCTCTACCTTCGTTACTGTAGATGAAGGAAGTGTGAGTCCGCCATTTTTCTGTTGGTGACGTTCCATCAGGTCAATATAGTTGTCAACCTCTTCGAAATTTCCTTCTCTCACTTCACTGTATATCAGTGTGAATATCTCATTAATGTACTTGCGTTCATCTTCCGATACACTTACCGTATCAATATTGTCAATGGGTGAATACCAAGTTGTTTCTCCTTGTTGGTCGGTACAGGGAAATAATTTCAAAGGCTTACCTTGTCGAAGGTCCATCACCATCATCAACTGATCATCTACCTTGGCCACCTGTTTATGGAAACCATCGTGCTGACCGCCGCGATAGTACTCTTGCACATAGGGGCCCAGCACATAGCCGACCCCTGGAGTGAAGAACTGATTCACAGAACAATAGTCGGGTAACTGACGGGCATCTTTCAGTTCACCGCTTTTGATACGTACAATTGGTTCCTGACTCCATTCATCTCCATAGAAGATAAAGCCTGTGAGTACTTGGAGGGCTGTATATTTGCCGTAGTGACGCTTACCATAGAGTTTCTTGGTAAAGTCAAGTGCATAGGTCTCTACAGGACAAATACGATTGTTGTAGAGCATCTGTAATTGTCCGAAGTGTTCAGCTGTTTCTTTCGGCAATACGTGAAGCTCTTCTGTTATTTCATTCTTTGTTTGTGTTGTGTCGTTTATCGCCTGCATGTTTCCATTCATTCCAAAAAGCATGATGAGAATGAAGGCCCCTTTCTTTAGCAGGGGTGAGCGAAGCACTTGGTGATACTGACCTTTGGGATCGATGAGCATCCATACCAGTGCAAGGAACAGCAAGGCATAGCCCGTATAGGTGACGGGAATCCCCCACGGGTCGCTGTTCACGCTGAGCACAGTACCACGTCCGTCATCATCGTACGAAGCCTGATAAAGACGTACGCCGTTTTGTGAACAGATATTGTTCATGGATACAGTTACACTCCGATTCAGCCCTTCGGCGTTGGTTAATAGTAGGTGCGACTCATAGTCGGCAGCTGCTGTTGTTCCCTTGTGATAGATAACATTAAAACTATCCAGCGTAAGTGTGAAGGGTAATTTGTGCAGGTGTCCGTCTTGTGTCATGTACTGTGAGGTCTGTTCACCTACTCGCACATGTAGGGCACCTTGTCGTGCAGATACATGGGTGAGAAAAGCACCAAACAGAATGAACACAAATGAAAGGTGGAGTACAACAACAAACAGTTTGCTCACCTTTTGTTTTAGAAAATAAACGATGGCAACTGCCGTCAGCAGCGCCCATAATACAGTGAACCACCATTCGTCGTACAGACGGAAACCATTAGCATGTTCAACGAATGTGGCGATGGCCATCACGACCACCACCACACAGTATAAGATAATTGTTGCTTTCTTTAGCATTTTTTATTCAGAAACTCAAGAGTTCATATTTTGGAATTCTTGACTATAGTAACGATCTTTTTTGCTCATTATTGTTAGATAGCCCGGAGGAACTTCACAATGGCGTCTCTATCAGCCTTGGGCAGATTGTAGAACTTCTCTGTTGGACGATAGGCATGTGAGTCTTTAGAATAGCCATGCCACATGATTGCCTCAATCTCATTACGAGCACGACAGTCGTGCAGACGGTCTTCTGCTCCTGTCAGTACCTGTGACAAACCGCGGCCCCAGAGTGGGGTAGTACGGCACCATCCTGTACGAATGTCGTTCTTCATGTACAGTTTGTGCTGAACCATGTCGGTATAAGGCCAGATGGTCTGGTTAGGATATTGAGGCAGCAATTTTGAGTAGTTGCCATCTTTGGCCAGACCCTTGCTGTCGGCATAGGCTTTGATGCAGGCATCCACCCACATCTTGTCGTCGCCAGTCTTCCATGAAGGACGGTGACAGTTTGTGCATCCGATCTGTGCGAACAGTTCCTTACCGCGCATCACATCCTTATCGTTCAGGTTACGAGCTGCTGGTACAGCTAAACCGCGATGCCAAACCATAAAGTCGTAATAATCTTCATCACCCATTTCTTCCTTTCCGTTATAAGGCATTCCCTTGAACAGGTATTTGTCGAATGTCTCTTTCTTGGCAATTGATGAGATGCTCAGAATATCATTCACGCGTTCTGAAATGTTCTCTTTCTTGCCATCAGCATAGAAGGGGTGCAGCAAACTGTTCTCGTCGGCACCGTGTTCCTGAATATAGCTGATCACTTCTTCATCTTCGCTCTGTGCCTTTGCCCATGCAGTCGTTGTATAGAGGAAGTGACGGTCGCTACGGGTTACGTTAGTGATGTTCCATATAGCGTTAGCACCAGGACCGTCCTGCAGTGAACCACGAGTCATGGCATAGGTGAACTTCTTCACAGGACCATGGTCACCGTGGAATGTTCCTAAATCGTTGTAGTTTGCTTTGTAGTAGGCAGATGCAGCGAAGTCATCAGCTTCCTTGTCCCACATAGCAGGGTTCAGTTCGGCGTGTTTTGCCTCCTTGCGATACTGCTCGCGCATATCATCATCGGTAATAGCGTCAAGCAAACCAGTTCCGTAGATGCCTATGGTCGATTCAAGACGTACTTCGTAATCCTCTGGTTTAGGATTGGTATTGAACGCAGTCTGTGGAATCACTACCTCAGGATAGATCAGCTCGTATTCCTCACCATCGGGGAATTGAAGGGCTAATCCACTTTCCATCTCAGTAACCTTCTTCCACTGAATATCGATAAGACTTTCATCGATAGGAGCTTTGAAAGGTGACATGGCCTGTGTTTGAGGCATACCTGTTACCTCGGTGATATAGCCATTGGTTGCAGGATGATAGATAACAAGAAGGTAGCCATTGCCAATGTCGTTGGCACGATAACGGTCCTGACGTTTGCCATGACCATAGCCTGGATGACAATGGAAGCAGCTTGAACGTACCCATGCAGGTCCAAGTCCCTTACGAGGTTCGGTGTTCAGCGTGTACATGTGCTCGAAGAAATCCTCACCGTGAGTGAAGTGGGCCTCACCATCGTTGAGTACTTCAACAGCAGGCGAGAAGGCTGAGTAACTACGATTTCTCGTTGTACCCAGCTGTCCGCCTGGATACCACTCGTCGGCTGAGAATACATCGTTTGCCTTACCGAAGGCTTCCTCTTTCTCTGCCAAATTATAAGGATATTCCTTTTCTGTTGTCTGTCCTTCATCGTCGTCCTGACATGATGTCAAGAGGGGCGCAGTGATTGCTAAAAGAGCAAAGAGATTAATTTTTAATTCTTTCATATAGTATTCGTTTTGAGTAATTTTATTCTGGGATTTCGCTTACAGGAGTGTCCTCGAAGCTGACCTTCCAAAGAGTGCTCACGTACTTCACGAATGGAGCTGGCATAGCACCAATCTTCTCAATACCGTTTCTGATTGCATTCTCAACAGCCTCACCGGTTTTTGCATCGTTTTTGGCAAACCAGCTGTGCAGACTGTAGTTGGCATTGCCACTTGCACCGTTAACATTGCCATACCATACATTTTCGATAGAGCGGATATTGTTCTGGAAGTCTGTGATAGAATTATAGCTATAAGGAGACTCTACGTAGAAGATGAGACCCGACTTGAAGGGGTGTCCAATCTTACCGCCGCCTACCTCATTGGCAATTGCTGCAGCACTACCTTCATCGCTGTTCAACACCTGATCGATAGCTTCCTCCAGTTCGCTGAAAGTGCTACGTGTATTGCCGGCATTCTTCATGTTCCAACCGTAGCTCTGTCCTTTGTTGGTCTGGTATGCCAATTCTGCATTTTTTACAGCAGCCAAGCGCTGGGCATTGGGGTCCTCGCTCCAGGCTACTTCCAGGTTGTAACAATACAACACCAACTTTTCGGCCACGTCGTTAGCATATTTCAGCTCCTCGGCACCCTTAACATCCGTAAATCCTTTGTAGGTGTCAAGACCTTTGAACTCTTCCACTTTACGCGGTTCGCCGTTGCGGAACAACACAAACTCAAGAGCGTGGAATCCGAGAATACTGCAATCTTCAAGTGCTTCCTCGCTATAGCTGCCAGTAGCAAAATAGCTGTGCAGCAAATCACGGTTCAGAGGCCATGAGTCAATTGCCGGGTCGATGGAGAAATCCTGAGCGGCACCTCCTAAGAAAGCCTCACTCTTCTCCCACCATGCGCGAGCTTCCTTGAAAGCCTCGCAGGCATCGTTGATGTTCTGTTGCTGAATCTGATCAACCGACAAGTCGCCAAGTGCCTTTTGCAGTTTCTCAGCAGCATTGGCAAGATTAGTATAGGTAGGCACAATCACATTGTCAACATTGTTGGCTAATGCCTTGTTCAACTCATCTTTTTGCTCGTTGGTCAAAGCACTCTTCTCAATAGCCTTCATGGCAACTCCCAACTGTGCAATGATATCATCGCAGGCCTTCATTGCTTCGGTGCCGTATGAGGCATCACTAAACTTTGAAGTCTGGTCTACTTTGCCGTTGTTGTCGTTGTTGTCATCATCGTTGCTGCACGATGTAAAACCAAAGCTTAATGCGCCTGTTACGGCAAACATCATAGCGAATTTGAAAATTTTCTTCATAAACCAAATTTTGTTTTTTTTATTAGGGTATTAAATTAAACAATGATTTCTATTATTCAGTTTCGTTCATTTTTTCGAAGAGGATTACTTAAAGAAAGAATCCTTCGTAAGCCACACCGATATTGATGCTTGGCTCATCGTTGTACGGGGTCTTCATAAATCGTTTCGAGAACTCACCTTTCACCACAACCTGCTTTAGAGGGTAGTAGTTCAAACCTACGGCCATTCGCTGTACTTTTGTGTAGTCGTAGCTGTTAGCGCCCATCTGGGATGCATATGGATCGTACTGCTCGTAGCGTCCGAAAATAAACAGTTTCTGATTCTGTTTTCTGGTTGCTTCAATCTGTGAGAAGATGTCGTAACCTGCCTCAATACCAATGGCATAGGCATTACTGCTTACGTTACGCATTGAACTGCTGTGATGGAAAGGTGAACCTTTCGTCTTGCGGTTGTACATATCAGCCAGTTGGGCTGCATCGCCTAAATGACCATAGTCTGCCTGTCCGCGAACAATCCAGTTGAACCGCTTGAAAGTAAAGTCGAGTGAACCAATAGCAACTGCTCCTTTATAAGTGGCGGTAGCTCCTTCGGCTTCATTGGGACTTGAGTTGCCGATGCTATGACCATAATAGCCACTCATACCGATGCGCAGTCCTGGAATGGAATAGTTGTCCAATCGGCCTGCTACTGCATATTTGTTGGCCACCTCGTATTCTGTAGGCGATGCTGAACCTTTCTTAATCCAATTAGAACGGGTAAACTGGTCGCTGTTCAGTCCTGCCAGCATTTGTACCTCATAGCGGAAGTTCTTGGTACGTCCCCAGAAAGAAACACCTGTTTGATGCCAGGTGCAGGGCATAATGGTATTTTCTCCTTCAGGACGATAAACGGTAAAGAACTGAAGAGGTTCGTGGTGGGCGTTTGTCAGACCCACAGGTACAACAATATGACCAGCCTTAATATTTGCCCAATTGGCAAAAGATTTCTGAATCCAGAACTGCTCCAGTTCTACTTCTCCGCCTTTTTCCGTTTCCTGTTCCCATTCGCCAAACTCGTCGGCTTCCAGTTCGGCTGCACCACCGCTGCCTCCGTGTTCGAACTCTATTTCTGTTCCCATTTTCCATCCTTTACCAAAATCATAGCTCAGATAAATAACAGCATGGGGAATATCGAAACGACCGTGTGCGGGATCGTTCTTGTGCTTTTCTGGCTGACTGTAACGGAACTCGTTGTCGCTATAGAAATTGCGTGAGAGTGCAACCTCACCATATCCACCCACACTAAGGCGGTTTCCCATGGCGTGATTCATCACGCTATCACCTGCATTCTCTTGCGCTGTAGTGGTTATGGTGCCCATCATCAGGGCAGGAATAATTAGCCCAAAAACAGTATTCTTCATCTTTTTTATTTGATAAATTGTTATGTTGTTCCTTTTTCGAGTGCAAAAGTAGTTAAAATATGAAAAGTCCACAATACCTACATTTTATGAAATATTCCATATGTTTCTAAGTTTTTATCACAAAAGATTGTTAATTTAGGGCGATAGGCATATAGTAGTAGTAGTTTTTTACTATCTTTGTAGCAAAATTGAATATAATTACTAATAACTATGTTGAAATTACTTTTGCTAACATTTGCATGCATGGCTTCCGTTGAAGCGATGTCTGCGCCCAAAGAAAAAACTCCTGTTTGGAAAGACCCTTACGTTAATCAAGTTAATCGCGAATCGCGCCGGGCTAATTTCTTCGCTTTTGAGAATGCTGAGCTGACTAAGGCAAACGATAAATCAAAATCAAGCCGCTTTATGTCGATGGAAGGCAAGTGGCGTTTCAATTTTGTAAAAGACCACAATTTGGCTCCCAAAGATTTCTTTTCGTTGAAGTTTGATGACAAGGACTGGGTGGACTTCCCAGTACCCGGACTCTTCGAGATTGAAGGATATGGTGATAAGATATATAAGAATGTAGGCTATTCGTGGGCTACTACTTTTGAGAGTGATCCACCTTACATTGGCGAAATTAATAACTACACAGGTTCATATCGTCGTACGTTCACGCTGCCACAGGACTGGAACGGACAAGATGTTTTCTTTCACGTAGGCTCTGCTACCAGCAATCTGTCGGTATGGGTCAATGGCAAGTTCGTTGGCTATTCTGAAGATTCGAAGGTTGCTGCTGAGTTTAATATCACTAAGTTCTTAAAGAAAGGTGAGAACCTTATTGCAATGCAGGTGATGCGCTGGTGTGATGGCTCTTATTTGGAGGATCAGGACTTCTGGCGCTTTACTGGTATTGCTCGTGAGGTTTATCTCTATGCTCGTCCGAAAGTTCATATCAAGGATATTACCGTATCTGGGGACTGGGATAGCGAGAAGAAACTGGGTGCCATAGATTATACAATAGATGTAGCAAATCCATCAGGTATTAATCTGGAGGTGTCGCTAATGAAACCTAATGGGGAAATAATCTTCCAACATGACGGTCATAAATGGCCTTATTATAAGCACGAGAATTTCATCCTGAACTATAATGATGTGGAACCTTGGTCGGCAGAAACGCCGCGACTGTATGATTTCTGTGTGACGCTGAAGAAGAACGGTAAGGTATTGGAAGTAGTGAAGCAGCGCATCGGTTTCCGTCGTGTCGAAATCAAGAACTCTCAGTTGCTCGTCAATGGCCAGCCTATATTAATAAAAGGTGCCGACCGTCACGAACTTGATCCTGATGGTGGTTATATCGTTTCGATGGACCGTATGATTCAGGACATCAAAATTATGAAGCAACTGAACATTAACGCTGTCCGTACTTGCCATTATCCGGACGATCCCCGCTGGTATGACCTCTGCGATGAGTATGGTCTATATGTTACCGCTGAAGCTAACCTTGAAAGTCATGGAATGGGCTATGGCGAAAAGACCCTTGCCAAGAACAAAGACTTCGAGAAGATGCATCTGGAGCGTAATCAAGGCAACGTGCTCACCTTGCGCAATCATCCATCAATCATCGTTTGGTCATTAGGCAACGAGGCTGGCTATGGTCCTAATTTCGAGAAAGCTTACGACTGGGTGAAAGCTACTGATGCCACCCGTCCCTGTCAGTATGAACAGGCCGGACAGAATGGTAAGACAGACATTTTCTGTCCTATGTATTATGATTACAATGGTTGCGAGAAATATTCTCAGAACGATAATCCCCGTCCTCTTATTCAGTGTGAATATGCACATGCAATGGGCAACTCAATGGGTGGTTTCAAAGAATATTGGGACCTCATTCGTAAGTTCCCCAAGTATCAGGGCGGCTATATCTGGGATTTTGTTGATCAGGGCATGCGCGACAAGAGTCCTATCACTGGCCGCACAATCTTTACTTACGGTGGTGACTATGGTAAGTATCCTGCTTCCGACTATAACTTCAACTGTAATGGTATCATCGCTCCCGACCGTCGTCTGAATCCCCATGCTTATGAAGTGGGCTATTACTATCAGAATGTATGGCTGAAGGATGTTGACTTGAAGAACGGTAAGTTGGAAGTTTATAATGAGAACTTCTTCAAGACACTCGACGACCTTGAAATGATGTGTATGTTGGTTCTTGGTGGCGAGAAGAACAATGTCTATGTAGTGAAGGAATTTAATGATTTCAATAATATAGCACCTCAGAGCCGAAAACTAATTGAGTCGCCCTCTTTGAAAAAGGCGATTGCCGAATACACAGCCAAATATCCTGATCGCGAAATTGTAGCTAATTTCTTCTTCCGTGCACATAATGCCCAGCCTCTTATTGAAAAAGGGCAGATTATGGCCAAGCAGCAGTTCATCATTCAGGGCTATAAGTATCCTGATTTGAATGCAACAGCTAACGCTCAATCTACATCTCTCAATTCTCAAATACAGAAAGAAGAGACCAACAGCTATGTGAAACTCTCGGCTGCTGGTACCGACCTCTATATAGGTAAGTGGACGGGTTGGATTGACTATATCACTGTTGATGGCAAGGAGATGTTGCAGAACCGTGCAAGCGTTCTGCCAGAATTCTGGCGTGCACCTACCGATAATGACTATGGTGCAAGTCTGCAGCGTAATTTCCGTACTTGGCACAATCCTAATATGAAGCTTCAGGAAGTTACCTGCGTAAGCAATAATTCCGTAGTCGCTAAGTTCGATATGAAAGACCAGCATGCCCAGCTCACCATGACCTATACCCTTACTCCTGAGGGTGAGGTGATTGTTCGTGAACAACTTTCTACTGAGAAAGATGCCAATGTGGCAGAATTGTTCCGCTTCGGTATGCAGTTGCAGATGCCTAAACAATATAATAAGGTGCGCTACTATGGTCGTGGACCTGCCGAAAACTATATTGACCGCAACAACTCTGAGTTTATCGGCCGTTACGAGAACAAGGTTCGCAAGGAGTATTTCGATTATATTCGTCCGCAGGAGTCTGGCAACCATACTGATGTACGTTGGTTCCAGGTTATCGATAAGTCGGGCACGGGCCTCTGCTTCTACTCAAACGCTCCGATGGAAGCATCTGCTCTGCCTTATAGTACAGATATGCTCGATGATGGACCTCATAAAGACAAAGCGTGGGGACGCCATTCTGGTGATCTCGTTGCTCCAGGACAGACTTTCGTTCACATTCAGAAGCGTCAAATCGGACTGGCTTGCGTTAACTCATGGGGCGCTTGGCCTCGCAAGGAATATCGTATGCCTTATCAGGACTACGACTTTACCTTTGCTATCAAGCCCTTGCGCAAATAATTCCTTTCCATTTTTACCGCAGAGTGCCATGCGTACTCTGTGGTAAGAATTATACTATGCTATGTTTGACAATACCTTTATACTAACATAATAATAACATTTTATTTGATAATTATGGCAAACAGAGAAAAACTCTTTACCGAGTTCGCGTCGCCTTCCACCCAGGAGTGGTTGGATAAGATTGAGGTTGACTTGAAAGGGGCCGACTTCCAGAAGCGCTTGGTATGGAGAACAAACGAAGGCTTTAATGTACAGCCTTTCTATCGCCGTGAAGATTTGGCGAATTTAAAAACACCTGATTCTCTTCCTGGAGAGTTCCCCTTTGTTCGAGGAAATAATAAAGATTCTAACCAATGGTATATTCGTCAGAATATTGAAGCTAGTGATCCGAAGGCTGCTAATGCTAAGGCTCTCGATATTCTGAACAAAGGTGTAGATTCGCTTGGATTCCATATTCCCGGAAAGTTGGTGTCGATGGATACTGTTGAGACTTTGCTCAACGGCATCTATTGTGACTGTGTAGAGGTGAACTTCTCTACATGCCAGCGTCACTCACTCGAACTTGCTGAGATTCTTAAGACCTACTGGCAGAAGAAAGGCTACGATAAAGAGAGAATCGTAGGCTCTATTGAGTGGGACCCAATGAAAAAAATGGTGCTCAAAGGTAAGGATGTTACTGGTGTATTGGCCTTTGCTCCAAAGTTGGCCGAGTCGTTTAAAGACTATCCCAACTTCCGTGGTATCACTGTACACAGTGATGCATTGAACAATGCAGGTGCCTATATTGTGCAGGAATTAGGGTATGCGTTGGCCTGGGGTAATGAATATTTACAGTCGCTTACCGATGCAGGCGTTGATGCTTCTTTGGCAGCCAAGAGTCTCAAATTCAATATGGGCATTTCCGAGAACTACTTCATGGAGATTGCCAAGTTCCGTGCTGCCCGTCTTCTCTGGGCTCAGATTGTGAAGCAGTATGAGCCTAAGTGCGACTGTGCTTGTAAGATGATAATCAATGCTACTACCTCTACTTATAATCAGACACTCTTTGATAGCTATGTAAACTTGTTGCGTTCACAGACTGAGGCTATGAGTGCAGCTTTAGGAAGTGTTCATTCAATGGTGGTCACTCCGTTTGATGCCCCATACGAACAGGCTACTGAATTCTCTGAGCGTATAGCCCGAAATCAGCAGTTGTTGCTGAAGGAAGAGAGTCATTTCGGTCAGGTTGTTGATCCAGGTGCCGGTTCTTACTATATTGAGCACCTTACTGATGCTTTGGCTCAAGAGGCCTGGAAGCTATTCTTGAAGGTAGAAGAAGAGGGCGGTTTCTTGGCAGCTATCAAGGCAGGTACCGTTCAGGATGATATCAATGCAACCAATGTTAAACGTCATGGCGATGCTGCAAAACGCAAGGAGTTCATTCTGGGTACCAATCAGTTCCCTAACTTCACTGAGAAAAGTGAGGGTAAAAAGCCCTGCAAGCAGCATTGTGGTTGTGGTGGCGTACACCATAATGGGGAAGAAACCATAGCTTTCAAGTCTATCGAGAGTACTCGACTTGCCGCTGATTTCGAGGATTTACGCATCCATACTGAGGAAACTAAGGTGCCTACAGCTTTCATGCTGACCATTGGTAATCTGGCCATGCGTCAGGCTCGTGCACAATTCTCATGCAACTTCTTGGCCTGTGCTGGTTATAAGGTAATTGATAACCTTGGATTCAAGACTGTTGAAGAGGGTGTTGATGCTGCTTTGGAGGCTAAGGCCGATATCGTAGTTATCTGTTCTTCTGATGATGAGTATGCTGAGTATGCTATCCCTGCATTTAAGTACTTGAATGGTCGCGCCATGTTCGTTGTAGCTGGTGCCCCTGCTTGCATGGAGGATCTTAAAGCCGCTGGCATCGAGAACTTTGTTCACGTGAAGTGCAACGTACTTGAGACTTTGAAAGAATATAATCAGAAACTTGGTATTTAAAGAATAGGAGACTTGAATTATGCGTAAACAGTTTAAAGATATTGATATCTATGCAGGCATCAAGGCTCAAGATGGTGCCAAGTGGATTAAAGATAATGGAATCGTAGAAAACTGGAAGACTCCAGAGCATATCGAGGTTCGCCCAGTTTATACTAAGGAAGACCTCGAAGGAATGGAACACCTCGACTTTACAGCTGGTATTCCTCCTTATCTGCGTGGTCCTTATTCAATGATGTACCCCTTCAAGCCTTGGACTATCCGTCAGTATGCCGGATTCTCTACAGCTGAAGAATCAAATGCATTCTATCGCCGTAATCTGGCATCTGGTCAGAAAGGTCTTTCTGTAGCTTTTGATCTGCCTACACACCGTGGTTACGACCCTGATAACGCTCGTGTTGTGGGCGATGTGGGTAAGGCCGGCGTGTCTATCTGCAACGAAGAGAACATGAAGGTGCTCTTCTCTGGTATTCCTTTGAACAAGATGTCTGTGTCTATGACCATGAATGGTGCCGTGCTTCCTATTCTTGCTTTCTATATTGTGGCAGGTTTGGAGCAGGGCGCTCAGTTGGAAGAGATGGCAGGAACCATTCAGAACGATATTCTGAAGGAATTCATGGTGCGTAACACGTATATCTATCCTCCTGCATTCTCGATGAAGATTATTGCCGATATCTTCGAATACACCTCTCAGAAGATGCCTAAGTTCAATTCTATCTCTATCTCAGGCTATCACATGCAGGAGGCTGGTGCTACCGCTGATATTGAGTTGGCTTACACCCTGGCCGATGGAATGGACTACCTTCGTACGGGTGTCAATGCTGGTATTGATGTGGATGCTTTTGCACCTCGTCTCTCATTCTTCTGGGCTATCGGTATGAACCACTTTATGGAGATTGCCAAGATGCGTGCAGGTCGACTACTGTGGGCAAAGATTGTAAAGAGCTTCGGCGCTAAGAATCCTAAGTCGCTTGCTCTGCGTACCCACTCTCAGACTTCTGGTTGGTCGCTTACCGAGCAGGATCCATTCAACAACGTTGGTCGTACCTGTATCGAGGCTATGGCTGCTGTATTGGGTCATACCCAGTCACTCCATACCAACGCCCTTGATGAGGCTATTGCTCTGCCTACCGACTTCTCGGCTCGTATCGCTCGTAACACGCAGATTTACATCCAGAACGAGACCAAGGTGTGCAAGCAGATTGACCCGTGGGCAGGTTCTTACTATGTGGAGACACTTACCAACGAACTTGTTCATAAAGCTTGGGAACACATTCAGGAGATTGAAAAACTGGGTGGTATGGCAAAGGCTATTGAGACCGGTCTGCCAAAGATGCGTATTGAGGAGGCTGCTGCCCGTACTCAGGCACGTATCGATAGTGGTGTTCAGACTATCGTTGGTACCAACAAGTACCGTTTGGAACACGAGGATCCTATCGACATTCTTGAGGTTGACAACACCGCTGTACGCAAGCAGCAGGAGGAGAACTTGAAGGAGGTGAAGGCCCATCGTGATGAAGCTGCTTGTAAGGCAGCGTTGAAGGCAATCACTGAATGCGTACGTGATTTCAAAGAAGGTCGTAAATCAGAGAACAATCTGCTCGACCTTGCAGTAAAGGCTGCTCAGTTGCGTTGTACACTGGGCGAGATTTCAGATGCCTGCGAGGAAATTGTAGGTCGTTACAAAGCAGTAATCAGAACCATTTCAGGCGTGTATAGTTCAGAATCAAAGAATGACGATCAGTTTGCCGAGGCTTGCCGACTGACCGATGAGTTTGCTAAGAAAGAGGGTCGTCGTCCGCGTATCTTTGTTGCTAAGATGGGACAGGACGGTCACGACCGTGGTGCGAAAGTAGTGGCTACGGGCTATGCCGATTGTGGCTTCGATGTGGATATGGGACCATTGTTCCAAACTCCAGAGGAAGCTGCACGCGAAGCTGTTGAGAACGATGTCCATATCGTTGGCGCTTCGTCGTTGGCTGCCGGTCATAAAACACTTATTCCACAGCTTATCGAGGAACTTCACAAATTAGGCCGCGATGATATCATGGTCATTGCTGGTGGCGTTATTCCTGCTCAGGACTATGATTTCCTCTATAAAGCTGGTGTAGCTGCTATCTTCGGTCCTGGTACTCCAGTGCCTTATTCAGCTGTTACCATGATGAAGATTCTCATGGATAAGGAATAACAAGCGTGCTGATTATTAGGCTCTGCACTCATTGCCGAACCTCCTTACATAAAGGAACGCCACTTCATTATGTGGCGTTCTTTTTTGCTTGTAGTCTTCTATTGTATGGAAAGGTACCGCCTATCATATGGAAAGGTGCCTCCTATCGTATGGATTGGTACTGCCTATCGTATGGATGTCTTTAAATAGTTAATTTAGGGGAATGCCCCTTCAATTGTAGGGCTTTTCCTATCTCAAAAATAAAAGGATTGTCTATCTTTGCAGTCGAAAGTATAATAAAATATTGTATTAACATTTAAAACATTTGTAGAATATGAAAGAAGATCGTTTGATTGCAGCAGCATTAATTGCTTTGGGCATCATCTGCCTGGGGTGGTTCGTAAAAAGTGGTATTGACAATTTTGCCAATAAGGACCGCCACGTAACTGTGAAAGGACTTGCTGAACGTGAGGTGCCAGCCGATAAGGTTACATGGAGTATTGGCACAAAGGTGACTGGCAATGACCTGCCTATGCTCTATGAAAGTATAAACGTACAGACTGCAAAAATCAAGAGGTTCTTGAAAGATAACGGATTGGATGAGAAGGAAATTACCATTAACCCGCCAACCATCAGTGATCTGGAAGCAAGAGAGTGGGGCGATAACAATAAGAATTTCAGATATATCGTTTCTACAACCATCACTGTGGCTACAGGTAAGGTGGAACAGGTGAACAAGGCGATTTTTGAACAGGCTGTACTACTGAAGCAGGGTGTCGCAATCGAAAACAGTAATGCGCAGTATGAATATGCTTCGTTCCAACAAATGAAGCCTGAAATGATGGCAGAGGCAATTAAGAATGCTCAGAAGACTGCCGAGCAGTTTGCAGAAGCAAGCAATGCTGAACTCGGTGGAATACAAACAGCCGGACAGGGACAATTCGAAATTGACGACCGTGATCAGAATACACCATACATCAAGAAACTTCGCGTGGTGACTACGATTACCTATTCATTGAAGAATTAATGGCTTCTCCAACCACGCATTAAACGTGCCTTTTGCAAATATTACAAATATTAAAACGGATTCTTGCTATTTTGTTTAGCAGGAATCCGTTTATCGTTAGGTACTTATTGTACCGTAGTATTTATTCAGCTGAGTCTTCTTTGATATTGGGCAGTTCCAAACCTAGTCCCTTCTTCCGGTCGATGGCTTTCAGAATGAAGCCCAGTACCAATGCGGCAACACCCAAACAGGCCAGCATAACTAGCGGAGCTGTGTAGTCAAGATCGGTAGCGCTGACTGTGCCGGGATTGGTCTTGTCAAGTACCTTGCCAATGAGCAGAGGGAACAACCACAGACCGATGTTCTGAATCCAGAAAATAAGGGCATAGGCAGAACCAATTACTTTAGCATCAACCAGCTTGGGTACTGAAGGCCACAATGAAGCGGGAACCAGTGAGAAGGATGCACCTAACACCAAAATTGTAGTATAAGCAATAATCACACCACCAACTGCACTACCCTTGAACAATGGCAGGATGAACGCAAAGGTGAGATGACAGCCAATGAGCAGCAGCGAACCTAACATCAGCATGCTGACAGCCTTGCCCTTATGGTCAAGATAACTGCCCAGGATGGGAGTTATGAGTACAGCCAGCAAGGGGAACACTGCAAAGATGCTCTCAGCTGTCTGACGCATAAAGCCCATGTAGCAATAGAATACAAGTGAAAGGATTGACAAGCAGAGAAGACCATAGCGGCGTGACTTCACTTTCTGGAAGTTGCTAGCGAATCCGGCAGCAGCTACTACGAGCATGATGACATACTGGAAATAAGTGATATTGTCGCTTGCCCAGAACGAAGTGGGTTCTGGCTGCACCAGTGTGAGGTTGCACTGCAACATGTTCACAGCATACTTCTGGAAGGGGAAGATAGCTGAATAGTAGAGAACGCAAAGCAAAGCAACAATCCAGAAACCACTGTCTGTAAGAATTTTGCCCAAATCGCTGATTTTGAAAGGATCATCCTTCTCTTCAGCTTCACCTGTCTGAGCGTCCAATTTCTGGTCCATTACGAAATATACAATGGTCATAATCAGTGCGATGCACATCAGCACAACGCCGAAGGCCACAGAACGGCTTACAGATATCTCACCACCTAAGCGAGCAAAGAATGGCGAGAAAATCATACAGGTGGCTACACCCAGGCGGGCTAATGCCATCTCTGAACCCATGGCCAGTGCCATTTCGCGGCCTTTGAACCACTTCACGATACCACGACTGACGGTGATACCAGCCATTTCGCAGCCACAACCGAAGATCATGAAACCGCAGGCGGCAAACTTAGCCGAGGCTGGCATGCCCTCATAGAAAGGAGAAACGCCTAGTTCGTCGAATAGAGGAATATAGTTCAGATTGTTGTTGAACCATGTTTCCAAACCGCTTCCAATGAATCCGTCACTTACTGCATACCATTTTACGCAGGCGCCTACAAGCATTACTACAGTTGAAAGGACGGCAGTGAAACGTACGCCCATCTTGTCGAGAATGATACCGGCAAAGATGAGGAAGAAAGCAAAGACGTTGAGGAACACCTCAGACCCCTGCATCGTACCGAATGCAGTAGAATCCCATCCACGGGTCTCCTGCATCAAGTCTTTGATGGGCGAGAGGATATCCATGAAAATGTAGCTGCAAAACATGGCCATAGCCAACAGCAGCAGTGCGGTCCACCGCATAGCGGCAGAGTCACGCAGTGTCTTCTGAATTGTTTGTGACATTTTGTGTATGAATGTTTAATATTTTGATATCGGTTACAAAATTGAATGCAAAGGTACGATTAACTATGCAAAATGCCAAATAAATAAAATAAAAATCGTAACTTTGCACCCATTAAAAAATGTAATATTACACCCATTATGAGATTCAATACGGGATATAATCGTGAAGGCGATTACGACCATTTCAAGGTTACTAAGTCGCAGCCCTTGCTGGAGTTCCTTCTTGAGAACGTGAAGCAAAGCCGTACAAAAATAAAGGCTACTCTCCAAGGACGTGGCATCAAGGTAAATGGAAAGACTGTCTCTCAGTTTGACTTTATGTTGGAAC
This sequence comes from Prevotella sp. E9-3, assembly GCF_022024015.1. Taxonomy (NCBI): domain Bacteria; kingdom Pseudomonadati; phylum Bacteroidota; class Bacteroidia; order Bacteroidales; family Prevotellaceae; genus Prevotella; species Prevotella sp. E9-3. Next base: position 1,546,382 of record NZ_CP091786.1, read on the forward strand.
CTGGCATGAAAGTGGCCGTGAGCAAGACTAAGCGCAACCAGCAAGGATTCAAAAGCCGCTATGTGAAGATTGTCTATGAAGACCGTTGGCTGATTGTGGTTGAGAAGAATATTGGTATCTTGTCGATGGCTGCTGGTCATAGCTCGCTGAACGTGAAGAGCGTATTGGACGATTATTTCAAGAAGAGTCGTCAGAAATGTACTGCCCACGTGGTTCACAGATTGGACCGTGATACCAGTGGACTGATGGTCTATGCCAAGGATATTGAGACCGAACAGATTCTGGAACATAACTGGCACGATATCGTTTACGACCGTCGCTATGTGGCAGTGGTAAGCGGAGAGATGGAGCAGGACGAAGGTACTATTCAGAACTGGCTGAAAGACAATAAAGCTTATGTGACCTATTCATCGCCTGTTGACAACGGAGGCAAACTGGCCATCACTCATTTCCATGTGATGGATCGCACCACTGAACATTCGCTGGTAGAGTATAAACTGGAAACTGGACGTAAAAACCAGATTCGTGTTCATTCAGCCGATATGGGGCATCCTGTGTGTGGTGATACCAAGTATGGAAATGGTGACGATCCGCTTCACCGTCTTTGTCTGCATGCCTGGCTGTTGTGTTTTACTCATCCTGTAACAGGCGAACCAATGGAGTTTGAAACACCTGTGCCCACTGCTTTCCGCCAATTGTTTAAGAAGTAGTAATACTCTGTAAGCGTAAGTATGGACAATGTCCAATATTATATTTTTCTGCTTGTAGTCATCATTGTTGGTGCCTACATCATAAAAAAAGTGACCAGCTGTATGATAAAGACTTGTGTTCTTGTCATACTACTGGCCATTTTGGCTTACGCCTATCTGTTCTTGTTGTAGGCTCCTGTCAATCGTTTTTTCAGGATTTGTTCTGATTCATTCCCAATCAGTATTCTGTTTTATCCTCTTTCTCCTGCCACATACGGAAAGCTTCTATGGCTTCCTCGCGTAAGAGAATCTCACTCGGTTTCTGTCTGTCCTGCGGTTTGAGGGGCAGTTCTTCGTAAATGAAATCATCGGCAAAGCCTATGTCGGCTGCATCCTTACGGTCGTTGGCATAATAGATTTTATCGAGTTTGGCCCAATAAATGGCTCCCAAGCACATTGGACAAGGTTCGCACGAAGTGAATATCTCACAACCGGAGAGATCAAAAGTATTCAGTTTTTTGCAAGCTTTTCGTATAGTAGCCACCTCAGCATGGGCTGTCGGGTCGTTATCAATAGTAACACAGTTGGAACCTTCAGCAATGATTTCGCCATTCTTGGCAATCACTGCTCCGAAAGGACCTCCTCCATGACGCACACTGTCCTTAGACAGTTCAATGGCACGTCGCATTAATTCTTTGTTTGTCATAGTGTTTCTTCTTTATAGTAGATTTCAAATTGTTCCTTCAATTTTGGGGTGTCGGCAATAATGTTGCGCAACAGTTGAAGGTTCTTTTCATTTTGAGAACCGGGAATCCATAAGCGTATATAGCCGTTGACAGAATATTTCTGGTCCATGTGTTCCTTGAAACGCTGCCATTGCTGTTCTTGGGTGAGTTCAGGATAGTTGGATAAACCGAACTGAACGGTACGGCGAAGTACAACCTCGGGTGATAGATCTCGGTCTGCCTCGGCAACAATCTTTCCATATATACTGCGTGGAGCATGCGAGGCAGAAGCACGATGATCCTCGATAGCTTCCTTCATCACCTTTAGCTGGTCGGCACTGAACCATCGTTTCAGGCGGGCATCGGCCATGAGAATCTTTCCACCTGTGATATGGTGAATGGCGCGTGGTCCCGACAATCCTAAATCGTGATAGGCTGCAATGGCGTAAGCCATGTTAATATCAGCGCCTGTGGATTTGACTAGGTCGAGCGAACGGCGAATAACACGGGTCACGTGTTCCATATTGTGGGCTTTGTCGAATTGGGCATATTGAGGGAGAATCTGCGTCTCGACAAACTCTACCAAATCCAGACTGGGGGTATTTTTGAGCATATTATTTTTCAGAGTAGATTTTTGCAAATATACGAAGAATTATCTACTTTTGCAAACGATTTTATGAAAATTGAATAAAATGGACAATAAAACAATAGAGAAGAACTCTATAAAAGCCTGGATACTGGCTGCTCGCCCCAAAACATTGACAGGGGCGGCAGTGCCTGTAATGATAGGATTGGCATTGGCTTTTGCTGATTCACAACAAGATGGAAACAAGCCTTTTAGTTGGATCGCTGCCACTCTGTGTATGCTCTTTGCCTTTATCATGCAGATTGATGCCAACTTCGTAAACGATTTGTTTGATTTTACGAAGGGTACTGACGATCGTGAAACCCGCTTGGGCCCTGAACGTGCATGTGCACAGGGGTGGGTGAGTGTTGATGCCATGAAACATGCCATTGCCATTACCACAGTGTTGGCTTGTATTGTTGGCCTGCCACTAGTGCTCTATGGTGGAATGGAGATGATTCTTGTTGGTTTCTTCTGCGTGCTGTTCTGTTTCCTTTATACCACTCATCTGTCGTATATGGGATTGGGCGATTTGCTTGTACTGGTATTCTTTGGAGTTGTTCCCGTGACGGTGACTTACTATCTGCAGATGCACAACATTACAGCTGAAGTAGTAGTGGCATCAATAGCTTGTGGTGTTGTGATTGATGCACTGCTATTGGTAAACAACTTCCGTGATCGTGATACCGATCGTGTGGCTGGAAAAAATACACTCGTAGTACATATTGGTGCCGAAGCTACTTTGGGCGTTTATCTTGGCGTGGGTATTGGTGCCACATTGCTCGGACTCCTATTCTGGATGAATGGTCATTTGTTGGCTTTTGTCCTTCCTTTTGTATATCTTGCACTACATTTCTTTACTTATTTGAAAATGAAGAAGATATGGCAAGGAAAAGCCTTGAACGAATGTCTTGGAGAGACTGCTCGCAACATCTTTGTCTATGGACTGACAGTAGCCTTGGGTGTACTACTATCATAGTAGGCAGCACACTTTTTCTATTTTGTTACAGCCTTACCGTTTTCTTTCCATTTCTTCAGTTCGAACGAGGCTGCCACATAAGCTCGTTGCCAGTCGGTGTCGAGTGAAAAACGAGTCATGGAATCACCATTTGAATAGTAGGTCATCACGAGGTCTTTATCGGCATCGTTGAACAACGGATTAGAATAGCTGGCATCCATGAAAATCTTCACCACCTCAATCATATATACTTTTGGCTCATTGCGCAACTGAAGAATGTTTGAAGTATAGAGATTCATGAAATTGTTCAGGGCCAAGGCTTGCTTGTCAAGGAAGCTAACCGTAGAGTCGGGCATCTGTTCACGCATCTTGATGAGTAAATAGTCAAGAGCATCTACCTTAAACTGGTTGAAATCTCTAAGTACGGAAGCTGTGTTGGGGTTTTCTACAGTTTCCTTAGCCTTAGTGTGAATGGTGTTATACACTTCCTGGGCATTAAGACTCAAACTTGCTATACATGAAAAGATAATACTAATGATAAGTGCTTTCATATTCTGCTTCTTTATTTGTTTTTATCCGTTCTATATAATTATAATAAGGTGTCAGTGACGTTGTAACAATAGCCGTTTGTTGACACAGGATGGAAGTTCTTCTTCGTAGTGACTCACCATGATGAGTGTATTCTCGGAATTGTTACAATATAGCTCGATGATATTACGAACTCTCTCGCGATGATTGTCGTCAAGGCCATGAAGAGGCTCATCAAGAATAAGTAACTCTGGCGTCTTGACAAAAGCACGGGCCACCAAAGCCAATCGTTGCTCCCCACTTGAAAGCGTGACGAACGACCGTTGAGCCAAATGGTCAATACCGAATATTTTCATCCATTGCAAACAACGTTCTTTTTCGCTTTCGTTGGGACGTACATAGAGACCGACAGTATCTTTCAGTCCGCTTGCCACCACATTGATAGTCGGCATATTGCGCTGATAGGAACGGTGCATCTCAGGAGACACATAACCTATGCGCTGTTTGATTTCCCAGATACTCTCCCCACTGCCACGAGGATGACCGAAAAGGGCAATATCGCAGGCATAGCTTTGAGGATTGTCGGCACAAACGAGCGAGAGAAGAGTGGATTTGCCACTTCCGTTCTGTCCTGATACCGCCCAATGTTCGCCTTTCTTTACACACCAATCAAGATCTTTCAGGATGGTACGCTCGCCATAACGAATACTCACTTTATGCATGTCAATGACGGTGGAGCTGGATGACGATACTTTTAAAGAAGGTGGAAAGCATACTGGCGGTACAAATGAATCCTTTGTAATACCTGACCCTTCTGATTCAATATTCAGCACCTTTGTTGCATAGTTGGGAATGTCGCTTCGGCGTGATACCACAAGATAGAGATGAATATTCTGACTCTCGGCAAGCTGAGGCAGCAAATCGTTAAGTTGTTCTCTAGCCTGTGCGTCCAGACCGATAAAAGGATTATCGAGAATCAGCGTTTTCGGATTGGCTAAAAGGGTTTTGATGAGCTGGAACTTTCGCAGTTCGCCACTGGAGAGTAAAATGACGTACTTGTCGAGTAGTGGCTGGAGATTGAAAACCTGACATAAATGATCGAGAAGCTGTTGACGCTCTGGAGTATCATCCCCCGTGAGCGCATAGGCCCGCATCAACTGACTGCCTACGGTTGGCGTTTCCTCGTCAATGTCGTGCTGGTTCCAACGCAGTTGCAGATAATAGGCGCGGTCTGTAGCAGCTCCATACGCATCGCTGAAAGCCAGATAGCGTACGCTGTCACTGGCCAACTGTCTGCGCAACCGCTCCACATACTGTGTCTTGCCGCTGGCGTTAGGACCAAAGATAACGGTTATTTCTGCTTGTTGTTCCATACTTTTTCCTGATTCTTGTTGACAAAGTCTTTCCAACCTTTATAATGAGTGGCACCCGTCTCAGGGCGTCCCATCTGCAGATAGTGACAATAGGCAGCAGCAAGTGCATCTGTAGCATCCATGAACTTACCCATTTCATCGTCCTGAATCTTTAGCAGCCGTTGAAGCATGCCGGCTACCTGTTCTTTCGATGCGGAGCCATTGCCAGTAAGGGCCATCTTGATTTTCATAGGGGCATATTCATGAATAGGCACACTATGGCGGATAGCTGCGGCAATAGCTACTCCCTGAGCTCTTCCCAATTTCAACATCGACTGTACATTCTTACCGAAGAAAGGCGCCTCGATAGCCAGTTCGTCGGGAAGAAAAGAATCAATGATACCTGTTACACGCTCATAGATATGGCCCAGTTTCAGATAGGCATCGCCGAACTTTCGCAGATCGATGACGCCCATGGTCACCATCTGTGCCTTGTTGTCAACAACGCGCAGAACACCATAGCCCATGATATTGGTACCAGGGTCGATACCTAAAATTATCTTTTCGCCTTTTACTTTCATCATTTTTACTGTAAAATCTCTTCACTAAAGGAATGGTACAAGCAGATGGGCAAACCATCCGCGGAACCGTTGCCAGGGAGTACGGAATTTTTTCCAGTATTCCGGGGTGAGACGGATACTTTCCTCTTTGTCGTGACTGAACATGAGGTCGAGTTCATGAGTGGTGTTCTTGTCGATAATCACAGCATTTTCCTCATAGTCATAACGCAGACTGCGCGAGTCGAGATTTGTAGAACCTACGGTACAGAATTTTCCATCCACCATCATAATCTTGGAATGATGGAATCCTGGTTGGTAGAGCCAAACCTCAGCGCCTTGTTTCATCATCTTATGTGCCTGGTAGAAGGCACAGTCGGGGGTTAAAGGAATATCGCTTTTGGCTGAGAGCATCAATTCAACTTTCACTCCACGCTTGATAGCATTGCGCAATGCCTTGGTGACACTGGGGATAAGGGTGAAGTATGGGTTAATGATATGGATGGAATCGCGCGCTTCATTGATGGCTTTAATATAGAACTCTCGCATAATCTTATTGGTCTTATGGGGCTCGCGATTGATGATTCCCACCAACTTATGGCCGGCAGTTGCTGTGGTGTCCGGTTTTAGGTTCTCAAAGGGCTCAGGGGAATAGGCGCGAAAATATTCTGGTTTCCAGATGTCTTCACCAGTTGTCTTTTCCCAAATGCGTGAGAAGATAAGCTGTAGTTCGTTGACAGCTCCGCCCTCTATTCGACAATGCATATCGCGCCAGGCGCCTACCTGTTCCGTACCTTTTATATAATAGTCGGCCACATTCATCCCACCAGTATAGGCAATAGAGCCGTCTATAACCACAATTTTGCGATGGTCGCGCGGCCAGATGTGATTCACCCAGGGGAAACGTATCGGGTCGAATTCCCAGATGTCAATGCTATCTACCCTTAATGCTTCGACATGGCGTTTCAGAAGTGGCTGATTGTTAGAGTCATTGCCAAAACCATCAAACAAGGCACGTACCTCTACGCCTTCTCTGCGTTTTTCGCGTAGAAGGTCAAACAATAGTGAGGCAATGGAATCATTACGAAAATTGAAATATTCGAGATGGATGCTGTGACGTGCTTGTCGGATAGCAGCAAACATGTCATCAAATTTCTGCTGACCGGACATGAGTAGCGTCACTCGGTTGTTGTGGGAGAAGTTCACTCCCATATTTTCCAACTGATGGCGGATGATGGAGTCAGAACCTTCCTCGGCTATCTGCTCTGCCTTGCCTGTTTGGTAAGATGAAGCGAGGACGATACTCATCATCCCCGCTTTGATATATCCTGAAAAATTCATTTACGATATTTCTGTCTGTATTCAGAAGGTGAAATGCCAAATCTCTCCTTGAACGTGTTGATAAAATGTTCGCCTGTAGTGAAACCAACATTAGTGGCCAACTCGCTCATATTGATATTGGTGCGCTTCAGTAGCATGCAGGCATGTTTCAGGCGCAGATCTTTAACTACTTCTGAAGGCGTCTTTCCTGTTATGTCGCGAACTTTTATAAAGAACGGGCGCATACCCATACCCATTGCACTGGCCATCTCTTCAAGATTAATCTGACCGCGACTCATATTCTGCTGAACATACTGTTCGATGTTTGTGATGAGTCGGTGGTCAACGGCATTCAGCGTAGAATAGTCGATGGTTTCTGAACCATCTTCTTCTTGAGCGTGTTCGTCTCTGATAAACTGCACTTCGACCGACTGGATTTCCTCGTCATTCTGATCATTGTTGTTCATCGGATTGAATGAACCGTAGTCTATTGTCTCAGTAGCAGTGGTCATACTTGAATTATGTCCTTCCAACATACGGGTTTCAGCACCTTCAATCAGGTTGTTGGTCATCTCGAATGCACCAATGCCCAATAGTTTATTGAAATGCATGGCTGCTTCCTGAAGGTTGAACGGCTTCTCCAAATAGTCGTCGGCAGATAGGGTGATAATCTGCTCGGCCAAATCCTGTTCGCTAATTTTGTTTTCGAGCATGAGCACGAACTTTATCTTGTCGAGTGCTGGATTCTTCTTTATCTGATTGCAGAGCTCACTACCCGATAGTGGGCGCATAGCGTGCTTACAGATAATGAGGTCGGGCATGGTAGTCTCTATCTCAGCTTCAGCTTTGACGATGTCGTTGTAGGAATGGAAGTCATAGACATAACGCAGACGTGCATCGATGTATTTGATAAAGTCGTCATTATCGTCAATAAACATCACACGGAATTTCGATGTTGGAGATTCACGATATTGTGAACGTATTTCAGAGGTGAGTTCCTCGCTGACGATATCGGGCAGTTTCATCTCACCGTGACTGTCTAATTCGAAATGCTTGTTCACCTGCTGGCGAGCATTCTCTTCAGGATGCTCCAGTGCCATTTGCATATCGCTCACACGGGTGATAATCTGTAGCATCTGTGAGTGCAGGTTGTTCAATTGCTCACGCTCCTCAAGTGTAGAATCACGTTCGGCCAGGTTCATGATGATGGAGGTCATGCGGGCCATTGGCTGACGCAAGTCGTCGCTGGCCGATTTGATTTCCTCACGCTGGATGGCTAATTCTGTCAACAGTTCATGCTTCTTTCTCCATACAATGCGAATCTTCTGAATACCGATTCTCCACAGATAGAGAATAATAATGATGATGGCGATATAGAAGGCAATCATCCACATTTGCAAATACCAGGGACGTGAGATGGTAATCTCAAGAACCCGTTCCTGTTGGCTGACAGCTCCTTCAGCGCTGATAGCCTTTACATGAAGTCGATAGGTCTTACTACTCAAGTCGGTGAAGGTAACACCATGCTTCATGGCATCACCATTATGCCAGTCATAGTCCAGTCCTTCCATCCAGTATTGGAATTGTAGGCGCTCGCTCTGGTTATAGTTGCCTGCAGCAAATTTTATGGTGAAATTGTTCTGATCGCTATTCAGCACAATTTTGTTACTCTCATTGAGTGCTTGGGTAAGAATGACATTGTCGTCATACGAGTGTCCCGGAAGGATCTCTTCTTCGCCGATGAACAGTTGGGTCAGCATTACGCGTGGAAGAGCTGTACTGGAACTTGCTGTCTCAGGACGTGCTGAGTTTACACCATACAGACCACCCATGATGACGGTACTGTCTCGCTTGAAGGTATAGATAGCTCCAGGATTGAACTCATTGCTCTGCAGTCCATCGTTGTGCGAATAGTTGTATAGTCCGTAGTCGTAGGTGCCATTGTCGTGGTTGCGTTGAACAACAATTCGACTGACGCCGTTGCTGGTGCTTACCCAGATGTTATGATTCTTTCCTTCTGCAATACCACAGATGTTGTTATTGCAAAGTTGTTGCTTTTCGGTAAGCACGTCCAACTGGTCGTCCTGCAGATTCAGAATGTTCAGTCCTTCTCGTGTACCTATCCATATCAGTCCGTATGAATCTCTGAACAGATAGGTGATATAGTTGTTGGAGAATTTCTTCAGGTTTGTCGAGTTACCGGTATAGTGGCGTACCTCGGCATTTGAAAGACTCAGAATTGTGAGGCCTTCAGAAGTACCAATGAGCATGGTGTTGTCATCACAATAGAACAGGGATGTGACGGTGTTTACTTTCAGCTTTCTATTTTCCTTTGTATAGTTCGAGAAAGTCTCCATACGGATGTTGAACATCTGCAGTCCGCCATCGGTAGCTATCCATAGGTTTCCACTCTTATCAGTACACAACGCATTGATGTGATTGTCAATC